>DUSC01000029.1 GCA_012842935.1 Hyphomicrobiales bacterium | reverse complement strand
GGACGCGCCGACGCCGACGAACATCTCGACGAAATCCGAGCCGGAAATGGTGAAGAAGGGAACGTTGGCCTCGCCGGCGATGGCGCGGGCGAGCAGCGTCTTACCCGTGCCGGGTGGACCGACCAGCAGCACGCCGCGCGGGATGCGACCGCCGAGCCGCTGGAACTTCTGCGGATCGCGCAGGAATTCGACGATCTCCTCAAGGTCGCTCTTGGCCTCGTCGACGCCGGCGACGTCGTCGAAGGTGACGCGGCCATGCGCCTCGGTGAGCAGCTTGGCCTTGGACTTGCCGAAGCCCATGGCGCCGCGCGAGCCGCCCTGCATCTGGCGCATCAGGAACAGCCAGACGCCGATGATCAGCAGGATCGGCAGCAGGTTGATGAGGAAGCCGAACAGGCCGGAGGACGAATCGGCTTCCGGGCGTACCATCACGGTGACGTTCTTGCTCTGCAGCTTGGTCATCAGGCCGTCGTCGACCTGCGGCGCATAGGTCTGGAAGACCGCATTGGTGTCGGAATAGACGCCGCGGGCCCGATTGCCGGTGAACTCGACCTGGCGGACGCGGCCGCCGTCAACGGCCTTGATGAAATCCGAATATGGAATTTCCGCGGAGCTCACACGGTCGCTCTGGGTCTGGAACATGCTGAACAGCGCGACCAGCAGTACAGCAATGATAGCCCAGAGGGCGATATTTCTGAAGTTGGGGTTCATATCCCTCACCGGAACAATTTAGCCCGCCCGGATATACCCGGAAGCAGGCCTTTTCAAGATGTAACATAGGCATGCGCAGGCGGAATGCCAAGCTACAACGCATCAAAACGCGCTTCACCAAGCGACGGAACGGGAAATTGTTCCAATCCGAACACGGTCGCGAGACCGTCGGCGAGCGCGAGCTTGCGCAAAGGCAGGAAATGTTCGAAGGGCGCAAGCACCGGTCTCACCCGGAGCGCCGCCGGTCCCGAAACGAGACGCGGCATCGTGGCCGAGACGAGCCGGGCGACGGCCCCCGGCAGCGCCTTCTCCTCCGGAGGGGGAAGGAGCGGCGCGAGCCGTTCGAACACGCGGCCGGCGGCAACCCTGACGGGCGCGGCACCGTCGTTGCCGATCTCGAAACGCCCGTCCCAGCACATGGTGCTGCCCGGAGGAATCGTCGCATCCGGCAACCCCCTCGCCTCGCGGCAGAGATAGAGCATGTTCTTCCGGCGGTCGAAGACGACGCGGCCCGCCGTGAGCCGCACATCGGCGCCGGTCGCAAGCGCTGCGAAGATCCGCGCGGCGGCCGCCTTGCCCGGGAGATGCTCGCGGCCGCCGAACATGGCGACGAGCGTCAGAAGCGCGATCCGGTGCGCCGGCCCGTCCGGCTGGAAACCGTCGAGATCGACCGCGGCGACGAGACGCCCATGAAGCCTGACGCGGTCGCGAACGAAGCGCGCCGCATCGGCATAGGGCAATGGCCGCGCCCGCTCAGCATCCGCCACCGAAAGCCAGCCGATACCGGCAAGCCTGACCCTGACCCGCTCGAAGGCGGGATTGTCGTTGCTCGGGTCTTCGCTCCACGACAGGCCATGGGCCCGGAGATAGTCCCGGATCGCCCCGCGCGTGACGGCGAGGAAAGGCCGCACCACCCAGATCCGGCGCTCGACCAGAACCGCCTCGTCCATGCCTTCGTCCGCTTCGGGATCACGGGCGCGGCGCATGGCGAGCGTCTCCGCCTGATCCTCCAGCGTATGCCCGGTGACGATGAAATCGGCGTCGATGAGCGCCGCTTCGTCCGCGAGCAGGCGGTAGCGCGCCGCCCGCGCCCGGGCCTGCACGCCGGTAGCGGGCTTGTCGCCGGTCCATTCGAGCGTTGCGTGAGGGACGCCGAGCCGCGCGCAGAGGCGGG
>DUSC01000288.1 GCA_012842935.1 Hyphomicrobiales bacterium | reverse complement strand
GCCCCGCACCGTTCGGCGCGGCGGGTTCCGGTGCGCCGCCGATCGCCGGGAGAATGTGGTCGCGCTCGAATGCGACATGGCGGCGCATCATCTCGAAGAATCCTCGCAGCATGAAGCCGAGCGCTTCCGGATTGGCGACGGCCGAACCGTGGCCGATCGCCATGAGCGCTTCGGTCACTTCGTCGGCGAAGCACTCGTCCTCGACGTGTTCGGCCTTCAGTCTTTCGACGCATTGCAGGTCCGCGGTCGCCGCGGCGTAGGCCGGAAAGATGACCTCTTCCTCGAAGCGGTGGATGTTGCGCAGCATCGGCAGCAGCGTGCTGGCGACCGAGACGCACATCAGGCGGTCGACGCGATCGGGCAGTGCGTCGGCGATCTCCTCGAGCGCACCGCACACCTTGAGCTTCTCGCCGTGCGCGCGGCGCATCACGGCGATCCTGGCCGCCGGGGAGGACTGGGCCGACGGCCCCGAGCCGTCCTCTGCGGACGTGTCGTAGGCTGAAGCCATCCAAACTTCCTTCGCGGACAATTGCCCCTCCCGATTGTGGATCGGCGAACACTGGCCAAGGGTAGGATGACCGGCTTTGACCTGGATCAAGGCGGATATTCACGCGAGGAAGAAAACAACCAACGGGCCGTCCTGCGTGACGAGCCTTCGAAACGAATTCGCGTCGGGGATAATCAATGAAACACGGTACCGCGATCGTAGGGGTGGGTCTCGCGACCTTCCTGGCAGTGGTTGCAGCCGCACTCGCAAGGGACGAGCTGTTCCAGGCTCACATGTGGATCCTGACGATCGTGCTTGCCGGCACGGTCATCGTCCTGCTCCGCAACACCAAATTCGGCGCGGCCGCGACGGCCGGCGGCGAAGAGTCCTTCTACATGGACGATCCGATCCGCTACGGCGCGATCGCGACCATGTTCTGGGGCGTCGTCGGCTTCCTCGTCGGCGTCGTCGTCGCTCTTCAGCTGGCCTATCCGGACCTCAACATCGAGCCGTGGTTCAATTTCGGCCGCATGCGGCCGCTGCACACCTCGGCGGTGATCTTCGCCTTCGGCGGCAACGCGCTGATCGCGACGTCCTTCTACGTCGTCCAGCGCACGACGCGGGCCCGCCTCTTCGGCGGCAACCTCGCCTGGTTCGTGTTCTGGGGCTACCAGCTGTTCATCGTCATGGCGGCGACCGGCTACCTGCTGGGCATCACCCAGGGCCGCGAATACGCCGAGCCGGAGTGGTATGTCGACCTGTGGATCACGATCGTCTGGGTCGCCTACCTGCTCGTCTTCCTCGGCACGATCCTGAAGCGCAAGGAACCCCACATCTACGTCGCCAACTGGTTCTACCTGTCCTTCATCGTCACCATCGCGATGCTGCACGTGGTCAACAACCTGGCGATCCCGGTCTCGTTCCTCGGCATCAAGAGCTACTCCGCCTTCTCCGGCGTGCAGGACGCGCTGACCCAGTGGTGGTACGGCCACAACGCGGTCGGTTTCTTCCTGACGGCGGGCTTCCTCGGCATGATGTACTATTTCGTACCGAAGCAGGCCGAGCGCCCGGTCTATTCGTACCGGCTGTCGATCGTGCACTTCTGGGCGCTGATCTTCCTCTACATCTGGGCCGGTCCGCACCACCTGCACTACACCGCGCTGCCCGACTGGGCGCAGACGCTGGGCATGGTCTTCTCGATCATGCTGTGGATGCCGTCGTGGGGCGGCATGATCAACGGCCTGATGACGCTCTCGGGCGCCTGGGACAAGATCCGCACCGACCCGATCATCCGCATGATGGTGCTGGCTGTCGCCTTCTACGGCATGTCGACCTTCGAGGGCCCGATGATGTCGATCAAGGCGGTCAATTCGCTGTCCCACTACACGGACTGGACCATCGGCCACGTCCACTCGGGCGCGCTCGGCTGGGTCGGCATGATCTCGTTCGGCGCGATCTACTACCTGGTGCCGAAGCTGTGGAACCGGCAGCGCCTCTATTCGCTGCGGCTGGTTACCTGGCACTTCTGGCTCGCCACCCTCGGCATCGTCGTCTACGCGGCGGTGATGTGGGTCTCGGGCATCATGCAGGGCCTGATGTGGCGCGAGTACGACGAGCAGGGCTTCCTGGTCTATTCGTTCGCCGAAACCGTCGCGGCCATGCACCCCTACTATGTCCTGCGTGCCCTGGGCGGCCTGCTCTACCTCACCGGCGCCCTGGTCATGGCATGGAACATCACGATGACAATCCTTGGCTATCAGCGCGAGGAGGAGCCGCTGCCCGGCGCCGCCCCCGCCCTGCAGGCTGCCGAGTAAGGAAGCGCAAACATGGCTTTGATGGAAAAACACCAAGTCCTGGAGAAGAACGCCACGCTCCTGCTGGCGGCTTCCTTCCTGGTCGTCACGGTCGGCGGCATCGTCGAGATCGCGCCCCTGTTCTACCTCGAGAACACCATCGAGAAGGTGGACGGGATGCGACCCTACTCGCCGCTCGAACTCGCCGGGCGCGACATCTACGTCCGTGAAGGGTGCTATGTCTGCCACTCGCAGATGATCCGCCCGTTCCGCGACGAGGTCGAGCGCTACGGCCACTACAGCCTGGCGGCGGAATCGATGTACGATCATCCGTTCCAGTGGGGGTCGAAACGATCCGGCCCTGACCTCGCCCGCGTCGGCGACCGCTATTCCAACGAGTGGCACGTCCAGCATCTGATCGAGCCGCGCTCGGTCGTGCCGGAATCGATCATGCCGAGCTACTCGTTCCTCCTGAACAGCGATCTGAAGGTGAAGGACTTCTCGACCCGCCTGTCGACGCAGGCCCTGCTCGGCGTGCCCTACAGCGAGGAGATGATCGCCAATGCCGAGGCCGACATGGCGGCGCAGGCCGATCCGAACGCCGACACGTCCGGCGTCCTGGCTCGCTACCCGAAGGCCAAGATCGGCGACTTCGACGGCAATCCGGCCCGGCTGACGGAAATGGATGCGCTGGTCGCCTACCTGCAGATGCTCGGCACGCTGGTCGACTTCTCGACTTACGACGAAGCCGCCGGATACCGCTGAGGAGGCTGTTATGGAAACCTACACCGCAATGCGCACGTTCGCGGACAGTTGGGGTCTGCTCTTCATGGCTCTCTTCTTCGTCGGCGTCGTGCTCTTCGCGTTCCGCCCCGGCAGTCGCAAGATCGCCGACGATGCGGCCCGAATCCCGCTCAAGGAAGACTGAGTCATGACCGAGAAGCACATCGATGAGGCGACAGGCATCGCCACAACCGGCCACGAGTGGGACGGTATCCGCGAACTGAACAATCCGCTCCCGCGCTGGTGGGTGTGGACCTTCTACGCGACCATCGTCTGGGCGCTGGCCTACACCATCGCCTATCCGGCGTGGCCGATGCTGAAGTCGGCGACCACCGGCCTGCTCGGCTATTCGAGCCGCGCCGACGTCAGGGCCGAACTGGCGGCGGCGGAGGCGGCCAAGTCGCAGTATATGGAGGCGGTCGCCGCCAAGAGCGTCGACGAGATCATCAAGGACGATACGCTGCGCCAGTTCGCCATCTCCGCCGGCGCCGCCGCGTTCAAGGTGAATTGCGTCCAGTGCCACGGCTCGGGCGCCCAGGGTTCGGTGGGGTATCCGAACCTGAACGACGACGACTGGCTGTGGGGCGGTACCGCCGACCAGATCTACCACACGGTCCTGCACGGCATCCGTTTCGCCGACGATCCGGAGACGCGCGTATCCGAGATGCCGGCGTTCGGCGACATCATCGACGCGACGCAGATCGCCCAGGTCAGCGCCTATGTCGCCAGCCTTTCGGGAGCGCCGGTCGCCGACCAGGCGATGGTCGAGCCCGGCGCGACCGTGTTCGCCGACAATTGCGCGGCCTGCCACGGCGACGACGGCAAGGGCAATCGCGATCTCGGCGCACCCAACCTGACGGACGCGATCTGGCTCCGCGGCGAGGGCGAGGCTGCGGTCGCGGCGCAGGTCAGGTCACCTAGGCACGGCGTGATGCCGGCATGGGGTGCGCGCCTGGGCGACACCAAGGTCAAGGAACTGGCCGTCTACGTCCATTCGCTGGGCGGCGGGGAATAGGCTTTTGCCGGGGGGTCGAAGCTTCTTCCCACCCTCAACCCGCTCAGCGCGAAGGCCCGGCAGCAATGCCGGGCCTTCTGCATTTCGTCGCATCGACAGGCATCGGCCGCGGCGATAAGAAATCCGCGACCTCGGTGTTTGACCTGAATCAACGCGACCTGCTTGCATTTCCTTCACCAAGGAGCGGCCATGCAATCTCCGACGCCAAGGCCCCCCGCCATCCGTCGCCTTGCTGAGCCGAATGGAACCTGCCGGAGACCGGAATGCTGAACGACGCCGAAGTCGAAAGGCTGGATGCAGAGGCCGTCAATTCGGCCAAGGTGCGCCAGCCCCTCTACGCTGCACGCAAGAAGATCTTCCCGAAGCGCGCATCGGGAAATTTCCGCCGCTTCAAGTGGCTGGTCATGGCGATTACGCTCGGCATCTATTACCTGACGCCCTGGCTGCGGTGGGACCGCGGTCCCTATGCCCCCAATCAGGCGGTGCTGGTCGACCTCGCCAACCGCCGCTTCTATTTCTTCCCGATCGAGATCTGGCCCCAGGAATTCTATTTCGTCGCCGGGCTGCTCGTGATGGCGGGCATCGGCCTCTTCCTGATCACGTCGACCGTCGGGCGCGCCTGGTGCGGCTACACCTGTCCGCAGACGGTCTGGGTCGATCTCTTCCTGGTCGTCGAACGGGCGGTCGAAGGCGACCGCAACGCCCGCATGAAGCTCGACGCCGGCCCGTGGACCCTGGACAAGATCGGCAAGCGCGTGGTCAAGCATGCGATCTGGCTGGCAATCGCGGTGGCCACCGGCGGCGCGTGGATATTCTACTTCGCCGACGCGCCGACCCTGCTGCATGACTTCGCCACGGGCAGCGCGGCACCCGTGGCCTACATCACGGTGGCCGTGCTGACCGCCACGACCTACACGTTCGGCGGCATCATGCGCGAGCAGGTCTGCATCTACATGTGCCCGTGGCCGCGCATCCAGGCGGCGATGCTCGACGAGCATTCGCTGACGGTCACCTACAACGACTGGCGCGGCGAGCCGCGGTCGCGGCACGCCAAGAAGGCGGCGGCCGCCGGACAGGCCGTCGGCGACTGCGTCGACTGCAATGCCTG
Organism: Hyphomicrobiales bacterium; assembly: GCA_012842935.1. Classification (GTDB taxonomy): domain Bacteria; phylum Pseudomonadota; class Alphaproteobacteria; order Rhizobiales; family Rhizobiaceae; genus DUSC01. Next base: position 2,938 of record DUSC01000288.1, on the reverse strand, counting down.
CGTGGCCGTGTGCCCGATGGGCATCGACATCCGTGACGGGCAGCAGCTCGAATGCATCACCTGCGCCCTCTGCATCGACGCCTGCGACGCGGTGATGGACAAGGTCGGCAGGGAGCGCGGACTGATCTCCTATGCGACGCTCAGTGACTACAATGCCAACATGGCGCTAGCGACCGGAGGCACCGGGAAGATCGACCCCGCGAGGGTCCGCGACGCGAACGGCAAGCTTGCCAGCGGCCTCGCCCATTTCCACATCCGCAAGATCTTCCGCCCGCGCACCTTCGTCTACATGGGCGCGTGGTCGCTTGCCGGCCTAGCGCTGCTCTATGCGCTGCTCACCCGCGACCGGCTCGAGGTGAATGTTCTGCACGACCGGAATCCGCAGTTCGTGACACTTTCCGACGGCTCGATTCGCAACGGCTACACCGTCAAGCTGCTCAACATGATTCCCGAGCCGCGCACCATCGTCGTCACCATGCAGGGCTTGCCGGGAGGCGAGATGACCGTGACCGGCATAGAACAGCCGGCCGGCAGGTCGGTGGCGATCGAGGTCGAGCCGGACCGGCTGAAGACCATAAAGGTCTTCGTTCGCCAGCCGTTGGAGTTCATCGAAGGCGAGGCACAGACCTTCACGTTCGTCGTCGAGGACAAGGCCAGCTTCGAGCGCGACGAATATGTCGCGACATTCAATTCGCCGGGTAAGTCGAAATGAGCGCACAGGACGAGTCGGCCGGGAAGTTCACCGGCAAACACATGCTGGCCGTGTTGGCGGCCTTCTTCGGCGTCGTCATTGCGGTCAATCTGGTCATGGCGACCGCGGCCAATCGCAGCTGGACGGGACTCGTCGTGAAGAACTCCTATGTCGCCAGCCAGGAGTTCAACCGCAGGGCCGAGGAAGGTCGCGCCCAGGCGGCCCTCGGCTGGAAGGGAGAACTCGCCATCGGCGGCGGCCATGTCTCCTACAGGCTCGTCGACAAGGCGGGCGCGGCCGTTCCGGTCGAAGGCGTGGTCGCCACCTTCCGCCGGCCGGCCTACGATGCCGAGGACCGCACCATCACGCTCGCCCGCGAGGCCGACGGCGTTTTCGGCGCTGCCGAGGCGGTCCGCGACGGGATCTGGATCGTCGAGATCGATGCCGACGCCGGGCTCGCCAGGCCCTATCGCGACGTCCGCCGCATCGTCGTCGGCAACGGGGTGCTCAAATGAGCTGCTGTGCGCCAGGCACCGAACTCGCGCTCGAGATCGACGGCGCAAAGCGGTCGGGTCCGTCGCGGGACGAGATTCTGCTCGCCAGCCGCGACGTCGGCCAGGGCGTCCGGCAGACGGACCTCGCCGTGCCGGACGTTCACTGCGCGGCCTGCATCCAGTCAATCGAAGGCGAGCTGTGCAAGCTCCAGGGCGTCGAGGCCGCCCGCGTCAACCTGTCGACCAAGCGCGTCACGGTGAAATGGGCGGGCGGTACACCGCCGCCGATCGTCGAGACGTTGCAGGGCATCGGTTACGAGTCGCATCTGTTCGATCTCGAGGCGGCAGGCAAGGACGACGGCCTCGCCGAGCTCATCCGCGCCGTCGCGATTTCCGGCTTCGCCGCCGGAAACATCATGCTGCTTTCGGTGTCGGTCTGGTCGGGCGCCGAGGATTCGACGCGCGACCTGTTCCACTGGCTGTCTGCGCTGATCGCTCTGCCGGCGCTCGCCTTTGCCGGCCGCATCTTCTTCCGCTCCGCGTGGAACGTGCTGCGCCACGGTCGAATGAACATGGACGTGCCGATCGCCATCGGCGTCTCGCTCGCCTACGCCATGAGTCTTTACGAGACCATCAATCACGGCGCGCACGCCTATTTCGACGCCGCTGTGATGCTGCTGTTCTTCCTGCTGATCGGTCGCACGCTGGACCACGTCATGCGCGAACGCGCCCGCGTGGCGGTGAAGGGCCTCAGCCGGCTGGTGGCGCGCGGCGCCACCCAGATCGCGCCCGACGGGACGCGCAACTACCTGCCCGTCGCCGAGATCGAGCCGGGCATGGCGCTCCTCGTCGCGGCCGGCGAGCGCATCCCGGTCGACGGCGTCATCGCCGAGGGAGCTTCCGACCTCGACTGCTCGCTGGTGACCGGCGAGAGCGAGCCGCGCAAGGTGCGCGTGGGCGATGCCGTGCAGGCCGGTACGCTCAACGTCACCGGCCCGGTGACGCTGACGGCGACGGCGGCGGCAAAGGATTCCTTCCTCGCCGAAATGGTGCGCATGATGGAGGCAGCCGAGGGCGGCAGGGCGCGCTACCGCCGCATAGCGGACCGCGCTTCCGCCCTCTATGCGCCCGTGGTGCATCTGACCGCGTTCCTCACCTTCCTGGGCTGGATGGCGGCGTCCGGCGACTGGCACAAGGCGATCACCATCGCCATTGCCGTCCTGATCATCACCTGCCCCTGCGCGCTCGGCCTCGCGGTGCCGATCGTTCAGGTGGTCGCTGCGCGGCGACTGTTCGAGAAGGGGGTCATGGTCAAGGAGGGCTCGGCGCTGGAGCGGCTCTCGGAGGTCGACACCGTCGTTTTCGACAAGACCGGAACATTGACTCTCGGCCGTCCTCACCTCGCCAATCGGGGCGAGATATCCCGCGAGGCTCTCGGTATCGCGGCCGCGATCGCGTCGCGCTCGATCCATCCCTTGTCGCGGGCGATTGCCGACGCGGCGACCGCTGCCGACGCCACCGGTTTCGACAGGGTCGCCGAGGTGCCGGGGTACGGCATGGAAGCCTATCGCGGCGCCGTGCGCTATCGGCTCGGGCGTGCCGGTTGGGCGACCGCGGCCGACGGTGCCGCAGAGATGGACGCCGGCGCCGGGGGTACCGTGCTCGCCCGCGACGGCGCCGTGCTCGCTGAATTCCGTTTCGAGGATCGCCTGCGCGAAGGCGCGGCGAGCGCGATTGCCGCACTCCATTCGCT
>DUSC01000287.1 GCA_012842935.1 Hyphomicrobiales bacterium | reverse complement strand
CATCACCACGCCCGACGAAGCCGAGGCAATCGTGGCCAATGGCGACGCGGATCTGGTGGCGCTGGCGCGCGCCGCGCTCGACGATCCCAACTGGCCCGTCCATGCGAGGCATGCGCTCGAACGGGGTGAGGAAGCCTATGCGAGCTGGCCGCCGCAGGCCGGCTATGCGATCAGGAACATGGACCGGGCGCTGGGAAAGCGGGCCTTCGCCGCCGCCTGACGGCGGGGCCGGCCGGGACTATCTCTTCGGCGGCGCCGGCAACGACCGGCTGACCGGCGGCAAGGGCGCCGATCTGTTCCACTTCTCCTACGGCAACGGAAAGGACGTCATCACAGATTTCGACGCGGCCGGCCCACAACGGCCGCGACACCATTCTCGACTTCGGCGACGGCCACACGCTGACATTGGTCGACGTCAGGAAGGCGCAGTTCTCGGAGGCCGATATCGTCTACATCCTGTGACGGCGCCTGCCCGCCAAGGGAGAACGAGCGCCGCGACGATGACGTCGCGGGCGTGGCGCCCGTTCGGCAATCAGTCGCGCCGGCTCAGACCTGGCGGTCCGGTGCGCCGTCGCCGAAGAGGCTCGCGCCCTGCTGGTCGATGATCTGCTTGGCCTTGCGGAAGGTCGTGTCGATCGCGTCGTCCTGGCTCGAAAAGAGATCCGCGCGGATGAAGCGCCGCACCAGCAGACCCTCCGTTCCCTCGCTCTCGATCCGGCCCGCGAGGCGCCATTGCGCCCCTTCCTTCATCGGCGTGGCATAGACGGCATATTCGCCGATCCGCTCCATGCGCTCCTTGCCGCCGCCAGAGCTGGCGGACTCACCGCCGCCGAAACCAAACAATTTTGAAAGAAATCCTGCCATAGGATGCCTCTAGCACAGCGCCCGCCCTCGCGGAAGAGACGGAGAGGACAAAAGGACATTGCTGCCGCTTCTCGCCGCCATCGCGATCGTCCTCGCCGCCCCGGTCGCAGCGCTCTGGCTCCTCGGCTCCCGGACGCCGGTGGACACGGAGACCAGCTTCGATGCGGCCTCCATCGGCGACGATCTCGACGCCTATCTCGCCCGGCGGGAAGCAATGGTTTCCGGCATCCGTCCCGGCCTCGGCAAGCAGATCGCCTGGGCCGACCCGGAGCGCCGCGGACGGACGCGGATCGCGATCGTCTATATTCACGGCTTCTCCGCCTCCCCCGGCGAGGTCCGTCCCCTCCCCGACATCGTCGCCCGCAAGCTCGGCGCCAATCTCTACCTGGCGCGGCTGACCGGCCACGGCGCCACGTCCGAAGCCATGGGCACACTGTCCGTCAAGGCGATGGTCAACGACCTGGCCGAGGCCATCGCCATCGGCGAGCGGCTGGGCGAAAAGGTGGTGATCGTCGCAAGCTCCTCGGGTGCGGCCCTCGCAAGCTGGGGCCTCACCCGGCCGGAATTCCGCGACCGCATTGCGGCCGCCGTCTTCCTGTCGCCCAATTACGGCGTGCTCGCCTTCGGTTCGTCGCTGTTGACCATGCTCGGCGCCCGGGAACTGGCGCGTATCCTGTTCGGGCCGACGCGTTCCTTCGAGCCGTCGAACGACCTGCATGCACGGCTCTGGACGAATGCCTATCCGGTCGAGGCGCTGCTGCCGATGGCGGAGATGGTCAGGCTCGCCGTCCATGCGCCGGTCGAGCAGGCGAGGACGCCCGTGCTCTTCCTCATCTCGCCGGACGATACCGTGGTCGATCCGCGCATCACCCGGCGCATCGCCGCGCGCTGGGGCGCCCCGCACCGGCTGGTCGAGGTTGAAGGCGTCGAGGATCCGTCCAGACATGTGCTCGCCGGCGACGCCATGTCGCCGTCGACCACCGAACCGCTGGCAAAGCTGATGACCGGCTGGCTGCGCGAGACGCTCGGGCTTGCGTCCTGACGAAATGTTGAGCGGCCGCTTTCTTGACCCCCGCACCGGCGACGGCGTCTAATCCCGAAGCGTGCCATGATTCTGAAAGGAAAATGGATGCTTCGGATCCTGCGGGCCACCATCCTGTCGCTGCCGGCCTTCTGGGCCTCCGCCGTGCAGGCGGGCGATGTCGTGAAGCTGGCGGAAGAGGCGGAGACGCTGATCGCCAAGGGCGACGGCCCGGCGGCCTATGACAAGATGCGGCAATCGCTCGCCGCTGCCGCCGACGATATTCCCTTCGACATCCGCAAGGCCTTCTTCGTCGCCGAGAAGCCGGTGATGTTCGGCAGCTACGAGCGCGTCGCCAGCAACGAGTTCCCGACCGGCTCCTCGCTGATCACCTATGCCGAGCCGATCTGGCTTGCCTGGGTGCCGAACGGATCGGGCGTGAAGAGCGCGTTCACGGTGGATTTCGAGCTGCGAAACCCGGCGGGCGAACTGCTCGCCGGGCAGAAGGCCTT
>DUSC01000286.1 GCA_012842935.1 Hyphomicrobiales bacterium | reverse complement strand
CTGCCGAGAGCATCCACCGGGTTCTCAGCTCGAATGGGAGGGCATGAGCATGGCTGACATCCGCAACAACTTCGTCGGCATCAAGTCGCCCAATCCGTTCTGGCTGGCTTCCGCCCCGCCGACCGACAAGGCCTACAATGTCGAGCGCGCCTTCAAGGCGGGCTGGGGTGGCGTCGTATGGAAGACGCTCGGCGAGGAAGGCCCGCCGGTGGTCAACGTCAACGGCCCGCGCTACGGCGCGATCTGGGGTGCGGACCGCCGCCTGCTCGGTCTGAACAACATCGAGCTCATCACCGACCGGCCGCTGCAGGTCAACCTGCAGGAAATGAAGCAGGTCAAGATGAACTGGCCGGACCGGGCGCTCGTCGCCTCCATCATGGTGCCCTGCAACGAGGAAAGCTGGAAGGCGATCCTGCCGCTGGTCGAGGAGACCGGCGCGGACGGCATCGAATTGAATTTCGGCTGCCCGCACGGCATGAGCGAGCGCGGCATGGGGTCGGCGGTCGGCCAGGTGCCCGAATACATCGAGATGGTCGTACGGTGGTGCAAGCAGTATACGCGCATGCCGGTGATCACCAAGCTGACGCCCAACATCACCGACATCCGCCGCCCGGCGCGCGCGGCCAAGGCCGGCGGCACCGATGCCGTGTCGCTGATCAACACGATCAACTCGATCACCGCGGTCAATCTCGACTCCTTCGCGCCGGAGCCGTCGATCGGCGGCAAGGGCACGCACGGCGGCTATTGCGGCCCGGCGGTGAAGCCGATCGCGCTCAACATGGTCGCCGAGATCGCCCGCGATCCCGAGACCCACGGCCTGCCGATCTCCGGCATCGGCGGCGTCACTACCTGGCGCGACGCGGCCGAGTTCATGGCGCTCGGTGCCGGCAACGTCCAGGTCTGCACGGCGGCGATGACCTACGGCTTCAAGATCGTCCAGGAAATGATCGCCGGACTGGAAAACTGGATGGACGAGAAGGGCCACGCCACACTCGACGACATCATCGGCCGCGCAACGCCCAACGTCACCGACTGGCAGTATCTCAACCTCAACTACGTCGCCAAGGCGCGGATCAACCAGGACCTGTGCATCAAGTGCGGCCGCTGCCACATCGCCTGCGAGGACACCTCCCATCAGGCGATCACGTCGGTGGTCGACGGCGTGCGACATTTCGAGGTCATGGAAGACGAGTGCGTCGGCTGCAATCTGTGCGTGAATGTCTGCCCGGTGCAAGGCTGCATCACCATGGAGCCGCTGGCCGCCGGCGTGATCGACCGGCGCACCGGCCAACCGGTGTCGCCCGTCTACGCCAACTGGACGACCCATCCGAACAACCCCATGGCGCCGAAGGTTGCGGCCGAGTAGCGCCTAGGACATCGCGACCGGCGGGGGACGATCCCCGCCGGTTCGGTCCTCCAACATAGGCGTGCACCGCCGGCTGTCCTCCCTCAGTTCGATCCGTCGTCCGGCGTGTTTCGGCCACGGCGGCGGAGCACCGTCGGGAGTTCGCCGCTCGGCTGCAGCGTCACGTTCAGTCTCGGCCAGATGTCGAAGCCCGGCGCCGGCTCGAGGCGGAACCGGCGGGCGATCGAGGCGACGGCGATCATCATCTCCTGCATGGCGAAGCCCTGGCCGACGCAGATGCGCGGACCGGCGCCGAAGGGCAGGAACGCGAAGCGATCGATCCTTTCCCGGGCGCCGGGCAGGAAACGTCCGGGGTCGAACAGGTCCGGCTCGGTCCACAGCGTACGATGCCGGTGGATCAGCCATGGCGAGATGACGATGATGGTGCCGGGCGTCACCGCCCGACCGTCGATCGTATCGGCTGCGATCGCCTTACGTGCCGTCACGGCGACCGTCGGATAGAGACGCAGCGTCTCTTCCACCACCGCCCTTGTGACCGGCAGCCGCGGCAGTGATCCCTCCACGTAGGTGCCGTCCGGCATCTCCCGGTCCACCTCCTCCTCGATCCGGGCCCGCCATTCGGGGTCGAGCGACAGGAGGTAGAAGGCCCAGCACATCGCACCCGCGCTGGTCTCGGTTCCCGCCGCCATGAACGTCGTGACGATGTCTCTGATCTCGACGGCAGTGAAGGACGCGGCCCGACTTTCTGCCGCCATGCCGTCGAGGATCCCGGCGCCCGCCGTTCCGCCGCCGCGTCTGCGCCAGGCATCGACCGTTTCCGCCCCCAACCTGCGCAGCGTCGCCACCGATCGCATCGCCAGGAGGGCCGGGATCCGCGGGATCTGCGGGGCCCGTTCGGGAAGCCCCAGGGCGTCAAGCACGCTCACGCGCCCGGCCTTGCGGAAGTAGTTCTTCAGCGCCGGCATGATCGCGGCCTTGCCGCTCAACCCGTCCGGAAAGAGCGCCGCCTCGAGCACGTCGATCGCCAGGTCGGAGATTTCGTCGTTCAGGCGGAGGGTTGCGCCGTCGCCCAGCGATTCCCAGCGTTCGACGAACCGCGCCACGACCGCTGCGGTCCCACGTTCCAGGCCTGCGATCCGGTCCGGCGTGAAGCGCGGTGCGAGAACCTTGCGCTGGTTGCGCCACTGCGCGCCTTCCGCCGCAAGCAGGCCGAAACCCAGTCCGTCGGAGATCATGCGCCGCTGCAAGGTCTCGCGCGGATAGTTGGCCGCATTGGCGACCAGCACGTGACGGAGGGCGGTCGGCGAGCTTACGACGAGCACCGGTCCGAGTATGGTTCGGGTGAAGACGATCGGCTTCTCGTAGTGATCGAGCGCGAGGCCTTCGATCGCGGAGTGTCGCAGCACCCGGAAGAACGCGATCGGGCCCGGAATCCTCGCACGAGGCGTGGGCGCGGGCGGCCGCGGACGCCGCCCCGAACACGTGGCGTTGTCGCCCATCCCCATCCTCGTTGCCGACAGCAAGGACGAAATAATAGACATATGTGCAGACACTTTTCGAGGATTTTGGCAATATTCCCCTCGGGCAGGATCGGGCGGCCGGGATGGACACGCGGGAGAGGACGGACTTTGTTGCCGACAAGGCGGAGGTACGTCGCGCAGTTGAGGAATTCCTCGAACGCACGTTTCTCGGCCTCGAGCCGTCCGCGGTCGTCGACTGCGCCCGCTACGTCGCCCTCGGCGGGGGACACCGCTGGCGCGCCATCGTCGCCGTCGCGGCAGGGCGGGTGTTCGACGAGGATGCCATGGCGATCGGCCTGCCGGGCGCCTGCGCCGTCGAACTGGCCCACGCCGCGTCGCTCGTGCTCGACGATCTTCCGTCGATGGATGACGCGCAGATGCGGCGCGGCAAGCCGTGCGTGCATCTCGTCTTCCCGCGCTGGGCCGTCGACATGACCCCGGTGCTTCTGCTCACCACCGCCTACGCCGTCAGCCTCGCCAACGAAAGGGCCGCACACGAGGCAAGGATCACGAGCGCGCTCCTGCTCAGCCGGACGGGGCAGAGCATGATCTCCGGACAGGCGCGTGACGTCACCCAGATTTTTCCCGAAGACGCCCCTGAGCGGCGACTCCTCGAGTGCTACACGCTGAAGAGCGGACTTCTCTATGCCGCCGCCGCGAAGGCCGGCGCCATCCTGTGCGGTGCCGATGAGGACGACGCCGAGAAGATCGGCCGCGCCGGGCTCAACCTCGGCCTGTCCTACCAGCTCATGGACGACGTGGCCGACGTCGCGGCAAGCACCGCCGAGGTCGGCAAGACGACGGGGCGCGACGCCGGCAAGTGGACGGCCGTCGACTGGCTCGGCGTCGAAGGCGCGCGGCGCGAGGCGGACCGTTTCCGTGACCGCGGCCTTGCGGAACTCGACGGCTTCGGGCCGCGTGCCGACTTCCTGCGCTCGCTCGTGATGGAAGCCAGCTACGCCAGGTCCTAGGGCATGCGCCACGCCCTCGGTGCACGAACGCGCCGTCCCGACGGTTGGAGCCGTCGAATTCCGTCGACATGTGCTCCGGCACGCCATCATCCGAAACGACGGGGAGGGGGCGAACCTGCCTTCTTGGGGGCGACATCGCCCCGAGTGCCGGCGTCCGGTCGACGGCTTCGCATTCGGGACGCCCCGATCGGCTCCGGCGCTTTTCGCTTTCCTCGAGGCACCGGTCTCCGGTAGCAGTGCGGCCTGAGGAGATCGCGTTGAGCCGACAAGCCGAATACAGCCCGCCCGCCCGCTTTGTGCCGCGCGCCCACGCCACCGGGCGCCGCAAACTTGCCGGACATCTCGCCATGCTCCTGTTCGCCGCGCTGGTGTCGGGGTCCTATTCGCTCGGCGCGATGGCTGCGCCCCATATCGGGCCGGCGGCGATCAACGCCGTGCGCTTCGTCTTCGGCATCGCCGTGATGGCGGCGGCCGCCGGCCTCGTCCTGCGCGGCCGCGTGCCCCCGCCGCGCGCGCCGTGGCGCTTCCTCGTGCTCGGCCTGCTGATGGCGGTGTTCTTCGTCACCATGTTCGTCGCGCTCCGCCTCGCCGGTCCTGTGTCGACGGGCGCGGTGTTCACTCTGATGCCGCTGATGGCCGCGGGATTCGGCCGACTGTTCCTGGGAGAGGTTCCGCGGCCGGTGGTGCTCGCAAGCCTCTTCGTCGCCGCCAGCGGTGCGGTGTGGGTCATCTTCCGCGGCGATCTCCGCGCGATGCTCGCCTTCGACGTCGGCGCCGGCGAGATGCTGTTTCTCGTGGGCGTAGCCTGCCATGCAGCCTACGCGCCTCTGGTCAGGCGGTTCAATCGCGGCGAACCGCTCGTCGCCTTCACGCTGTGGACGCTTTTCGGCACCGGCCTGTGGATCGGACTTTACGGTCTCGGCGAGATCCTGGCGACCGACTGGACCTCGCTGCCGGCAGTCGTCTGGATCGCCGTCGCCTATCTCGCCGTTTTCACGACGGCGGGGACGACCTTCCTCTTGCAGTTCGGCGCCATGCGCCTGCCGGCGGCCAAGGTGCTCGCCTACAACTACCTGACGCCGTCCTTCGTCATCGTCTACGAGGGCCTGCTCGGCCACGGCTGGACCACCGCGAGCGTCGCGGCCGGCGCCCTGGTAACGGTGGCGGCGCTGCTGCTGCTCGCGCTCGGCCCGGACGGCTGAAGGCCCGGCGCCGCCGGCACGGCGCCGGCATTGCCGGCACTGAGGTACCGCCGCGATCACCCGCGCGGCTTCAGTCCCTCGAGGAACAGCTGCTCGAGGAACCGCGCGGCGTCCTCGAAGCGGCCGTCGCCGCCGCGGTCGGGGCCGAGAACGGCGCGCACCTGCACGTCGAAGTCGGCGTAATGCTGGGTCGTCGCCCAGATGGCGAAGATCAGATGATAGGGATCGGTGCGGACGATCCTTCCCGCGCGCATCCAGCCCCTGATCACCGCCACCTTCTCGTCGACCAGCGATTTCAGCTCGCCTTCGAGCAGCGGCATGATGCGCGGCGCGCCCTGCAGGATCTCGTTGGCGAAGAGCCGGCTCTCGCGCGGAAAGTCGCGGGCCATCTCCAGCTTGCGGCGGATGTAGCTCCTCAGCTCGGTCATCGGGTCGCCGATGTCGTCGAGTTCGCGCAGCGGCGCCAGCCACGTCTCGAGCAGGCGTTCGATCAGCGTCCTGTGGATGTCTTCCTTGCGCTTGAAATAATAGAGCAGGTTGGGCTTCGACATGCCCGCGGCCTCGGCGATCTGGTCGATGGTGGCGCCGCGGAAGCCTTGCGCCGAAAACACCTCCAGTGCCGCCTCGAGGATCACCTCGCGCTTCTCGGTCTGGATGCGGGTCCGGCGCCGCGGCGCTTTCTTGTCCATGCTCAGGTCACCTCGTTGGACCGGCTCGCGGTGGCGGCTCTGTGGACCAATGGACTGGACCAGTTTCTCCGCCGCTGTGGCGCGCGCTTTTGACCCGCCATTTCCGGTACTATCCCCTTGACCGCTCCCATGGCGGTGCTAACGTTTGTCCATTCGGTCAAAAATTTGCGTAGCATGAAAACGCGACGAAGACCAAGCGTTGGCCGTAGCGAAACGAAGGACTGAAAGGAAAGCTTGGTCATGTCCAACCGGCTCAAGGTGACGCCGAACGATCTCAGTGCATTCTGGATGCCGTTCACGGCGAACAGGCAGTTCAAGCAGGCGCCGCGCATGCTGGTCGCCGCCCAGGACATGCACTACACCGCCAGCGACGGCCGCAAGATCCTCGACGGCACCGCCGGCCTGTGGTGCGTCAACGCCGGGCACTGCCGTCCGAAGATCACTGCGGCCATCCAGGCCCAGGCGGCCGAACTCGACTATGCGCCGGCCTTCCAGATGGGCCATCCGATCGTCTTCGAGCTGGCCAACCGTCTCGTCGACGTGGCGCCCGCCGGCATGGAGCACGTCTTCTTCACCAATTCGGGTTCCGAATCGGTCGACACCGCGCTGAAAATGGCGCTGGCCTACCATCGTGCCCGCGGCGACGGTTCGCGCACGCGGCTGATCGGCCGCGAGCGCGGTTATCACGGCGTCAATTTCGGCGGCATCTCGGTCGGCGGCATCGTCAACAACCGCAAGATGTTCGGCACGCTTCTCGGCGGAGTCGACCACCTGCCGCACACCCATCTTCCGGAGAAGAACAGCTATACGCGCGGCGAGCCCGAGCACGGGGCCGAACTCGCGGACGAGCTGGAACGGCTCGTCGCCCTCCACGACGCCTCGACGATCGCCGCCGTCATCGTCGAGCCGGTCGCCGGCTCCACGGGTGTGCTCATCCCGCCGAAGGGCTATCTGCGGAAGCTGCGCGAGATCTGCACGAAGCACGGCATCCTCCTGATCTTCGACGAGGTCATCACCGGCTTCGGCCGTCTCGGCACGCCGTTCGCCGCCGACTATTTCGGCGTCACGCCCGACATCATCACCACGGCGAAGGGCGTTTCCAACGGCGTTATCCCGATGGGCGCGGTATTCTGCACGAAGCAGATCCACGATACCTTCATGACCGGGCCGGAGCATCTGATCGAGTTCTTCCACGGCTACACCTATTCGGGCAACCCGATCGCCTGCGCCGCGGCGCTCGGCACGCTCGACACCTACAAGGAAGAGGGCCTGCTCACCCGCGGCGCCGAGCTCGCCGGTTACTGGGAGGACGCGCTGCATTCGCTGAAGGGCGAGCCGCACGTCATCGACATCCGCAACATCGGCCTGATCGGCGCCATCGAGCTGCAGCCGATCGCCGGCAGCCCGACCAAGCGGGCGTTCTCGGCCTTCATCAAGGCGTTCGAGCGCGGGGCGCTGATCCGCACCACTGGCGACATCATCGCGCTGTCGCCGCCGCTGATCATCACCAGGGGCCAGATCAACGAGCTCATCGATCACGTGCGCGAAGTGCTCAGGCAGATAGACTGAGCCGGAACAGGCTGAAAGGCCGGCGTCGGGAACCGCCGGCCTTTCGGAGAAAATGGAATGAGAGGATAGAGTGCCATGGCCGCACCGGGCGAGAATCTGCGAATCAATTCCGACCGTTTGTGGGATTCGCTGATGGAGATGGCGAAGATCGGCCCCGGCGTCGCCGGTGGCAACAATCGCCAGACGCTCACCGACGAGGACGGCGAGGGCCGCCATCTCTTCAAGCGCTGGTGCGAGGCCGCGGGGCTCTCCGTCGGCGTCGACCAGATGGGCACGATGTTCGCCCGCCGCGAGGGAACCGATCCGGACGCGCTGCCGGTCTATGTCGGCAGCCATCTCGACACCCAGCCGACCGGCGGCAAGTTCGACGGCGTCCTGGGGGTGCTGGGTGGCCTCGAGATTGTGCGCACGCTGAACGATCTCGGCATCCGGACCAGGCACCCGATCGTGGTCACCAACTGGACCAACGAGGAGGGCACCCGCTTCGCGCCGGCCATGCTCGCCTCCGGCGTCTTTGCCGGCGTCCACGACCAGGCCTGGGCCTACGACCGCAGAGACGCCAAGGGCAAGCGCTTCGGTGACGAACTCGAGCGCATCGGCTGGAAGGGTGACGAGCCGGTCGGCCAGCGCAGGATGAAGGCCTTCTTCGAGCTGCACATCGAGCAGGGGCCGATCCTCGAGGACGAGGGCATCGACATCGGCGTCGTCACCCACGGCCAGGGCCTGAAGTGGCTGCAGGTGACTCTGACCGGCAAGGAGAGCCACACCGGCTCCACCCCGATGCCCAAGCGGCGCAATGCCGGGCTCGGCATGGCCCGCGTCACCGAGCTCGTTCACGAGGTGGCGATGGACTACCAGCCGGACGCCGTCGGCGCGATCGGTCACATGGAGGTCTATCCCAATTCGCGCAACATCATCGCCGGAAGGACCGTCTTCACCATCGACATCCGCTCGCCGGAGAAGGAGGTGCTCGACGCCATGGATGCGCGCATCCGCGAAGGCATCGAGACGATCTGCGAGGCGCTCGACATCGGGTACGAGGTCGAGCAGGTCGGCCATTTCGACCCCGTCACCTTCGATCCGGGCTGCGTCAAGGCGATCCGTGACGCCGCCGAGCGGCTGGGCTATTCGCACAGGAACATCGTCTCCGGCGCCGGCCACGACGCCTGCTGGATCAACCGCGTGGCGCCGACGGCGATGGTGATGTGCCCCTGCGTCGACGGGCTGTCGCACAACGAGGCCGAGGAAATTTCCAAGGAATGGGCCGCGGCCGGCTGCGACGTGCTCTTCCACGCGGTGGTCGAGACGGCGGAGATCGTGGAGTGAACGGGTCTGCCGTCGAAATCGGAACGCCTTACGGCCAGTGCCCGGTGCAGTCCGAAGGGTTCATCGACGGCAAGCCCTACTATTTCCGCGCGCGCGGCGCGTCGTGGTCCATCGGCATCGGCGGTGGCGATCCGGTGACAGCACCCGACTGGGAATATGAAGAGGACTACGGCGAATGGCCGGAAGCCGGCTACATGAGCGAGGCCGTGGCGGTGGAGTTCATCCGCAAGGCGGTGCGGCTTTTTCGGTCGGCAACCGCCGGTGGCGGCATGCGGGCAGGGGAGACGCCCCGTTGACGCGGTCTGACGAGCAGCAGTTGCGCATCGGTCTCGCGGCCTTGCTTCGGCGGGCGGCGCGGTTCGGCTGGACGGAGGACGCAGCCCGCGGCGGTCGCGTCGAGCGCTTCGTCAAGGCGTTGACCGGAATGGTCTTCGTCGGCTTAGGCATCAGGTTCGCGACGCTAAGGGCCTAATATCATTCGGGGAACTGGCACCATGACCAAAGTCATCAGAAACGGAACCATCGTCACCGCCGACCGCACCTGGAAGGGCGACGTGCTCATGAGCCACGGCAAGATCGTGGCAATCGGCTCCAACCTCCACGGCGACCACGAGTTCGACGCCACCGGCTGCTACGTCATGCCCGGCGGTATCGACCCGCACACCCATCTCGAAATGCCCTTCATGGGCACCTATTCGGCCGACGACTTCGAGACCGGCACACGGGCGGCACTCTCAGGCGGCACCACCATGGTGGTCGACTTCTGCCTGCCGGCGCCCGGCCAGTCGCTGTTGGAGGCGCTGCAGGCCTGGGACAACAAGTCGACCAAGGCCTGCTCCGACTACACCTTCCACATGGCCATCACCTGGTGGGGCGAGCAGGTGTTCAACGAGATGGCCACCGTCGTCGACAAGGGCATCACCTCGTTCAAGCACTTCATGGCCTACAAGGGCGCGCTGATGGTCAACGACGACGAGATGTACGCGTCGTTCCAGCGCTGCGCCGCGCTCGGCGCGCTGCCGCTCGTCCATGCCGAGAACGGCGACGTCGTCGCCGCGCTGTCTCAGAAACTCCTAGCCGAAGGCAACAACGGTCCGGAGGCACACGCCTACTCGCGGCCGCCCGAAGTCGAGGGCGAGGCGACCAACCGCGCGATCATGATCGCCGACATGGCCGGCGTGCCGCTCTACGTCGTGCACCCTTCCTGCGAGCAGGCGCACGAGGCCATCCGCCGCGCCCGGCAGAAGGGCATGCGCGTCTATGGCGAGCCACTGATCCAGCACCTCGTGCTCGACGAGACGGAGTACTTCAACAAGGACTGGGACCACGCCGCGCGTCGGGTCATGAGTCCGCCTTTCCGCAACAAGCTGCATCAGGATTCGCTGTGGGCCGGCCTGCAGGCGGGTTCGCTCCAGGTCGTCGCGACCGACCATTGCTCGTTCACCACCGCGCAGAAGCGCTACGGCGTCGGCGACTTCACGAAGATCCCCAACGGCACGGGAGGTCTTGAGGACCGCATGCCCGTACTTTGGACGAAGGGCGTCAACACCGGCCGGCTGACCATGAACGAGTTCGTCGCGGTCACCTCGACCAATATCGCCAAGATCCTCGGCATGTATCCGAAGAAGGGCGCCATCGTCGAAGGCGCGGACGCCGATCTGGTCGTCTGGGATCCGAAACGCAAGAAGACGATTTCCGCCGACAGCCAGCTGTCGGTCATCGACTACAACGTCTTCGAGGGAATCGAAGTCACCGGTTTGCCGCGCTTCGTCTTCAGCCGGGGCGAACTGGTCATCGAGGAAACCAGGGTCTCGGCCAGGCCCGGCCACGGCGAGTTCGTTGCCCGCGAACCGCACGGGGCGGTGAACCGGGCGCTCTCGACCTGGAAGGAAATCGTTGCGCCGCGCAAGGTCGAGCGCACCGGCATCCCGGCCAGCGGGGTGTGAATGTGCGCGGAGCCCTGCTCGCCGTCGTTGCAGCCTTGCTGCCGGCGCTGGCCGGCGGCGCTTCGGCCGAGGCGCTGGCGGGCCTCGCCGGCACCTACGGCAATGCCAGCGGATGCAGATACGCGGCGAGCGGCAACGTCATCGAAGACGACATGGTCATCCTGAAGCCGGACGAGTACCAGACCTACGCCACGCTCTGCGAGTTCCTCGACGTGCGTGCGGCGCGGGACGGTAGCCAGGTGGTCACCGCCTTGTGCGGCCACGAGGGCGACGAGGCGCAGACGATCGAGTTGATGCGCTTCGCCAGGGACCCATCGGGCAGGGACGCCTTCGCCATCTTCGGCCAGGCGGGCGATCATTACGGCGAGGTGGAGCCTTGCGGATGAAAACCCCTGTCGCGCCGGTCATGTTCCGCGGCCGGCCGCTCGTGATCGCGGCCGCCTGCGTTCTCGCGCCTTCGCTCGCTTTCGGCCAGACGCTCGACCTTGCCGGGGCCTATGGCAACGAGGCCGGCTGCCGGGTCGCCCGGGGCGAGGAGAAGGCCGGGGCGGAAGCGCTGGTGGTGCGGAACGACCGCTTCGAGTCGGCCGCGCTCTCCTGCGAGTTCGTACAGGTGCTGAAGGCGGCGGACGGCACGAAGGTGATCACGGCGCTTTGCGACATCGAGGACGAGGACGGCCGCTCGGTGAACTTCTTCACCGTGTCGCCAGGCAAGACAGATCCGACGGCGTTGCAGATCCGCGACGAATATGGTGCGCCCTGGGACGAGGTGAAGCCATGCGGCTGACGCCCGCCCTATACCGCCAGCGCATCCAGTTCCGGCAGGAGCACGACGCTCTCCTGCTCGTTGGGATCGGTCCGCGCGATCACCGCCGTGCACGGCCGGTCGGAGAGGTTCGCCGGCAGGTGCGGCACGCCCGCCGGAATGTACATCATCTCGCCGGCGGCCATGTCCGCATAGTGCTCGAGACGCTCGCCGTACCACGTGCGCGCCTCGCCGGCGAGCACGTAGACCGCCGTCTCGTGGTTCTCGTGAAGGTGCGCCTTGGCTCGGGCGCCCGGCGGTATGGTCAGAACATGCATGCAGATGCCTTTGGAACCGACCGTTTCGGCGGCGATGCCCTCGAAATAACTCAACCCCTGCTTGCCGTCGTAGGTCGAACCGGGCCTGATGACGCGGCAGGTGGGCTTGGACGGCGCGGACATGGAAATATCGGCTCCTCTGGGCCGGCAAGTCGTATTCGGCGCCAACAAATTACACGAAACGGGGAACCATGCGAAAGCTGAATGAATCCGGCGCGGCGACCGCGCCCGACGGGGCAAGCCGATGACCGGCGCGGTCGTCGCCGCGAGCCGGCTCGGCCTGACGTTCCGGACGAACGACGGGCCCGTCGAGGCACTGTCGAATGTCGATCTGACGATCGGCAAGGGCGAGTTCGTCTCCTTCATCGGACCGTCCGGCTGCGGCAAGACGACCTTCCTGCGCGTGATCGCGGACCTCGAGCAGCCGACCGCAGGCACCATCACCGTCAACGGCATGTCGCCGGAGATGGCGCGCAAGGCGCGTGCCTACGGCTACGTCTTCCAGGCCGCGGCGCTCTATCCGTGGCGCACGATCGAGCGCAATGTCGCGCTGCCGCTCGAGATCATGGGGATTTCTAAGTCCGAACAGGCGGAACGCATCAGGCGCACGCTCGATCTGGTCAACCTCACGGGCTTCGAGAAGAAGTATCCCTGGCAACTTTCCGGCGGCATGCAGCAGCGCGCGTCGATCGCCCGCGCCCTCGCCTTCGATGCCGACCTTCTCTTGATGGACGAGCCGTTCGGGGCGCTCGACGAGATCGTCCGCGACCATTTGAACGAACAGCTTCTCGTGCTGTGGGCGCGTACACAGAAGACCATCTGCTTCGTCACCCATTCCATTCCCGAGGCGGTCTACCTGTCGACCAAGATCGTCGTCATGTCGCCCCGCCCGGGCCGGGTCACCGACGTCATCGAATCGACTCTCCCGCGCGAACGCCCGCTGGAGATCCGCGAGAGTCCGGAATTCCTGGCGATCGCTCACCGGGTGCGCGAAGGCCTGAGGGCGGGGCACTCCTATGATGATTGAGGCCCGCAACACGCTGCCTCCCCGACCCGGCGGGGAGAGGGTGAGGAGGGCGAGGCCCGAGCCGGGCGAACGGACCTTCGATGGAGCGCGTTTGCCCGCCTCGCACGCCGTTCGGAGCGGTCGTCGCCCATGACCTCGCTTCATTCGCGCTTCGCGCCCGTCCTCGCCGTTCTCGCTGCGATCGTGGCGATCTGGTACCTCGGCGCCTACGCGCTCAACGCGCCGTTCCAGCGCGACCTCGACCGCCGCTCTGGCGAGACGCCGACGGCATGGGAGTTCGTCGTCAGGACCATGACGCAGGCCAAACCGACGCTGCCGGCGCCCCATCAGGTCGTGGCCAACGTCTACGAGAACACTTTCCTGCGCAAGCCGACCTCCAACCGCAGCCTCGTCTACCATTCCTGGGTGACGCTGTCGGCGACGCTGCTCGGCTTCGCCTTCGGCACCGCACTCGGCATCCTGATCGCGGTCGGCATCGTCCATGTCACCACGCTCGACCGCAGCCTGATGCCGTGGATCATCGCCTCGCAGACGATCCCGATCCTCGCGATCGCGCCGATGGTCATCGTCGTCCTCGCCGCCGTCGGCATCACCGGCCTGATACCCAAGGCGCTGATTTCGACCTATCTTTCGTTCTTCCCCGTCGCGGTTGGCATGGTGAAGGGCCTGCGCTCGCCGGAGGCGATGCATCTCGACCTGATGCGCACCTACCATGCGAGCCGCGCCCAGACCTTCTGGAAGCTGCGCGTCCCCGCTTCGGTCCCGTTCCTGTTCGCCTCGATGAAGGTCGCCATCGCGGCGAGCCTGGTCGGCGCCATCGTCGGCGAACTGCCGACCGGCGCGGTCGCCGGCATCGGCTCCAGGCTGCTCAACGGCTCCTACTACAGCCAGACCATCGACATCTTCGCCGCCCTGATCGCCGGGTCCGTGGTGGCGATCATCCTGGTCAGCATCATCGGACTGGCCGGCCGTCTCACCGAGAAGGCGATGGGGGCGCGGCCGGCATGAGCCTGAGAAACGTTCCCTGGCAGGGGGTCGCCGCGCTCGTCCTCGTCCTGCTGGCGATATTCTCGCCGGCCTTCACCACACAGGAGCTCGCCGCGCTTTCAGCCGGCGGTTCCGGGGCGGCCTTTCCCTACGCGGTCACCGGCCCGCTCATGCTGGCGCTCGCCGTCCTCGCCGCGCTGACGATCGTCCTGCGTCCCCGGCCGGCGGCCGAGGCGGCTGCCCTGTTCGTGCTCGTTCACGCCGCCGCCTGGCTGCTCCTCGGCGGCATTGCCGGTGCGGAGGGAGGCGCGCTTGCCGCCTACTGGTTCCTGCTCGCCGCGCTCTGGCTGATCGCCTGGCGGCTGGCGACGGTGCTCTCCTCCCTGAGACCGGCGGGACGGGCGGCGGATACCGCCGTCAGGCTCCTGGTGCCGGCGCTGTTCGGTGCCTGGATCCTGATCGTCTGGGAAGCCGTCGTGCGCGGCGCCGGCATTCCTTTCATCCTGCTGCCGCCGCCGTCGGCCATCGGCGTACGCATCGCCAACTCCGTTCCGATCCTGGCGGCCGATGTCTACCAGACGATCTTCAAGGCGGTGCTGACCGGCTACGTGATCGGCTGCGCCGCCGGCTTCGTCGTCGCCATCCTCGCCGACCGCTTCCTCTTCCTGCGCCGTGGCCTGATCCCCATCGGCAACATGGTTTCGGCGCTGCCCATCATCGGCGTGGCGCCGATCATGGTCATGTGGTTCGGCTTCGACTGGCAGTCGAAGGCCGCGGTCGTGGTCATCATGACCTTCTTTCCCATGCTGGTGAACACGGTCGCGGGGCTTGCGGCGTCGGGGCACATGGAGCGCGACCTGATGCGCACCTACGCGTCGAGCTACACGCAGACTCTGGCAAAGCTGCGCCTGCCGGCGGCGGCGCCGTTCATCTTCAACGCGCTGAAGATCAACTCGACTCTGGCGCTGATCGGCGCCATCGTCGCCGAGTTCTTCGGCACGCCGATCGTCGGCATGGGCTTCCGCATCTCGACGGAAATCGGCCGCATGAACGTCGACATGGTGTGGGCGGAAATCGCTGTTGCGGCACTCGCCGGTTCGGTCTTCTATGGCGTGGTTGCCCTTCTGGAAAGGGCCGTCACGTTCTGGCATCCGTCTATCCGCGGTGGATAGGCGAAGCCGGGGCGCCCCGCGGGCGCCCCGGCAAACTTCAGAGGGTAAAGGAAAAGACGATGAAGAGAATGATGGTTTCGATCCTTGCGGGCGCCATGTCGCTCGCCACGGTCCAGGCGTGGGCCGCCGACAAGGTCACGCTGCAGCTCAAGTGGGTCACGCAGGCGCAGTTCGCCGGCTACTACGTGGCCAAGGACAAGGGCTTCTATGAAGAGGAAGGCCTCGACGTCGAGATCAAGCCGGGCGGTCCCGACATCGCGCCCGAACAGGTGATCGCCGGCGGCGGAGCCGACGTGATCGTCGACTGGATGGGCGGCGCGCTGGCCGCCCGCGAGAAGGGCGTCGGCCTGGTCAACATCGCCCAGCCGTTCAAGAAGGCCGGCATGGAGCTCGTCTGCCCGGCCGACGGCCCGATCAAGACCGAGGCCGACTTCAAGGGACACACGCTCGGCGTCTGGTTCTTCGGCAACGAGTATCCGTTCTACGCCTGGATGAACAAGCTCGGCATCCCGACCGAGGGCGGCCCCGACGGCGTCACCGTGCTCAAGCAGTCGTTCGACGTTCAGCCGCTGATCCAGAAGCAGGCCGACTGCATCTCGGTCATGACCTACAACGAGTACTGGCAGCTGATCGACGCCGGCTACAAGCCGGAAGACCTGATCGTCTTCAACTACACGGCGATGGGCGTCGACCTGCTCGAGGACGGCCTCTACGTGCTTGAAGACAAGCTGAAGGATCCGGCGTTCGAGGACAAGATGGTGCGCTTCGTCCGCGCCTCGATGAAGGGCTGGAAATACGCCACCGAGAACCCGGATGAAGCGGCGGACATCGTCGTCGAGAACGGCGGCCAGGACGAGAATCACCAGAAGCGCATGATGGGCGAGGTCGCCAAGCTCATCGACAACGCCGACGGCAAGCTCATCGAGGCCGCCTACGAGCGCACCGCCAAGGCGCTGCTCGATCAGAAGATCCTGACCAAGGAACCCTCGGGCGCCTGGACGTCGGCGATCACCGACAAGGCGATCAAGTAGCACGGACATCCGGGCGACTGGACGGGAGGGGCGGGCGACCGCCCCTTTTCGTCGGCGAGGGTGCGCTCGCCCTGCCGCTTGCCGCCTCCGCCCGCGGCGGGCGTCTTCAGAACCGCAGCGCGGCGCGCTCCGCCTTTCGGTATTCGCCGGGCGTCATGCCGGTCTCGCGGCGGAAGAAGCGGCTGAAATAGGCCGGATCGGAAAATCCCAGCGCCAGCGCGATCGACTGCGCCGGCAGGAAGGTGAAGACGAGGTCGCGCCTCGCCTCCTCGACAAGACGGCGGTTGAGCAGTTGCTGCAGGCTGCAACCCGTCGCCGCCCTGAGAATCCGGTTGAGATGCGCCGTGGAGACTCCGATCGCCCCGGCATAGAAGGCGGCGTCCCGGTGCTCGCGGAAATGCGCGCCGATCAGCGCGCCGAGCCGCTCGATGCGTTCCTGGTCGCGGTCGCGCGGCAGGTCGCCCTCGGCGTCGCGTCCGTCTGCGGCGCGCACCATGCCGACCAGCGACGCCACGACCAGCGCTTCCAGCATCGCGGCGCGGCCGGCGCCGCGGCCCTGGATTTCGGCGCCCAGGCGCACCAGGTCTTCGCCGGCGTCGCGGCCGGCTTGGCCCACGAGCGGCAGGATGCGCGGCGCCGCGAAGAAGGCCGCGGCATGGCGGTCGACGGCCGCCACGCTGTCGAGACGATCGCGAAGGACGGTCAGCACCTGGCCGCCGATGTCGCGCGAGAAGCGGAAGCCGTGCACGGCGCCGGGCGGCACGAACATCGCCGTCTCACGCGAGAACGGTCGGTAGGCGCCGTCCATCAAGGCCTCGCCCTGGCCGTGGGAAATGTACAATATCTGGAAAAAGGCTTCGTGGCGGTGAGGGCGTATCTCCCAGTCGTGCAGCCGGCTGCGTTCGGGAATCGACTCGCAATGCAGCCAGAAGCGCCCCGTCCGCTCCGGGTTCTCGCCATAGAGCTGATAGGTCGGGACATGCCTGGTCATGGCGTATCCTCGGTCGACATGTTCGTAAAGTGCAAGAGATTGCCGATCCTGTCCATTGCCGGAGACCCCTTCGAGCGCCACTCTCTGCCGAAAGACCATCGGGAGGGAACGTCATGCGCACCAAGGTCGTCATCATCGGTTCGGGTCCGTCCGGCCTTCTGCTCGGCCAGCTGCTGACCAATGCCGGCATCGACAATGTCATTCTCGAGCGGGCCACCCGCGACCACGTGCTGTCGCGGATCCGTGCCGGCGTGCTCGAGGAGGGCGCGGTGGCGATGATCGACGAGGCTGGCGCCGGCGAACGCATGCATAGCGAGGGTCTGCGCCATGACGGATTCGACATCGCCTTCAACGGGCGCCGCCACCGCATCGATCTCTTCGGGCTGACCGGCGGCAAGCGCGTCATGGTCTATGGCCAGACCGAGGTGACGCTCGACCTGATGGACAAGCGCGCCGCGACCGGCGGCGTCACCGTCTACGAGGCGGACCGCGTCGAGCCGCGCGATTTCGACGGCGCCAGCCCCTATGTGACGTGGGAGAAGGACGGCGTCGCCCATCGCATCGACTGCGACTTCATCGCCGGCTGCGACGGATTCCACGGCGTCTCGCGCAAGTCGGTGCCGGAAGGCGCCATCCGGAATTATGAGCGCGTCTATCCGTTCGGCTGGCTGGGCATCATCGCCGAAGTCGCTCCGGTCAGCCACGAACTGGTCTACGCCAACCACCCGCGCGGCTTCGCCCTGTGCTCCATGCGCTCGCACACCCGCTCGCGCTACTATGTGCAGTGTTCGCTCGACGACAGGATCGAGGACTGGTCCGATGCGCGCTTCTGGGACGAGATCAGGGCGCGGCTACCGGCCGAGACCGCGGAGGCGATGACCGTCGGCCCGTCGATCGAGAAGTCGATCGCGCCGCTGCGCTCCTTCGTCGCCGAGCCGATGCGCTTCGGCCGGCTGTTCCTCGTCGGCGACGCCGCCCACATCGTGCCGCCGACCGGCGCCAAGGGCCTCAACCTCGCCGCGAGCGACGTGCGCTATCTCTTCGACGGTCTTCGCGAATATTACGACGAGCGTTCCGAGGCGGGTATCGACGCCTATTCGGCGCGGGCGCTCTCGCGCATCTGGAAGGCCGAGCGCTTCTCCTGGTGGATGACCAACACCCTGCACAAGTTCCCGGAGACCGGGCCGTTCGGCCAGAAGATGCAGGAAGCCGAACTCGACTACCTGTTTGCCTCGCGCGCCGCCTCGACCTCGCTCGCCGAGAACTATGTCGGCCTGCCCTACTGATCGGGCGTCGGCACCGCCTGCGGCGCCGCCGCCCTGACGGCGCGGATCAGTGCCTGGATCGCCGGCGTCCGCTCGGCGTCGGCACGCAAGGTGATGCCGACGGCGCCGCGCGTCTCGGCCGTGTCGATCGGCAGCGCGGCGAGCGCGCCCGCGGCGATGTCGCCGATGACGACGCCCTCCGAGATCGCCCAGACGGCATCGCTGTCGCGGACGAAGACGCGGCCGAAGGAGTCCGAGACGCTCTCGATGCGGGCGCCGGGATCGGGCAGGCCGTGGGCGATCAGGAATCGTTCGACATAGGGCCGGATGATCGCCGTCGTCGTCGGCATCACCATCGGGAATCGCGCCATCTCGGCGATGTCGAACGGAACCTTTCCCAGCAGCGGATGGCCCGCCCTGACGACGAACAGCACCTGCTCCGAATAGAGGTGTTCGAACGTGAAGCCGACCATGCGCTCCGGCGAGGCGAGCCTTCCGACGACGAGGTCGAGGCCGCCCGAAGCCAGCTGGTCGAGGAGCACGGCGTTCTCGCCGGTGACGATCTTCAGCCGCCCGGCGGGCATTTCGGAGAGGTAGCTGCGCACGGCGGCCGGCATGACGCGAGCCGAG
>DUSC01000285.1 GCA_012842935.1 Hyphomicrobiales bacterium | reverse complement strand
TTGCAGCCGCCCCAGCGCCACGAGCAGTTGCGGCACCATCCCTGCTTCGCGGTAGAGCGCGACCAGCACGGAATAGACGGGCAGGTCGCGCGCCGAAAGGGGGGCGATCGGCGGCGGCGCGGGCGGCGCGGCGACGGTCATCGCCATGATCCGCAGCAGGATGCAGCCGAAGAAGAAAAGGGACAGGAAGCCGTGCAGGGCGATCAGTGTTTCCAGCGGCGCGAGAACGGCGGCCGCGAGCGCGAAGAAGCCGCCGAAGCCGATGAGAAGACCCTGCCAGGCGTTGGCGAGGATGACCGCCGAGCAGTGCGGCAGTCTTTCGAACAGGCCGAGGACGGCAATGGCGGAAAGGCCTGCGCGCGCCCGGCAGAGCAGCGCCCGCCGTATCGACGTCGGCGCGGCCACCCGGCTGCGCGCCGCCAGTTCGGGTGAAGCCAACAGCCGGGCACGCAGGGCGAGGGCGTCCATGCGTTCGGTGGCGATGATCGTCACGGCCTGCCCTTCCCCGTCGACCATGCGCAAGGGCGCGGCGCCCGCGCCGCGGCGCAGCAACGCGAGGGCTTGCCTCTCCTCGAGAACGAGATCTTCCGGCGCGACCCTTGCGAGGAAGCGGACGCCCAGGCTGTCGGCAAGGGCGCGGTAGAACACGTCCTCCGCGATTGCGCCCGAGGCCAGGATCTCGCGCTGGAACGAGGTTCCGTGCACCCTCGTCCGAAGGGCCGCCTGGATGCGGACGGCATCGGGAACTCCCAGGCTGTCGAGTACCGGCGCCCAGCGGTCCAGTTCCGGGAACAGCGCCGACGCCGAGCACTCGGCTTGCCGCGCAAGCGGCCGGGCTGCGGAAGGCGCCCGGAGAACGCCCTGACGGGCAATCGGATCCGTCGATTCCTCGAGGGCGCCGGGCGCGAGGAAGGGGGGCGCCGGGCCGTGAGGCCGGGCGGGCGTTGCCTCGCCCGCGCCACGGCCCGGCATGGTCAGTCGTCCCGGGTCATCACGCCGCCATCCGCGCGATGCGCTTCAGCCGACGCAGCGTCTCGTCGTCCTGCAGCGCGCGGTGGAACAGCGAGATTTCCCGGTCGATCCTCTCGCAGAGATGGCGGGCGTCGCCGCGCAGCAGGCTGCGCGTCTGCATCAATGCCGAGACCGGTTTCCTGGCGAGCCGGCGGGCGAGTTCGGCGGTGCGTTCCTCGCACCGACCGGGTTCGACCGATTCCGCGATCAGGCCCAGCGACATCGCTTCCTCGACGCCGAGGCTCTCGCCGAGGCAGAAGAAGCGGAACGCACCGCCGTAGCCGAGCTTCTCCGGTGCCAGGATGCTGGTCGCCGCATCCGGCACCAGCCCGAAGTCGACGAACGGCACGCGGAACGTGCTTCCCGACGAGGCGACGACCATGTCGCAGTGGAACAGGATCGTGCACCCCACGCCGACCGCATCGCCGTCGACCGAGGCCAGAAGCGGCTTCGGAAAGGTGGCGAGCGTGCGGAAGAGGCCGGTCACCGCATCGATGAGGCACCGGTGCTTTCCCGCATCGAGGAACTCGGCGAAGTCGCCGCCGAGACAGAAGCAGCCGGCAAGGCCGCGCAGGATCACCACCCGGGTCTCCGGATCCTCCGCCGCCTGGCGGAGCGTGCGATCGAGACGTTCATAGGCGTGGTGATCGAGGATCGGACGCCCGTCGTCGGACGACACGGTGACGGTCAAGACATGATTATGGAATTCGGTCTGAGGTCGGTTCCTCATTTGCCCCTCCGATCTGGTGAGTTGAAGCAAGTGCCGGTTGTGAAGTCTGGCAGGCGTGTCCGTCCGGCTAGGACGCCTGTTTCCACGAGAAGAGCTCGGGCGTTCCGGTCTTGAGCACGGGCGCGAAATGAGCGCGCCGGTTGCGGACCACCTGCAACGTGGTTTCGTTGAAGGTCAGCAGCGTCGCGACCACCTCCTGGCGGCCATAGGTCCGCTGGTAGCCCAGCGGCGTCGCCAGGAAATGCAGTTGCAGGGCGCGCAGCACCCACATCGGTTCGAATTCGATGATGACCTTGTCGATGCCGCGCGACAGGCCCCATTCGACGAAACCGGCGATCAGTTCGCTGCCGACCGTGGACACACCGCGCCGGCCGTCCCGGTATCCCTTGGCGACGGCATACCGCGTCAGTTCCCAGACGTCGCGACCTGCCGGCGGCGTGCCGACGTACAGATCCGTGAGAACCTCGGTGAGCAGGTGCGGCCGTGTCGTCGGCAGCATGCGCTGGTATCCGGCGAGTTCGCCATTGCGGATCACCAGATGATGGACCGCCTCATCGTGATCGAACTGATCGATCTCGAGCCGGTCGGAGCGCCGAAGCGCCTCCCAGCCCATCTCCTCGACGAAAATCTCGTGGCGCAGCTTGTGTACCGCGCGCCAGAGATCGGGTCGTTCCATGAGTTCGGAAGTGGTCAATGCATACATGTCTTGCCCCTGGTTTGTTAACCAAAGGCAGCTTAAGTCGGTGGATAAGGTGGGGAATTACGCGATCGCGTAGTTAACCGCCAACCTGTGGATGAGCTAGGATACTCAGCTTATGAAACCTCGCCGAATGGCTTCGGCGACGGCCTGGACGCGGTTGACGGCGCCAAGCTTGTTCTTGGCGCTGAGCAGGTGTTTTTCCGACGTGTGCTCCGAAATGCCCAAGATCTGGGACATCTCCCATTCGGACTTGCCGACGGCGGCCCATTGCAGGCACTCGATCTCCCGGGGCGTCAGTTCGACGTGATCGATGGTGCGCGACTGCAGGCTCTGGAGCTGCATGGCGCGGCCGATGGCGTAGGTCGACACGAGGGAGATCATGTTGAACTCGGCGTTCGACAGTTCGACCGCCTCGCCGCCGAGCGACACCATGACGACCGTCCCGTCGAGCGTCACCAACGGGAAAGCGAGCCCGTCGCGCAGCTTGAACTCGCCGGCATCGCCCATGACCTGGATCGCGTCGCGGTCGACATGCGTCGTCGTCGCGGCCTCGCGCCACTGGAACGGTGCCTGGAGACTCTTCATGTGGCCGACGACCGGGTCGTGGACGACATAGTTGCGCGCCACGTAGCGTTGCAGCCATTCGACCGGCCAGTCGCAGAGCATCACGTGGTCCTTCTGGCGGCCCGCAGGCGTGTTCGGCTGCGGGACCGTGCCGGCCATCAGCGCCGTCAGGCCGAAAGCCGACGTCACCCCCAGGAGTTCCCGGCAAATCGCATCGGTCGTTTCGGCGCGCTGCAGCCTGTCGATGTACGCTAGCGTATCCTCGAAATGTCTCATGGCAACGGTTACCCCCAGTGCGCCTTCAAGACATTCGCCATGTTGGCCGATTCAGCGGGCAGTTGGCGCGTTTATTGGCCATTATTAGCATCATTTTATCAATATTTGCCACCACTACGTCGTCGCAGTCACTGTGCCAGAAAAAGACAACAAATTCAGCCCCCCATCGTTGCGGTAGCGCGGCGTCGGACCACGTCGTATAGGACGGAGGAAATGCGCAAGGATGTCGCGGAGGAAGGAGCGGCGGCGGACAGATGAAGAGGATCGTCATGGCGATGGCGTTTGCCGCACTCGGCGCGGCGGCCCCGGCGCGGGCGGCAGAACCCGAGATACCGCTCTTCTGGGACATCAAGGAACGCCTGGCAAAGCCGGATCTTTCGGCCCTGCCGCGGCTGCGATTCCTGACGACCGTGGACTTCCCGCCCTTCAACTATCTCGACAGTGCGGGACGGCTCAGCGGCTTCCATGTCGATCTCGCCCGCGCCATATGCGCCGAACTCGACCTCCAGCAGAAATGCCAGATCCAGGCCCTGCCGTGGGGAGAACTCGAGCAGGCGCTGGCGGATCACCAGGGCGAAGCGATCATCGCCGGGATCGCCGTCACCGCCGAGAACCGCGAGCGCTACGCCTTCAGCCGGTCCTACCTGCAGTTTCCGGCGCGTTTCGTCACGCCGAAGGCCGATGCCATCAGCGAACCGGTCCACGGCAAGCTGGAAGGGCGGCGCATCGGCGTGATTGCCGGATCGGCTCACGAACGGATGCTGCGCGACTATTTCCCCGGCGCGAAGGTCGTCACCTACACACGCCAGCAGTGGATGTTGCAGGATCTGAAGGACCGCAAGCTCGCCGGCGTCTTCGGCGACGGGATGCGCCTGGCCTTCTGGCTCGCCGGGCCGGACGCGGCCAATTGCTGCCGCTATTCCGGTGGCCCCTACCTTTCGCCCGACCATCTGGGTCTCGGGCTGGCCATCGCCGCGCCGGCCGCCGAACGGGAACTCGCCGACGCCTTCGACTACGCCCTGCAGCAGATCAGCGCCAAGGGCATCTTCGCCGAGCTCTACCTGCGCCACTTTCCGGTCAGCTTCTACTGACCGGCGTGCGCCGGCCGGCCGGACCTCAGGTCAACGTGCGGTGGCGCGCCTTGGCGGCCCGCTCGATGGCATAGGCGACATTGTCCTCGAGGCCGAGGGCCTCGCGGATCCGGTCGAGCACCCGCGCTTCCTCCATGCGCATCTCGAGATCGACCGCAGCGACCTCGAAGGCCGCCGCATAGGCGGTGTCGCGCAGCCGCTCGGGGAGCGCGGCGCGTGCCAGCTGCAGCACGCCGTCCAGTCCGGCCTCCTCATGCAGCAGTCTTTCGCACTCCTGCGCCGTGGCGACGAGCTTCTCCGGATCGAAATCCTCGAACACCGGCCAGGTGCGGACCACCTCGCCGATCCGCGCCAGCTCGATGTCGGTCATGTCGCGGTCCGAAGCCGAAGTGATCACCATGAAATAGATCATGGCCTGGTGTGTCGTCGTGGATGGCATGGGAAACTCCCTGATTCGGGCGCAAGGTAGGAACCGGCCGGCCGGCGGGCAAGGAAAAACGCCGCGTCGCGTTGACGCTTCCGGCCGCGCCGAATAGAGCATGCCAGCCCGCCGGGAAAGGGACCGGCCGAGAAATCCAGGAACGGCGACATGACACTCCCTGCAATCGATATCTCGCCCGAGGTTCTTGCTGCGGCCGCCGAGAGCAAAGCCTGGCCGTTCGAGGAAGCGCGCAAGATCGTCGAGCGCTACAAGGGCCGCGATTTCCCCGCCACCGTGCTGTTCGAGACAGGATACGGGCCGTCCGGCCTGCCGCATATCGGCACGTTCGGCGAGGTGGCGCGAACGACGATGGTCCGCCACGCATTCCGCGTGCTGACCGAGGACAAGGTACCGACCAAGCTGCTCTGCTTCTCGGACGACATGGACGGCATGCGCAAGATTCCGGACAACGTGCCGGACCGCGCCCTCCTGGAACCCTACCTGCACATGCCGCTGACGGTGGTGCCGAACCCGTTCGGCGGCGGCTACGAGAGCTTCGGGCACCACAACAATGCGATGCTGCGCCGCTTCCTCGACACGTTCGGCTTCGACTACGAGTTCGCCAGCGCGACCGACTACTACAAGTCCGGCCGCTTCGACAAAATCCTGAAGCGCGTCGCCGAGCGCTACGATGCGATCATGGCGATCATGCTGCCCACGCTCGGCGAGGAGCGTCGTGCCACCTATTCGCCGTTCCTGCCGATCTCGCCGAAGACCGGCCGCGTGCTCTACGTGCCGATGAAGAAGGTCGACGCGGAGGCCGGAACCATCACCTTCGACGACGAGGACGGGACCGAGACGACGCTTCCGGTCACGGGCGGCAGGGTGAAGCTCCAGTGGAAGCCGGATTTCGGCGCGCGGTGGGCGGCACTCGGCGTCGACTTCGAGATGTTCGGCAAGGATCACGGGCCGAACATGGGCGTGTACGACCGCATCTGCGAGGCGCTGGGCGGACGCGCGCCGGAGCATTTCGTCTACGAACTGTTCCTCGACGAGAACGGCCAGAAAATCTCCAAGTCGAAGGGCAACGGGCTGACCATCGACGAATGGCTGACCTACGCGCCGACCGAAAGCCTGGCGCTCTACATGTTCCAGCGGCCGCGCCAGGCGAAGAAGCTCTATTTCGACGTCATCCCGAAGGCGGTCGACGAGTACTATTCCTTCCTCGCCGCCTATCCGCGCCAGGACTGGAAGGAGCGGCTCGGCAACCCGGTCTGGCATATCCACAACGGCGAGCCGCCGCGGGTCGAACTACCGGTTTCCTTCGCCCTCCTGCTCAATCTGGTCAGCGCATCGAACGCGCACGACAAGGGCGTGCTCTGGGGCTTCATCTCGCGGCATGCGCCCGGCGTGTCGCCGGAAAGCCATCCCGAACTCGACCGGCTGGTCGGCTATGCGATCCGCTACTTCGACGACTTCGTGAAGCCGTCGAAGGTGTTCCGCGCTCCGGACGCGGTGGAAATCGAGGCGCTCGGCGCGCTCTCGGCCAAGCTCGCGACGCTGCCGGCCGGGGCGGACGGCGAAACGATCCAGAACGCGGCGCTCGACGTCGCTCGCGGCATCGAGCGCTACCAGGACCACACGAAGAAGAGCCCCGAGGGGGGGCCCGGTGTCTCCGTCGCCTTCTTCCAGATGATCTACCAGGTCCTGATCGGCCAGGAGCGCGGGCCGCGCTTCGGCTCGTTCGTCGCGCTCTACGGAATTGCCGAGACGCGCGCGCTGATCGCCAGGGCCCTGGCCGGCGAACTCGCCGGCTGATCAGCCGGGACCGTCGCCGGCTGCACCCGGGGCATGCGCGCCGGCGGGGGCGGCCCCGAGACGGTCGAAGTCGGGCAGTTCTGCCTCGGGCACGGAACTCGGCGGCAGCTGGAACGACGATTCCGGGACCGAACCGGCGGGCGGCGCGCCGAAGATGCCAAGCCGTTTCTCGCGGGCGGCCTTGCCCTCCGCCTCGTAGGC
>DUSC01000284.1 GCA_012842935.1 Hyphomicrobiales bacterium | reverse complement strand
CCACGAGGTCGCGCAGGTTCATCATGTCGGTGGTCATCGGTGGAATCTCCGGTCCAAGTTGGTGTCAGCAACCAGACCCTACCGGAACATCGCCGGTGACCACCTCAGCCAGAACCTACACCACGCTCAGGGACAGCATCTAAAGTAAAATCGTTACTGTCGTTGCGACATGCGGGCGGGTCGACTATATTCGTGCCTTGGGCCGGCCGCCGGTCGCCGCCCGTGAAGGGAAAGAAATGGCAGACATCCCTCGCCACGATACGGCAACGATCGTCGAATTCCCCGGTCGCCGCCGCGGCCGGCGCGCGGCGGATGCTGGTTCCGCGGTGGTGGTTCTTACGCCGCGCCGTCTCCCGGCTGCCGGCTTCGCCAGCGTCGGCTTCGACGCCTGGTATCACGAGGCGGCGGTGCGCGAGGCCGACAGGGACGCCGGACACTGAGCCGGCGCCGCGGAGGCGTGGCGTTCCGGGCGACTAACCGTCCGCGTCGAACAGGCTGTCGGCCACCGCCTGCAGGTCGGCGGCCTGGAGGAAATCCTCATGGGCCCTCAGCAGGTTCATGCGCAGATTGCTGAAGATGTAGTCGTAGTCGTTCGTGACGATGTCCTTGTGCATGGGCAGCACGTTGAAGACCGCGCGCGCCATGGGTTTCGGCATCTCGCGGACCGGCCGTGGCGGTCCCGCCTGGGTCCCCGCCAGTTGTTCCTCGACGAGGCCGAGAGCAAGCGCCCAGAATTCCGGTTCCTCGCCCGCCGGCACCGGGTAGCGCGAGAACACCTCCCCTGCCAGTCCGGTGAGCAGCTCGGGCAGCCTACGCTGCCTGATCCCCGCCGCCTCGCGCAGGGCCCCCTCGACCATCTCCGCGACCATGGCGAAGGCGGGCGGATAGGCCCGCCAGCGCGACAGGTCGAGTTGCTCCTGGAACTCCTTTTCCGAAAAGAGCTTCTGCCAGTAGACGCCGGCGCGCACGCGGCAGAATTCCACGACGCATTTCTGCGCGAGGAAGGCGGCACGGGAATCCATGAATCCGGCGAGACCGGCACGCGTCGTGACCGGCTGCGGTTTCGCGAAGATCCCTCCGACCAGCCTATCGACCAGACGCATGGCGGCGCTCCCTCGGCGTTTTCCTTATTTTAAGCCGGGGCGGACGCTGCCGCCAGCGATGATCGGGAACGGCGACCGATTCTAAAGTTGTATCAACACCGGTCGTCGCAAGTGTTACCAATTTGTAAGCATCGACTCGCCGTGCCCGTCGCGGCACGTCGCTGCTGGCCGCTGGTGCGCCGCAGGACGGCGGAAGGGGCGGCAGATCAACCGGGAACCGGGGCCTCGCGGGGCCTTCGGTTCGTCAAAGGGAGGAGGGTAAGCGCGATGGCTTCGCCAGACCGCGTCAGTTACTGGAACAAGACCAGGAACCTCATGTTCATCATGCTGGCCCTGTGGGTGTTCTTCGGCTACGTGATCCACATGTTCGTGGGTTCGCTGAATTCAATTACGTTCATCGGCTTCCCGCTCGGCTTCTACATGGCCGCCCAGGGTTCGCTCATCGCCTTCGTCGTCATGCTTTTCGTGTTCGCCCGCAAGCAGAACACGATCGACGAAGAGCATGGCGTGGCCGAAGACTGATCGGGGGAGAGGTCCATGGCTACCACCACTTCGGGCGGAGGCGACTTCACCTCCAATCTCGGCCGCATCTACGGCATCTACACCGGCGGCTTCATCGCCTTCATCATCCTGATGGCCATTCTGAGCGCGATCGGCGTTCCGAACCGGATCATCGGCTACATGTTCGTCGGCTTCACCATCCTGATCTACGCGGTGATCGGCATCCTGTCGCGGACCATGCAGGTCGGCGAGTACTACGTCGCGGGCCGCCGCGTTCCCGCGTTCTATAACGGCATGGCGACGGGCGCCGACTGGATGTCCGGCGCTTCCTTCGTCGGCATGGCCGGCACGCTCTACATTCTCGGCTATGACGGCCTAGCCTTCGTGCTCGGCTGGACGGGCGGTTACGTGCTGGTGGCGATCCTCGTCGCGCCCTACCTGCGCAAGTTCGGCGCCTACACGGTTCCCGACTTCCTGTCGGCTCGCTATGGCGGCAACCTGGCGAGGTTCATCGGCGTCATCGTGCTGTTCTCCTGCTCCTTCACCTATGTGGTGGCGCAGATCTACGCGACCGGCATCATCTCGGCGCGCTTCCTCGGCCTAGACTTCAACGTGGCGGTCTATGTCGGCCTCGCCGGCATCCTGGTCTGCTCCATGCTCGGCGGCATGCGCGCCGTTACCTGGACGCAGGTCGCCCAGTACATCGTGCTGATCATCGCCTACCTGATCCCCGCGATCTGGATGTCGACGGTCAAGACCGGCGTGCCGATCCCGCAGCTGATGCAGGGCCAGGCTCTCGCCGGCATCACGGCTCTCGAAGCGGCGCAGGGCATTGCCGTCAACCACATCACGCCGTTCGCCCACGGCGGCTACAATGCGCTGAACTACTTCCTGCTCATCCTCTGCCTGATGGTCGGCACGGCGTCGCTGCCGCACGTCCTGATGCGCTTCTTCACCACCCCGTCGGTGCGTGAGGCGCGCGTTTCGGTCGCCTGGTCGCTGCTCTTCATCTTCATCCTCTACTTCACCGCGCCGGCCTATGCGGCCTTCGCCAAGTGGACGATGCTCGACCTGGTGGCGTCGGGCCTGACGCCCGACAACATCGCCGAGAAGGCGGGCTGGATGTACCGGTGGGCCGCCGCAGACGGCGCTCTGGTCCAGATCTGCGGCAAGGCGGCGGTCGATGCCGCCGCGGTCGCTGCGGCCTGCGCCGAGAAAGGCGTCACCGGGGCTCTCGCGTTCAAGGACATCACCCTGAATG
>DUSC01000283.1 GCA_012842935.1 Hyphomicrobiales bacterium | reverse complement strand
CCGCCGCGGCAGCCGGACGACTCACCTTCGAGGAACTGGGATGCCATTCCTGCCACCGCCCGGCCCTCCCGCTTTCGTCGCTGCGCTTCGCCGATCCGGGACCGCTCGACATGGCGGGAACGCTGCGCCGCGACGATGTCGCGACACCGGCCGTCTACGATCTCGGCCTCTACGAATGGGCGAAGGCGCTGCCACGCAACGACCGGGGCGAAGTCATGGTCCCGCTCTTCGGCGACCTGAAGCGCCACGTCATCGCCGATCAGCAGGTCGCCGCCTTGGGCAACGAACTGATGGCCCAGCGCTTCGTCGAGCGCAACGTGTTCATGACGGCGGAACTGTGGGGCATCGCCTCGACCTCGCCCTACGGCCACCGCAACGACCTGCCGACACTCGACGCGGTCATCCGCGCGCACGGCGGCGAAGGCCGTGCGGCGCGGGACGCCTATGTCGCCCTGGACGCCGCCGCGCGCGACGAGCTGATTGCCTTCCTGAAGACGCTGGTCATCGAGCCGAAGGAGGCCGCGCGATGAGTCCGCTCCGACGGATCGCCACTGCTCTGGCTGCGGCCGCCCTGATCTCCGGACCCGCCAGCGGCGGAGAAGCCGAACTTCGCCAGCCGCTGAACGACGTGCCGCTGATGCATGAAGAGGCCGCTGCCGCAGGCATCGACCACAGCTATTCGGGGCCCTGGGAGTATTTCGTCGGCGGCGGCGGCGCCTCCCTCGACTGCAATGGCGACCGCATGCCCGACGTCTTCCTCGCCGGAGGCAAGGGCGCGGCGGCCCTCTACGTCAACGAGAGCAGGGCGGGCGGAACGCTGCGCTTTCGCCGCCAGGAGATCGACGTCGAGCCGCGCGACCTGGAAAAGGTGCTCGGCGCCTACGCCCTCGACATCGACAATGACGGGCACCGCGACCTCGTGCTGTTGCGCCTCGGCGAGAACGTCGTCCTGCGCGGCGGTCCAGGCTGCAGCTTCGCCAAGGCCAACCGTCAGTTCGGCATCGGCGGCGGCAGGGCGTGGACCACCGCCTTCGCCGCCACATGGGAGTCGGAACAGACCTTCCCGACGCTGGCCTTCGGCAACTACGTCGACCGCAACGCGCCGGGTTCGCCGTGGGGAACCTGCGAGGAAAACGAACTGCTGAGGCCCGCCGCCGGCGACAAGCCGAATTATGCGGAACCCACCCGCCTTTCGCCGGGCTATTGCGCCCTGTCGATGCTGTTCACCGACTGGAACCGCTCGGGCGTTCCGTCGCTGCGCATCGCCAACGACCGCCAATACTACCGCGGCGGCGAGGAACAGCTCTGGCGGATCGATCCCGGGGCGCCGCCGCGCCTCTACACCCGGGCCGACGGCTGGCAGCACCTCAGCATCTGGGGCATGGGCATCGCCGAGGGCGACCTCGAGGGCGACGGGACGCCCGAATATGCGCTGACGTCGATGGGCGACACGAAGTTGCAGAAGCTCGACGACGAGGCGGAGGAAAACAGGCCGATCTACACGGACATCGCCTGGGACAAGGGCGTCACCGCGCACCGCCCCTACACCGGAGGCGACCTGAAGCCGTCGACGGGGTGGCATTCGGAATTCGCCGACTTCAACAATGACGGCCTTCTCGACCTGTTCATTGCCAAGGGCAATGTCGAGCAGATGCCGGACTTCGCCGCGAACGACCCCGACAACCTGCTGATCGGCCAGTGGGACGGCGGATTCGCCGAAGGGGGCGCCATCGCCGGCATCGCCCTTCCGACGAAGGGCCGCGGCGCGATCGTCGAGGATTTCAACGCGGACGGCATGCTCGACCTGCTCGTCGTCAACCGCGGCCAGCCGGCGAGCCTCTTCCGCAACTGCGGCGCCGTCGACGGCGCCGCCACAAGGCCGATGGGCAATTTCGTCGCCATAGAACTGCGGCAGCGCGGGGCCAACCCCAACGCGGTCGGCGCGCTGATCAACGTCAAGTACGGCACGAGGACGGTGATCCGGACGCTTCAGGTCGGCGGCGGCCACGCCTCTGGCCATGCCGGTTTCGCCCATGTCGGTGTCGGCACGGCCGAGCGCGCCGAGATCCGCGTCAAATGGCCCGACGGCGAATGGAGCGC
Source organism: Hyphomicrobiales bacterium (assembly GCA_012842935.1). Lineage (GTDB taxonomy): Bacteria > Pseudomonadota > Alphaproteobacteria > Rhizobiales > Rhizobiaceae > DUSC01. Next base: position 6,469 of record DUSC01000283.1, on the reverse strand, counting down.
GCCCTATCGCGTCTTCGCCAACAATTTCGTCATCGTCGAACGCGGCGGGAAGGCGGCGAAGTACTGGTATCCGCCGGAACCGTGAGCGGGCCGGCGAGGCCGGCCGCGACACGCGCTCAGGCCTCGTTGATGGCGTAGCCGGCACCGCGGATGGTGCGGATCACGTCGGGCGTGCGCGGCGTGTTGACCGCCTTGCGCAAACGCCCGACATGGACGTCGACGGTGCGCTCGTCGATGTAGATCGTCTCGCCCCAGACGTTGTCGAGGAGCTGGCTGCGCGAGAAGACGCGGCCCGGGTGCTGCATCATGAATTCGAGCAGGCGGAATTCGGTCGGCCCGAGCTTGATCTCGGCCTTCTTGCGGAAGACGCGGTGCGATTCGCGGTCGAGCACGATGTCGCCGACCTTGAGTACCGTGGAGAGAACCTCCGGCTTCGCCCGGCGCAGCAGCGCGCGGACGCGGGCGATGAATTCGGGCGTCGAGAACGGCTTGACGAGGTAGTCGTCGGCACCGGTGGACAGGCCGCGCACGCGGTCGCTCTCCTCGCCGCGCGCCGTCAGCATGATGATCGGCAGCCGCTCGGTCTCGGGCCGCATCCTGAGCCGGCGGCACAGTTCGATGCCCGAGACCGCCGGCACCATCCAGTCGAGGACGAGCAGGTCGGGGACGTTCTCCTGAAGTCTCAATTCGGCCTCGTCGCCGCGCGTGACAATCTCGACCTGGTAGCCTTCCGCCTCGAGGTTGTAGCGAAGGAGGACGCACAGCGGTTCCTCGTCCTCCACGACCATGATCTTGGGGGCGATCATCGAGCCGTCTCCGTCTCGTTCAGCCGCCGACCAGCGCCATCGAGGTCTCGTCCAGCTTCGGACGATGCGGCGGCAGTTGCTTGCCGGTCATTACATAATACGCGTTTTCGGCGATGTTGGTCACATGGTCGCCGATCCGCTCGAGATTCTTGGCGCAGAACAGGAGATGCGTGCAGGCGGTGATGTTGCGCGGATCCTCCATCATGTAGGTGAGGAGTTCGCGGAAGACGGCCGTGTACTGGATGTCGATCTTTTCGTCCTCCGCGCGCAGCTGAACCAGCGCCTCGGCCTTCCGCTCCGCATAGAGGCGTGAAATCCCGCTGACCTGCCGGAGCGCGAGCGCCGCCATCGCCTCGATCGAATGGGACAGGTTGCGCGGCGCCGCGCTCTGCCCGACGGCACCGACCCGCTTGGCGATGTTCTTGGCGAGGTCGCCGATCCGCTCGTAGTCGGCCGCCATGCGGATTGCGCCCACGACCGAGCGCAGATCCTGCGCCATCGGCTGGCGCTTGGCGATCAGCGTGATGGCGCTGTCGTCAAGTTCCCGTTGCTTGGCGTCCATCACCGTGTCGTCGGAGATCACGCGCTGGGCCAGCGCGTTGTCCGATTCGAGCAGCGCCCGTGCCGACGCCTCCACCATGGAACCCGCGAGCGCGCCCATGTCGCGCAGCAGCGTGTCGATGTGCTGCAGATCCTGGTCGAAGGAAGTGACCGTATGTTCGCCCATCGTGATACCCTCGCTCGGTGTCCTGGCCAATCGCTCAGCCGAACCGGCCGGTGATGTAGTCCTGCGTTCGCTTCTCGTCGGGGTTGGTGAACATCTTGTCGGTTGGCCCCTCCTCGACGAGATAGCCGAGGTGGAACATCGCCGTCCGCTGCGAGACACGCGCCGCCTGCTGCATGGAATGGGTGACGATGACGATCGTGTAGTTCTGCCTCAGCTCGTCGATCAGCTCCTCCACCTTGGCGGTCGCGATCGGATCGAGCGCCGAGCACGGCTCGTCCATCAGGATGACCTCGGGCGACACGGCGATGGCGCGGGCGATGCAGAGCCGCTGCTGCTGTCCGCCGGAGAGTCCCGTTCCCGGCTCCTTCAGCCGGTCCTTCACCTCGTTCCAGAGCGCTGCCTTCTGCAGGCTCGATTCGACGATCTGGTCGAGTTCGGCCTTGGACTTGGTGAGCCCGTGGATGCGGGGGCCGTAGGCGATGTTCTCGTAGATCGACTTCGGAAACGGGTTCGGCTTCTGGAACACCATGCCGACACGGGCGCGAAGCTCGACGACGTCGATCTTCGGGTCGTAGATGTCCTCGCCGTCGAGCGTGATCGTTCCGCCGACGCGGGCGATGTCGATGGTGTCGTTCATCCGGTTGAGGCAGCGCAGGAAGGTCGACTTGCCGCAACCGGACGGGCCGATCAGGGCCATCACCTGCTTTTCCGGGATGTCGAGGTCGACGTCGAACAGCGCCTGCTTCTCTCCGTAATGGACCGTGACCTTGCGGCCCCGCATCTTGATGGTCGGTTCGGTCGCCATGGGATTCAGCTTCGTCTCGATTGCCGCTTCGCTATACATATTCATTTTTCCCTGCTCCTTCACCAGCGGCGCTCGAAGCGCTGCCTGAGGAAGATGGCGATACCGTTCATGAGGACGAGGAAACCGAGCAGCACGAGGATCGCTGCGGAGGTGCGGGCGACGAAGCCCCGCTCCGGGCTGTCCGCCCAGATGTAGATCTGCGTCGGCAGGGCGGTCGAGGCTTCGAGCACGCCGGCCGGCGGACTGGTGATGAAGGCGTTCATGCCGATCAGCAGCAGCGGTGCCGTCTCGCCCAGCGCCTGCGCCAGACCGATGATCGTACCGGTCAGGATCGACGGCATGGCAAGCGGCAACACGTGATGGAAGATCATCTCGTGCTTCGACGCGCCGACGCCGAGCGCCGCCTCGCGGATCGACGCAGGTACCGATGTCAGGGCGGCGCGGGTGACGATGATGATCGTCGGAAGCGTCATCAGCGCCAGCACCATGCCGCCGACCAGCGGGGCGGATCGCGGCAGGCCGAACCAGCCGAGGAAGACCGCGAGGCCGAGGAGGCCGAAGACGACCGAAGGCACCGCGGCGAGATTGTTGATGTTGATCTCGATCAGGTCCGTGAGCCGGTTCTTCGGTGCGAACTCCTCGAGATAGATCGCGGCAGCGATGCCGACCGGGAACGAGATCAGGAAGCAGACCAGAAGCAGCCAGAAGGAGCCAGAGATGGCGCCCGCCAGGCCCGCCAGTTCGGGGAAGCGGCTGTCGGAATTGACGAACAGGGCCCAGTTGAACGGCTGGGTGATCGCGCCGCTCGCCCTGAGTTGCTCGAAATAGCCGATCTGGCGGTCGTTGACCCGGCGCTGGTTCTCCGGCAGGTCCGTCTGCACCAGGCCTTTGGCCAGCTGGTCGATCGGATCGGAGACCGGCACCACGAAGGTCGCCGGGCCGTCGAGAAGGGCCGGATTGGCGATTATCTGGTCGCGGATGAGGAACGCCGCCGAGGACGTATACATCGAGAAGTAGTCGCGCTCCGCGGCACGCGGCAGTTCCTCGCCGAGTTCGGCGAGCGCGGCTTCGCGGAAGATGGCTCGCCAGTTGGCGTCCATCAGCTTGTCTCGGTCGATGTCGGCCTTGCTGAGATCGAGGTCGATCCGCACCATCGTCTGGGTGAACGCGGTGGATCCGGTGTAGACCAGCGTCGCGATCAGGATGGCCAGGAACCCGAGCGCAAAGGCGATCGCGATCATCCCGTAGGCTTGCAGGCGCCGGTCGGCGGCATAGCGCGCCTTGCGGCGGGCGTTCATGGCGTCCGACTTCCAGTCTACCGGGCCGCCGATCGTACCGACGGGGCCGGTTGCGATTGACATGTCCGCCATCAGTACCTCTCCCGGTATTTGCGCACGGTCCGCAGGGCGATCAGATTCAGGCCGAGCGTGACGATGAACAGGACGAGGCCGAGTGCGAAGGCCGCGAGCGTCTTCGGATTGTCGAACTCGCTGTCGCCGATGAGCAGGGTCACGATCTGCACCGTCACCGTGGTGACGGCGTCGAACGGGTTGAGCGTGATCTTGGCGATCAGACCGGCTGCCATGACGACGATCATCGTCTCGCCGACCGCGCGGCTCAGCGCCAGCAGGACGCCGCCGACGATTCCCGGCAGGGCCGCAGGCAGGAGCACCTTGCGGATCGTCTCACCCTTGGTGGCGCCAAGCGCGAAGGAGCCTTCGCGCATGGCGCGCGGGACGGCGGCGAAGGCATCGTCGGAGAGCGACGAGATGAAGGGGATCAGCATGATGCCCATCACCGCCCCGGCAGCGAGCGCACTGTTCGGCGCGGCGTTGATGCCGAGAGAAATGCCGAGCGCGCGCATGAGGGGCGCCACGGTCAGCACGGCGAAGAAGCCGTAGACGATGGTCGGGATGCCGGCCAGGATTTCCAGCAGCGGTTTCACCGCCGCGCGGAAGCGCTCGCTGGCATACTCGGTGAGATAGATGGCGGACAGGATACCGGTGGGTACGGCGACCGCCATGGCGAGCGCCGAAATGACGAAGGTGCCGAACAGAACCGGGACCATGCCAAAGGCGCCCTGGCCGGCCACCTGGTCGGCGCGGAGCGCGATCTGCGGCTCCCAGCGCAGGCCGAACAGGAACTCCGCGAGCGGCACCTTTGCGAAGAACTGGAGGGCCTCGTAGAGCAGGGAAAGGACGATGCCGGCGGTCGTCAGGATGGCGACCAGCGACGAGAACAACATGAACCAGGTGACGGAACGCTCGACGCTGTGACGGGCGCGGAATCGCGACTCGATGGCGCGCAGGCCGAGGAAGGCGCCGACGGCCGCAATCGCCGCGACCACGGCGACCATCGCCCAGGACGCCAGCGACTGCAGGTGGCGGAGATGCGCCACGGCGGCGGTGACCTCGGGGGTCGGCTCCCTGAAGATGTTTCCGGAAGCGACCTGCCGGATTTCGCTGATGAGCAGGGCCCGCTCGGGACCGCTCATCGCGTCGGCGCCGGGATAGGAAGCCATCACCAAAAGATCGATGACGCCGTCCTGGAACAGCAGCCATAAAAGAAGGAAGACGAAGGCCGGAATGCCCGTCCAGATCGCGGCGTTGAGGCCGTGATAGATCGGCCGCGAATGCACTTTCGCGGTAGCCCCGGCGGCCGCGTTTCGCCCGCGCCTGAAGCCGGCGTAGGCCATCACCAGGGCGGCGAGCGCCAGGAAGCCGAACAGGTAGCCCGTCATGTATCCCCCGACTGCCGGTCGAAACGGGAAGCAAGCAACGCGGATGAAATGCGAAAGGGGCGGCCGCCCGCAGTCGGGCGGCCGCCGCCCTGGATCCTATCAGGAGCCGAACTTTTTGGCGTTCAGGACGGCGTCCTGCACTTCCTTGAGCTTGTCGGCCGCCAGCGGGGTCAGCCCGCGCTCCGCCAGGTAGCCGTCCGGGCCGAGCGCGGCGTCGGAAACGTACTCCGCGAGGAACTCCTTGAGGCCGGGGATGACGTCCCGATGCGCGTTCTTCACGTAGAAGAAGAGCGGACGCGCGACCGGGTAGGAGCCGTCGGAGATCGTCTCGAAGGTCGGGGCGACGCCGTTGACCTTGACGCCCTTCAGCTTGTCGGAGTTCTCGTAGAGGAACGAATAGCCGAAGATGCCAATGGCGTTGGGATCGGCTTCGATGCGCTGCACGATCAGGTTGTCGTTCTCGCCGGCCTCGACGAAGGGACCGTCCTGGCGCATGCGCGAGCAGACCTCGTTCCACTTCTTCTCGTCGGCCTTCTTCAGGTCGGCCATGCCGTCGAGGTTCTTGCAGCCGTCGTGCATGAGGAGCTCGACGAAGGCGTCGCGGGTGCCGGAGGTGGGCGGCGGGCCGAAGGCGACGATGTCGAAGGCCGGCAGGGAGGGATCGATGTCCGACCACTTCTTGTTGGGGTTGGGCATGAAGCCGCCCTTGCCATCCGGCAGCTCGGCGGCCAGCGCCTTGAAGATCTGCTCTTCGGTCAGGTCCATCTCCGGCGCGCTCGACGAATGCGCGATCGAGAGGCCGTCATAGCCGATCATGGCTTCGGTGATGTCGGTGACGCCGTTGTCGGCGCAGAGCTTCACCTCGGATTCCTTGATGGCGCGCGAGGCGCCCGTGACGTCGGCGAAGTCGGGACCGATGCCGCCGCAGAACGCCTTGAAGCCGCCGCCCGTGCCGACGGACTCGACGACCGGGGCCGGCTTGCCGGTCTTGTTGGCGTACTCTTCGGCGACCGCCTGCGAATACGGGAAGACGGTCGAGGAACCCGTCACCTTGATCTGGTCGCGGGCGGCGGCGATACCGGCCGAACCGGCGAGGGCGATGGCCGCAGCCGACGCCGTGAGGAGGAATTTCTTCATCTGGCCTACTCCTGTGCGGAAGTTCTGGAGCGCCCGACCGGGCACCCGCGGATGGCCTTAAAGCGCCCGTGTTACAGTTCGATGACAGATTTGTGTCGAGGCGATTAAGCTTTGCGGATGCTGTCCCGTCGAGTGGTGTAGCTGGCGCTGATCGTCACCGTGATGTTCGGCGCGGGCCTGCTTGATCAGGATGCCACTGCGGGCAGGCTGATGACGGGATCATCGCCCATCGGCGCAATAGTTTCCAGCGTCAT
>DUSC01000282.1 GCA_012842935.1 Hyphomicrobiales bacterium | reverse complement strand
GGCCGACGCGGGCGCGGGCTCCGGGCGGCTCGTTCATCTGGCCGTAGACGAGCGCGGCCTTGGAGCCCTCGCCGCCGCCCTTCTTGTTGACGCCCGACTCGATGAACTCGTGATAGAGGTCGTTGCCCTCGCGGGTGCGCTCGCCGACGCCGGCGAACACCGAGAAGCCGCCGTGGGCCTTGGCGACGTTGTTGATCAGTTCCTGGATGAGCACGGTCTTGCCCACGCCGGCGCCGCCGAACAGGCCGATCTTGCCGCCCTTGGCGTAGGGGGCGAGCAGGTCGAGAACCTTGATGCCGGTGACGAGGATCTGCGCCTCGGTCGACTGGTCGATGTATTCGGGAGCCGGCTGGTGGATGCCGCGATACTCGGTCGCTGCGATCGGACCGGCCTCGTCGACGGGCTCGCCGATGACGTTGATGATGCGGCCGAGCATTTCGGGTCCGACCGGGACGGAGATGGGCCCACCGGTGTCGACGACCGACTGGCCGCGGACGAGACCCTCGGTGGAGTCCATGGCGATGCAGCGGACCGTGTTCTCGCCGAGGTGCTGGGCCACCTCGAGGACGAGGCGAGAGCCGCGGTTGTCGGTCTCGAGCGCGTTCAGGATCGCCGGCAGGTGGTCCTCGAACTGCACGTCGACGACGGCGCCGATGACCTGGCGGATCTTGCCGGTGGCGCCCGTCGCGGCCTTCGCCGCCGCCGGAGCCTTGGCCGCCGCCTTCTTTGCCGGAGCCTTCGCGGCGGCCGGTTCCGCCTTCGGGGTCGCTGCTTTCGCCATTCTGGTTACCCTTTTTCGTCTGTCCCGTTGTCGCGCCCGCCTCCGGCCGTCCGGAGGGCGACGCGGCTAGAGCGCTTCCGCGCCCGAAATGATCTCGATCAGTTCCTTGGTGATCTGCGCCTGCCGCTGGCGGTTGTAGGTGATCGACAGCTTGTTGATCATGTCGCCGGCATTGCGGGTCGCATTGTCCATCGCGCTCATCTTCGCGCCCATCTCGCCGGCGGCGTTCTCCAGCAGCGCGCGGAAGATCTGGACGGAGATGTTGCGCGGGATCAGGTCGGAGAGGATCTCGCCCGGCTCCGGCTCGTATTCGTAGACGGCAGTGGCGCCGCCGGCCTGGGCTGCGGTGGCGGGCGCGGCGGCCGGGACGATCTGCAGCGCGGTCGGGATCTGCGCGATCACCGACTTGAACTCGGAATAGAACAGCGTGCAGACGTCGAACTGCCCTTCCTCGAAGAGCTTGATGATCTTGCGGCCGATGGCATCGGCGTTGGCGAAGCCGACCTGCTTCACGTCGCGCAGCTCGACGCGGTCGATGATCTGCGCGCCGAAATCGCGGCGGAGCAGGTCGAAGCCCTTCTTGCCGACGGTGATGATCTTCACCGTCTTGCCCGAGGCCATCAGGCGCCGGGCGTGGTCGCGGGCGAAACGCGCGATCTGGCTGTTGAAGCCGCCGCACAGGCCGCGCTCGGCCGTGGCGACGACGAGCAGGTGCACGTCGTCCCTGCCGGTGCCCGTCATCAGCGCCGGCGCATCGCCGCCGCTGCCGATCGCCTGGGTGATGTTGGCGAGCACCGCGGCCATGCGCTGCGAATAGGGCCGCGCCGCCTCGGCAGCCTCCTGGGCGCGACGCAGCTTCGCCGCGGCGACCATCTGCATCGCCTTGGTGATCTTCTGCGTCGCCTTGACCGAGGCGATGCGGTTGCGGAGGTCTTTTAGCGAGGCCATGCGCCGAACCTATTCCTCGTCAGTCTCAGGCGAAGGTCTTGGCGAAGCTGTCGATCTCGGCCCGCAACTTGGAGCGCAGGTCGTCCGACAGCGCCTTCTCGGTGCGGATGGCGTCGAGGACGGCCTTGCCCGTGGTTCGCATGTGCGCCAGCAGGCCCTGCTCGAACTTCTGCACCTGGTTGAGCGCGAGCTTGTCGAGGTAGCCGTTCACGCCGGCGAAGATCACCGCGACCTGCTCTTCCGTCTTCAGCGGCGAGAACTGCGGCTGCTTGAGCAGCTCCGTCAGGCGGGCGCCGCGGTTCAGGAGGCGCTGGGTCGCGGCATCGAGGTCCGAGCCGAACTGGGCGAAGGCGGCCATCTCGCGGTACTGGGCGAGCTCGCCCTTGATCGAGCCGGCGACCTGCTTCATCGCCTTGACCTGGGCCGCCGAGCCGACGCGCGACACCGACAGACCGACGTTCACCGCGGGGCGGATGCCCTGGAAGAACAGGTTGGTCTCGAGGAAGATCTGGCCGTCGGTGATCGAGATCACGTTGGTCGGGATGTAGGCCGACACGTCGTTGGCCTGCGTCTCGATGACGGGCAGTGCGGTCAGCGAGCCGGCGCCGTTGTCGTCGTTCATCTTCGCGGCGCGCTCGAGGAGGCGCGAGTGCAGGTAGAAGACGTCGCCCGGATAGGCTTCGCGTCCCGGCGGACGGCGCAGCAGCAGCGACATCTGGCGGTAGGCGACGGCCTGCTTGGAAAGGTCGTCATAGGCGATGAGCGCGTGCTTGCCGTTGTCGCGGAAGTATTCGCCCATGGTGCAGCCGGCGAACGGTGCCAGGAACTGCATCGGCGCGGGGTCGGACGCGGTAGCGGCAACGATGATCGAGTATTCGAGCGCGCCGCGCTCTTCCAGCACCTTGACGAACTGGGCGACGGTGGAGCGCTTCTGGCCGACGGCGACGTAGACGCAGTAGAGCTTTTCCTTTTCCGGGCCGCTGTCGTGGATGGCCTTCTGGTTGAGGATCGTGTCGAGGATGATGGCGGTCTTGCCGGTCTGGCGGTCGCCGATGACCAGCTCGCGCTGGCCGCGGCCGACCGGAATGAGCGCGTCGATGGCCTTGAGGCCGGTCGACATCGGCTCGTGCACCGACTTCCTGGGGATGATGCCGGGCGCCTTGACGTCGACGCGGCGGCGCTCGACGGCCTCGATCGGTCCCTTGCCGTCGATCGGGTTGCCGAGCGCGTCGACGACGCGGCCGAGAAGACCGGGGCCGACCGGCACGTCGACGATGGCGCCGGTGCGCTTGACGGTATCGCCTTCCTTGATGTCGCGGTCGTTGCCGAAGATGACGACGCCGACATTGTCGGTCTCGAGGTTGAGCGCCATGCCCTTGATGC
>DUSC01000281.1 GCA_012842935.1 Hyphomicrobiales bacterium | reverse complement strand
TCCGGCGGCCAGCGCCAGCGGGTGGCGATCGCGCGGGCGCTGGCGCCGGCGCCGAAACTCGTCGTGCTGGACGAGGCGGTCTCCGCGCTCGACGTCTCGACCCGGCGACGCATGCTGGCGCTGCTTGCCGACCTGCAGAAATCGCACGGAATCGCCTATCTCTTCGTGACCCACGACCTTGCTGCGGTGCGGCTGATCGCGCACCGGGTGGCGGTGATAGACCGCGGCACCATCGTCGAAACCGGCCCGGTTCGTGCGGTCGTCGAACATCCGCGGTCGACGACGGCTCGTGCGCTGGTCGCCGCGCAGCCGCGCCTGCCAGCGCGATCGGAGGGGTCGTGAACGACGAACGACGGACCGAGGACCTTGCCCGCGAACTGGAGGCGGCATTCCGCAACCGCGCGGACCTCTACCGTCTGCTGTTCGAGGAACTCGCTGCCGAGATCGGCGAAGCCAAGGCCGAGACAATCCTTGCTGCCGCGATCGAGAAACGCGGGCGCGAGGTCGCCGCCACAGCCTTCGCCGGCTTCGGCCCCAACGATGCGCGTGCTGTCGGCGAGGCCTTTCTCGCCGCCAGCCCCGACGGCGGGCGCATGTACCCGACGGAAGTCGAGCGGGAGACGCACCGTATCGGCTTCCGGGTGAAGCGCTGTCCGCTGAAGGATGCCTGGACCGAAGCGGGCGTCGGCGACGACAGGCTGGCCGTTCTGTGCCGGATCGCCGGCGCGTTCGATCGCGGCCTTTTCGAGGCAACCGGCGTGCGCTTCGAGAACACCACGTGGACGCCTGGCCATGGCAGCGGCTGCTGTCATATCCGGCTGACCGACAGCGACGCAAGCTGAGCACCGCAGGAAGGCGGGTCGGCCCGCTGCCGCGACGACAATGGCGGCCGTGCCGGTTACTGCCGATGCGCCCCCCCGAATCCGGTGAGGAACGACGTCAGGTTGGCCGATAGCTCCTCGCTGAGATAGCCGCCCTCCTGAACGATCACCGTAGGCAGATGCAGCATGGCGATCGCCTCGGCGATGCGGGCGAAACCGGGCGTCGTCACGCTCAAGCCGCCGAACGGATCGCTTTCGTGCGCATCGAGGCCGAGCGCGATCACCAGGGCGTCGGGCGCGAAGGCGCGGATGCGACGCAGCGCCGCGCCCAGCGCCTCGAGGAACAGGGCGTCGGCGCTCCTGCGCGGTAGCGGCAGGTTGAGATTGTAGCCGAGACCCGGTCCCTCGCCGCGCTCGTCCGCATGGCCCCAGAAGAACGGGTAGAATCGCACCGGATCGGCGTGGATGGAGACGGTTAGGACGTCGGAACGGGCGTAGAAGATGCCTTGCGTACCATTGCCGTGGTGCAGGTCGACATCGAGGATCGCGACGCGGGCGGCGGAGCGGCGAAGGACCTGCGCTGCGACGGCGGCGTTGTTGACGAAGCAGAAGCCACCGGCGACGTCGGCGAAGGCGTGGTGTCCGGGCGGCCGGCAGAGGGCGTAGGCCGCTGGTGCACCGCCGGCGACCGCGGCGGCGGCCTCGACCGCGCTCATCGCGCTCCAATAGGTGCTTTCCCAGGTTTCCGCCGACATCGGGGCACTCGTGTCGGCCATGTGGTAGCCCGCCTGGCCGACCGCGGATGCAGGATAGGCGCCATCTCGCGCCAGCGGGTGGATGTTGGGAATCACTTCCTCCGACGCGCCTTCGATACGCCGCCAGCGCTGGTAGATGTGTTGCAGGAAGTCGAGGTATTCCGGCGTGTGCACCGCAGCGATCGGGCCAAGACCGTGGTCGTGGGGACGCTCGATCGCGAGTCCGGCCTTACGGGCACCCTCGAGCAGACGGTCGACGCGCGCCGGCTGCTCAGGGTTCGGCTGCGGCGCGCCGCTCGACAGGAACGTCTTCGGGTCGTGCAGTTTCTGTTCGGCGGCGAAATAGGCTCTCACGGCTGATCTCCCTTGGTCGGTGCGGCAGCGGAGGGACGCTCTTCGGCCAAGCGCAGGAACGCTTCGCCATAGGCGGCGTGGATGAGGTCGTCGTCGACGTGTTTCAGCCCCAGTCGCCGGTAGAATCGCCCGGCATCGGGGTTACCGATATCGACCGCGAGCCGCATGTAGACGCCGCCGCGCGCAAGGGTGATCGCCGCGACACGGCGCAGCAGTCTTTCCCCGACCCGGGCGCCGCGGAACCGCTCGTCGACGAAGAGGTCCTGCACGTAGACGCCCGGCCGGCCGATGAAGGTCGAAAAGGAGCGGAAGTAGATGCACAAGCCCGCGGGCCGGCCGCCGATCTCCGCGATCAGGCATTCGAACATCGGGTCCGCGCCGAAGCCGTAGCGACGGATGTCCTCGGCTGTGCTGGTCACCTTTTCCGGCGTGCCGACATGGTGGCCGAGGCGGCGCACCGCCTGGACGATCGTGTCGGCATCCGCTTCGGTGGCCGGGCGGATGACGACGTCGTCGGCAGGCCGTTCCATGAGCGCTCAGCCCGCTACGGGCAGGTCGCGTTCGCGGGCGAGCGCTTCCAGCGCGTCGCCGAGGATGGCGACCATTTCGCCGACCTGTTCGCGGGAAATGATCAGCGGCGGCGCGAGGATGATGTTGTCACCCTCGACGCCGTCGCCGCGGACGCGCCGCGAATAGACGATCAGGCCACGCTCGTAGCAGAGGTCGAGCAGGCGCTGGTTGGTCGCCTTGGCCTTGGGCAGCGGCCGGAAAGTCACCGGATCGGCGACGAGATCGGCGCCGATCAGCAGACCCCTGCCGCGCACGCCGGCGATGAAGGGGAAGCGCCTCGACAGGCCTTCGAGTTCGGCCTTGAGCAGCTCGCCCATCAAGGCGGCATTTTCCACCGCGCCGAGCCGGTCGATCTCCTTCAGCACCGCGAGGCCGGCAGCCGCCGACAGCGGATTGCCGGCATAGGTGTAGCCGTGCTGGAAACCGCCGGAATCGAGCACGGGCTTGACCAGCCGCCGCGAGGCGGCCATGGCGCCGAGCGGCGCATAGCCCGAACCGATGCCTTTCGACAAGGTGACGATATCGGGCCGGCAGTTCCAGTGGTCACCCCCGAGGAAGCGGCCGGTCCGGCCGATGCCGGTCATCACCTCGTCGTGGATCAGCAGGATACCGTAGCGGTCGCAGATCTCGCGGATACGCGGGAAATAGCTGTCCGGCGGCACGAGAGCCGCCGTCGCTGCGCCCCCTATCGGCTCCATGATGAAGGCGAGTACGCTTTCCGGTCCCTCGGCGAGGATTCTTTCCTCCAGCATGTCGGCGTAGCGCAGCCCGCGCTGCTCCATCGTCAGATTGTCGCGGTCACGATAGGCCGTCGGTGCCGGTACGGTCGGCATCTCGCGGATCTGCGGCGCAAACGTCTCTGTCAGCGCCAGGTCGCCGGTAACCGAAAGCGCCCCGATCGTGCCGCCATGGTAGGAAGGGAATCGGCCGATGATCTTCCAGCGCTTCGCCTGGCCGGTGACGACCGCCCACTGGCGGGCGAGCTTGACCGCGGATTCGACCGCTTCCGAGCCGCCAGAGACGAAGAAGATGCGATCAAGGTCGCCCGGCATCTTCGAGGCGACCAGCGTCGCCAACTCCTCGGCGGGCTCGTTCTCGAAGTGCAGGCGATAGGCGAAGGTGACGCGGTCGAGCTGGCGCTTCATCGCCTCGATGACATTGCGGTTGGCGTGGCCGACGTTGACCACCATGGCGCCGCTCGATCCGTCGATGAAACGCCTCCCGTCCTTGGTCCACATATAGATGCCCTCGGCACGGTCGATCAGCGGACGGCGCAGCCGGGTGAGGTAGAACAGGTTGGACGGCCGGTGTTCTTCGGCGGCCGCAGCGACGCTCTTCTGCTGGACTGTCATCATTCCCCCCTCGCCGCGGCGCCGAGGTAGCGGCCGAGCACATTGTTGGTCACCTGCTCCACCATCGGGTCGCGGCGCAGCAGGCCGGCAACCCATTCGCAGCTCCCGGCGTGGAACACCTCGCCCTTGCCGCGCGGGAAGTTGACGATCATGCCGTTGCCCCGCTTGACCTTCTCCAGGTTTTCGTCGGACGGCGTGCCGTAGAGCGTCTCGGCGGCGAAGCGGCCGTCCTCGTCGCCGACAAACTGGTCTTCGGGCGGGATGTGCGGCGCATCCTCGACCTGCGCGGCAAGGCCGAGAGCCAGCACGACGATGCCTTCGGGCGGCGATCCCTCGCCGGTCGGCTCGGGAAGGCCGCGCCTGATCGTGTAGTCGAGGCCATCGACTTCGTAACCGAAGACATGACTCTCGCCGCCGAGAACGTCGCCATAGGCGAGGCCGGTATCGGCGAATGCCCAGTGCTCCGGACGGTAGACCGGAAAGCCGCGCACGCCGCGCGGCGCACAGCCGCCCCAGCCGGCATAGACGCCGCTCGTGGCGTTGAGCCCGAAAGTCTGCGCCCCGGGACGGCCGATTTCCGGCGCCTCCCAGGAGTTGGTCGCGCGGGTCACGTTTCCGGATCGGTAGACGGGATCCTCGGCACGGGCGCGGTACTTGTAGCAGACCTGTCGGCGCCCCTCGTCCTCCAGCCTCGTCTGCCACATGAAGTTACCGGCAAAGCGCGCCACACGGCCGCCGCTTTCGACATAGTTGTCGACGGCATCGCGCATTTCCCACGTCCAATATTCGTCGTGGCCGACGAACACGGCGCAATCGTAGTCATCGAGCAGGCCGGGCACGAAATGCAGGTCGTGCTGGCTGGCGAGGTCGACGTCGTAGCCTTCCCGTTCGGCCCAGCGAAAGAAGTGGCTGTCGTAGCTGGCCCATCCCGCGGACGCGTACTTCTTCGAATGCCCGGTCGCGTAAGCCCATTCCATGTGCGGATAACGCGGGATGGCGAGCGGCGGCAACGTGACTTCGAGCGGCACCCGCGGCGCTTCGCGCGGCAACACGACGAAGCCACGGCACCACGGCCGCTGCGTCGAGACGACCGGCGAATACTGGTCGCGGTTCGGCCCGGTGATGCCTTGGTAATGGTTTGAGCCGCCCCAGGTATTGTAGGCGAGCCAGGTTCCGGTCGCCGCCACCTGGAGGATGCGCCCTGGCTTGCGGCCGGGCGCCGGCCTGACGATGAAGAGATGGTGGGAAAGGATCGGCGCCCCGTCGCGGCCTTCGCCGGTCAGCGTGACGCGATAGGCGCCAGAGCGCCAGTCGTCGGGAACCCGGAACTCGACCGTCGGCGCCCAGGCGCACCCTTCGACCGAACACTGGTCCGGCGTTTCCTGCCAGCGCGCCGCGACGCCCGGTCGCGACATGACCGGCGTCTCGCCGGCACCGTCGCGGACGATCTCGATGCCGACGGTCCTTGCGGTCGAACTGACGAACAGCGTCACCGTTTCACCGGGGGAATAGGAAAAGCGGTCGGTGTAGCACCAGATCTCGCCGCCTTCGCCGTCCATGCCGGGAAACTCGAAATAGTGGCCGCGAACGGCCTCGCGACGCTGCTCGGGAGTGAGGCCGAAGTCGGGAAACTCGTGCGGAAGGCCTGGCGCGGACATGGGAAAAACCCGTTTTCGCCGCCACGATAAGCACCGCAGGCCGCGCCGATGCAAGCGGCTTCGGCCGGAGATTGAAGTGGGCCAGCCCGCGCTCAGCGCGGATCGACCGGGCGGATGGCGATCACGACCGCCGGGCAAGGTTCGGCCGCCGTCAACACGGCCGCCTCGCCGGGACTGAAAAGCAACGCATCGCGGCGTCCGAGGGCAAAGACCCGGCCGTCCGACCCGGCGCGCAGGCCGTTGCCCTCGGCGAGGACGGCGGTCACGGCGTCGACCGGGTCGAGGCGCTGCTCGCCGGAAACCGTGAGCAGCCGCACCTCGGCTTCGCAGACGCCGCGCCGCGTCATGACGTTGAGGTCGGTGACCGGCCCGGCGCCGAGCCTCGCCGACGCGGCGACGTCGGCGGGGAAAGCGACGATGTCGTACGGCCTTGACAGGCGATGGACGCCGTTCCCTGCGACCGACAGGACGAGCGCCTTCCCGTCGAGCAGCACCAGCGTCCTGTCGACGCCGGGAAACAGCGAGAACGGCCCGTCGACCTCCACCCGCGCCATGGAGATGCGCCAGGCAAAGTCATTCAGCCCGGCCCCGGGCGGGAAGACGGCAATCTCGGTCGTTACCCCGCCGCCGTTCTTCCACGGCATGCAGCGGTGGTCGGCGGCGGAGAGGAACCTCATCCGTCACCCCCTTCCCCCGTCGTGGCGGTTTTCACGCGTCGGGCGCTAGCCAAGGATCCCCGGCAGGTTCAGCCCGTGCTCGCGGGCGCAGTCGATAGCGATGTCGTAGCCGGCATCCGCATGGCGCATGACGCCCGTCGCCGGATCGTTCCACAGTACGCGTTCGACGCGCCTGGCCGCCTCGGCCGTGCCGTCGCAGACGACCACCATGCCGGAATGCTGGGAAAAGCCCATGCCGACGCCGCCGCCATGATGCAGCGACACCCAGGTCGCGCCGGAGGCGCAATTGAGCAGCGCGTTGAGCAGCGGCCAGTCGGAGACGGCGTCGGAACCGTCCTTCATCGCCTCGGTTTCGCGGTTCGGCGATGCGACCGAGCCGGAATCGAGATGGTCGCGGCCGATCACGATCGGCGCCTTCAGCTCGCCCGTCGCCACCATCTCGTTGAAGGCGAGGCCGGCCTTGTGACGGTCGCCGAGGCCGATCCAGCAGATGCGTGCCGGCAGGCCCTGGAAGGCGATGCGTTCCTGCGCCATGTCGAGCCAGCGGTGCAGGTGCTCGTTCTGCGGAAAGAGTTCCTTCATCCTCGCATCGGTCTTCCGGATGTCTTCCGGGTCGCCCGAAAGCGCCGCCCAGCGGAACGGGCCGATGCCTCGGCAGAACAGCGGCCGGATATAGGCCGGGACGAAGCCGGGGAAGGCGAAGGCGTTCTCCAGCCCCTCCTCTCTGGCGACCTGTCGGATGTTGTTGCCGTAGTCGAGCGTCGGCACGCCGGCATTCCAGAAATCGACCATCGCGGCGACGTGGATCCTCATCGACGAGCGGGCAGCCTTTTCGACCGACCTGGGATCGCGCTCGCGTTTTTCCCGCCATTCGGCGACCGACCAGCCGAGCGGCAGGTAGCCGTTGATCGGGTCGTGCGCCGATGTCTGGTCGGTGACGATGTCGGGACGCGGGCCTCCGGCCTTCATGCGCCGAACCAGTTCCGGGAAGACTTCGGCGGCATTGCCGAGCAGGCCGACCGACTTCGCCTCGCCCGCCTTCGTCCAACGCTCGATCTTTGCCAGCGCCTCGTCGAGCGTCAGCGCCTTCTCGTCGAGGTAGCGGGTACGGATACGGAAATCGATGCGGGTTTCGTCGCACTCGACGGCCAGGCAGCAGGCCCCGGCGAAGACGGCAGCCAGCGGCTGCGCGCCACCCATGCCGCCGAGCCCGCCGGTCAGGATCCACCTGCCGGTGAGGTTTCCGCCATAATGCTGACGGCCGGCCTCGGCGAAGGTCTCGTAGGTACCCTGCACGATGCCCTGCGTGCCGATGTAGATCCACGAGCCGGCCGTCATCTGGCCGTACATGGCAAGCCCCTTGCGGTCGAGTTCGTTGAAGTGTGCCCAGGTCGCCCAGTGCGGCACGAGGTTGGAGTTGGCGATGAGCACGCGCGGCGCATCCGCATGGGTGCGGAACACGCCGACCGGCTTGCCCGACTGGACGAGCAGGGTCTCGTCGGCCTCCAGGTTGCGGAGTGCCGCGACGATGCGGTCGAAATCGTTCCAAGTGCGCGCGGCGCGGCCAATGCCGCCGTAGACGACGAGTTCGTGGGGGTTCTCGGCGACGTCCGGGTCGAGATTGTTCATCAGCATCCTGAGCGGCGCCTCGGTGAGCCAGCTCTTTGCCGTGATCTCGGTACCGGTGGCGGCGCGGATGGTGCGTGCGTTGTCGATGCGAGCGTTCATGGTCATGGAAGAAACTCCGGAAACGGGCGCAGAATCAGGTCATCGCCCAGTGCAGCGCGGTCTTGAGGATTTCGGTCAGCGTCGCCCGGATCGGCCGGGTGTATTCGGGATCGTAGGGAACCGGCCAGTTCTCCGGCGTGCCCCTGCCGTCGGGCTCGGCGAGGTAGCCGCGGTTGGCGAGCTCCATCTGCAGCGCGTGCACGCCCTCTTCCGGCCGGCCGTGTTCGCGCGTGATCCAGCCGCCCTTGAAGCGGCCGTCGACCACCCAGCTCTCGCCGGTCCTGGCAAGGATGTCGGAGACGCGGCCCTGCAGATCGAGGTCGGCGCTCCGGCCGTCGTTGGTGCCGAGGTTGAAGACCGGCAATGTGCCCTCGAACAGGCGCGGCAGCACCGAGCGGATCGAGTGGCAGTCGTAGAGGACGACCTTCGCATGATCGACGCGCAGCCGCGCCAGCTCGATTCGGAGGGCCGTGTGATAGGGTTCGAAGAAGCTTTCGATCCGCTGCCGGATCTCGTCCGCCGACGGCTCCTGTCCGGGCTTGTAGAGCGGATCGCCGTCGAAGGTTTCCGTTGGGCAAAGGCCGGTCGTCGTCTGGCCCGGGTAGAGCGAAGCGCCGGACGGATCGCGGTTGACGTCGATGACCGAACGTGAGATCGCGGTGCGGACGACCGTGGCGCCGAGGCCGGCGGCGAAATCGTAGAGCCGCTCGATCCACCAGTCGGTATCGCGGCGCGCCAGCCATGCCGAGGCGAAGCGGTCTTCCAGCCCGGCGAGCTCGGTGCCGGTGTGCGGGATCGACAGGACGAGGGGCGCCTCGCCGCGCGTTACGGTGAGCCAGGGCGCGGTCATGCGCAGACCTCCGGCAACGCGACGCCCGAAGCGGCGTCGGCGACCTTGCCCGACGATACCAGCGCGATCGCCTTTTCGATGTCGGGGTGGAAGTGCCGATCATCGTCGAGGTGCGGCACCTGGGCGCGAAGGAGCCTGCGCACCGCCTCCAGCGGTGCGCTGGTCGAAAGCGGCGCGTGGAAGTCGCAGCCCTGCGCCGCGGCGAGCAGCTCGATGGCGATGACGGCGGCGGCGTTGGCCACCATGCCGCCGAGGCGGCGCGCTCCGTGGGCGGCCATCGACACGTGATCTTCCTGGTTGGCCGAGGTCGGGATCGAATCGACGCTCGCCGGATAGGCCTTCTGCTTGTTCTCCGAAACCAGCGCGGCGGCCGTCACCTGAGGGATCATGAAGCCCGAATTCAGCCCCGGCTTCGGTGTCAGGAAGGCCGGCAAGCCCGATAGTGCGGGATCGACGAGCATGGCGATGCGCCGCTCGGCAAGCGAGCCGATCTCGCATACCGCCAGCGCGATCATGTCGGCGGCGAACGCGACCGGTTCGGCGTGGAAATTGCCGCCCGACAGCGCCGAACCGTCCTCGGCGAAGACCAGCGGGTTGTCGGTGACGGCGTTGGCCTCGGTGGCGAGCATGTCGGCGGCCTTGCGCAGGACGTCAAGCGCAGCACCCATCACCTGCGGCTGGCAGCGCAGACAGTAGGGATCCTGGACGCGCTCGTCGCCGAGGCGGTGGGATTCGCGGATGGCGCTTTCCGCCATCAGCGCGCGAAGCGCATCCGCCGTCTCGATCTGGCCCCGATGGCGTCGCAGCAGGTGAATGCGCGGATCGAACGGTGCATCCGACCCCTTCGCCGCATCGGTGGAAAGAGCCCCGGCGACGAGCGCCGAGCGGAACAGCACCTCCGCCTCGAACAGGCCGGCGAGCGCGTAGGCTGTCGAGAACTGCGTGCCGTTGAGGAGCGCCAGGCCCTCCTTCGGGCCGAGCGTCACCGGCGACAGACCGTGCGAGACGAAGGCGACCTTGGCCGGGAAGACGCCGTGCGGCGTGTGGCACTCGCCGAAGCCGATCATGGCGGCAGCCATGTGCGCCAGCGGTGCAAGGTCGCCCGAGGCGCCGACCGAACCCTGCGAGGGCACGACCGGGATGACGTCGCTGGCGAGCATCGCCTCGATCAGGTCGACCGTCTCCCGCCGCACGCCGGATGCGCCTTGGCCGAGGCTCGCCAGCTTCAGCGCCATCATCAGCCGAGTCACCGCGACCGGCATCGGCTCGCCGACACCGGCGGCGTGGCTGAGCACGATATTGCGCTGGAGCGTCTCCAGGTCCGCCGCCGGGATGCGCACGCTGGCCAGCTTGCCGAAGCCGGTATTGATGCCGTAGACCGGATCGCCCTTCGCGACGATGGCGGCGACGGCGGCGGCACTCGCCGCGATCTTCGCGCGACAGGACGGATCGAGCCGCGGCACGGCACCGCGGTAGATGGCGCGCCAGTCGGCAAGCGGCGTGGCGCCGGGGACGACGGTGATCTCCTTCATTGACCTCTCCAGATGCGGGCGTGGAGCGGATTGAATCCCATGCGGTAGACAAGTTCGGCCGGGCTCTCGATGTCCCAGACGGCGAGATCGGCCCACTTGCCGGGTTCGAGCGTGCCCGTCTCGGCAAGCACGCCGAGCGCGCGCGCCGCCTCGCGCGTCGCGCCCGCGAGGCATTCGGCGACCGTCATGCGGAACAGCGTCGCCGCCATGTTCATGGCGAGCAGGAGCGAGGTCAGCGGCGCGGTGCCGGGATTGCAGTCGGTCGCCACCGCCATCGGCACGCCATGGCGGCGGAACAGCTCGACCGGCGGCACTTTCGTCTCGCGGATGAAGTAGAAGGCGCCGGGTAGCATCACGGCGACGGTGCCGGCTGCTGCCATCGCCGCCGCGCCCGCCTCGTCGGCATGTTCGAGATGATCGGCCGACAGCGCGCCGTAGCGTGCTGCAAGTGCGGCGCCGCCGAGGTTGGAGAGCTGGTCGGCGTGCAACTTGACGGGAATTCCAAGCGCCAGCGCAGCGTCGAAGGCCCGCGCGATCTGCTCCGGCGAGAACGCGATACCCTCGCAGAAGCCGTCGACAGCATCGACCAGGCCTTCCTTGGCGAGCGCCGGGAGCATCTCGTGCGCGACGCGCGCGATATAGCCGTCGCTGTCGCCGCCTGCTTCCGGCGGCAGGGCGTGGGCGCCGAGGAAGGTCGTTCGCACCGTGACGTTCCGCGCCGCGCCGAGCCGGCGGGCGACGCGCAGCGACTTCCGCTCGTTGTCGAGGTCGAGTCCGTAACCCGACTTCATCTCCACCGTCGTCACGCCCTCGGCGATCAGCGCGTCGAGCCGCGGCAGGGATTGCGCGAACAGCGCCTCCTCGCCCGCTGCGCGCAGCGCCCTGACCGACGAAACGATGCCGCCGCCGGCGCGCGCCACCTTCTCGTATGTGGCGCCGTCGAGCCGCATCTCGAATTCGTTCGCACGGTTCCCGGCATGGACGAGGTGGGTGTGGCAGTCGATCAGCCCGGGCGTGATCCAGCGCCCCTCGCAGTCGACCGTGACGGCGCGGGCGGCGAAGGCCTGCGGTACGTCGGCCTCGGGTCCAGCATGGACGATGCGTCTGCCCTCGATGGCGACGGCGCCGCGCTCGACCGTGCCCAGCCCCTCCCGTCCGGCGGCGAGCGTCGCCAGCCGGGCGTTGCGGAAAAGGCGCGGAAGGCCATGGTCGTAAGGGGCGCTTGCCATCTCTCCTCCGGCAGACGATGTGTTATGTATATACATATTAGCGAAACGCGCAAGCCTCGCTACCCCGCACGCGCTGGAAAATCACTTGCCGCCGTGCTTAGAGTTGCGTGAGGCGCGCAGACGTCCGGGGGGGAACCATGGAATACGATTATGTGATCGTCGGCGGCGGGTCGGCGGGCGCGACGCTGGCATCGCGACTGAGCGAAGATCCGAAGATCACAGTCTGCCTGATCGAGGCGGGCGGCGAAGGCCGCGACCTTCTCGTCCGCGTGCCTTTCGGCATCGTCGGCATGCTGCCCGGCTGGGGCAAGATCAACAACTGGGCCTACCACACCGTTCCGCAGCAGGGGCTCGGCGGTCGCCGCGGCTACCAGCCCCGGGGCCGCGCGCTCGGCGGCTCGAGCGCCATCAACGCCATGCTCTATATCCGCGGCCACCGCAGCGACTACGACGACTGGGCGGCCCAGGGCGCCGACGGCTGGGCGTGGAACGGCGTGCTCCCCTACTTTCTCCGCTCGGAGGGCAACGAGCGCGGCGACGGGCCGCTGCACGGCGGCAGCGGGCCGCTGAAGGTCTGCGACCAACGCAGCCCGCGGCCGATCACGAAAGCATTCATCGAGGCCTGCGCCGAAAACCAGATCCGCTTCAACGACGACTTCAACGGACCGGAGCAGGAGGGTGCCGGCCTCTATCAGGTGACGCAGTTCTGGGGCGGGCCGAAGAACGGCGAACGCTGCTCGGCAGCCGCCGCCTACCTTCACCCGGTCATGGACCGGCCGAATCTCACCGTACTCACCCGCGCCCGCGCCACCGGTCTCATGCTCGACGGCCGCAGGGCGAAGGGCGTGCGCTTCCGCCGCAAAGGACGCGACGAGACCGTCTCTGCCCGCCGAGAGGTGATCCTCTGCGGTGGCGCCTTCAACTCGCCGCAGCTCTTGCTCCTCTCCGGCATCGGCCCCGCCGACGAACTGCGCCGGCATTCGATTCCCGTCGTACACGAGTTGCCCGGCGTCGGCCGCAATCTCCAGGACCATCTCGACTTCATAATCGGTTGGCGGTCGAAGGATACCGACATGGTCGGTATCGGCCTGCGCGCCGGTCTAGGCCTGATGCGCCACATGGTCCGGTGGGCGAAGGACGGAACCGGGCTGTTGTCGACGCCCTATGCCGAGGGCGCCGCGTTCATCAAGTCCGACCCCGGACTGGAGCGGCCCGACCTGCAGCTCCATTTCGTCGTGGCCGTGGTAGAGGACCATGGCCGCAAGCTCCGGCACGGCTTCGGCTTCTCCTGCCATGTCTGCGTGCTGAGGCCCCATTCACGCGGCGAGGTGCGGCTGTCGAGCGCCGATCCGATGGCCGACCCGCAGATCGACCCGCGCTTCCTCTCGGACGAACGCGACGCGAAACTGCTGCTCAAAGGCACCCGGATGATGCGTTCCATCCTCGAGGCGCCTGCGCTGGCGAAGTATCGCGACCGCCCGATCTATCCGCTCGGCGACAGCGACAGCGAGATCATGTCGCACATCAGGGCCCGCGCCGACACCATCTACCATCCGGTCGGCACGTGCCGCATGGGCAAGGACGACATGGCCGTCGTCGATCCGCAGTTGCGCGTCCGCGGCATGGAAGGCCTGCGCGTCGTCGACGCCTCGGTCATGCCCACCCTCATCGGCGGCAACACCAACGCGCCGACGATCATGATCGCGGAAAAGGCCGCCGACATGATCCGCTCCGCCTGACGGCGGCTCGCAAGCCGCCGTTGCGAACGAAACGGAAACGATGCTTCATGCGGCGCCATGGATGTCGCCGCGCCTGATTCGACCGCCCAGCCAAGCTATCTCGACCGGCTGAACCCGGCGCAGCGCGCCGCAGTGGAGTACGGCGGCGGCGCGGTCTCCGGGCCGCTGCTGGTCATCGCAGGCGCCGGCTCCGGCAAGACCAACACGCTCGCCCATCGCGTCGCCCACCTGATCGTCGCCGGCGCCGACCCGCGGCGCATCCTGCTGATGACGTTTTCGCGCCGCGCTGCCGCCGAGATGACCCGCCGCGTCGAACGCATCGCAGGCGAAGTGATGGGCGAGAAGGCCGTCGCGCTCGCCGGCGGGCTCGACTGGGCGGGCACCTTCCATTCGGTCGGCGCCCGACTTTTGCGCGAACATGCCGCCGAGATCGGCCTCGACCCGGCCTTCACCATCCACGACCGCGAGGACTCGGCCGACCTGATGAACCTCGTGCGCCACGAACGCGGCCTGTCGAAGACGGAGGCCCGGTTCCCGGCGAAGGGCACCTGCCTTGCCATCTATTCGCGCACGGTCAATTCGCAAGAGCCGCTCGACGAGGTCCTGGGAAAGGCCTTCCCCTGGTGCACCGGGTGGGCGGACGAATTGCGCGGGCTGTTTGCGGCCTATGTCGAAGCCAAGCAGGCCGATAACGTGCTCGATTTCGACGACCTGCTGCTCTACTGGGCGCAGATGGCCGCCGAGCCGGCGCTCGCCGCGGCGATGGGCGGGCGCTTCGACCACATCCTGGTCGACGAATACCAGGACACCAACCGGCTGCAGGCGTCGATCCTCACCGCGCTGAAGCCGGACGGGCGCGGGCTGACCGTGGTCGGCGACGACGCCCAGTCGATCTATTCGTTCCGCGCCGCGGACGTGCGCAACATCCTCGACTTCCCGGCGCTGTTTTCGCCGCCCGCCGGCATCGTCACGCTCGACCGCAACTACCGCTCGACGGAAACGATCCTCGCCGCCGCCAACGCCGTCATCGGCGAAGCGCCCGAGCGTTTCGCCAAGAACCTCTGGAGCGACCGGCGTTCTTCCGCCAGACCGCGCCTCGTCGCCGTGCGCGACGACGCCGGCCAGGCAAATTACGTCTGCGACCGGGTGCTGGAGGAGCGCGAGGCGGGCACGGCGCTGAAAGCGCAGGCCGTTCTCTTCCGCGCCGCCCATCACAGCGGGCCGCTCGAAGTCGAACTGACGCGGCGCAACATCCCCTTCGTCAAGTTCGGCGGGCTGAAGTTCCTCGATTCGGCTCACGTGAAGGACGTGCTCGCCGTGCTGCGCCTCGCCGAGAACCCGCGCGACCGCGTCGCGGGGTTCCGCGTCCTTCAACTCATGCCCGGCGTCGGGCCGACGACCGCGGGCGCGGCGATGGAGGCGATGGCGACGGCCCTCGATCCCGCGCTCGGCCTGTCGGCCTTCCGCGTCCCGCCGAGAAGCGAGGCCGACTGGCCGGCGTTCGTCGACCTGTTCGCCGGGCTGCGCACTTCTTCCGCTGCGAAGTGGCCGGCCGACCTCGAGCGCACCCGGCTCTGGTACGAACCTCATCTCGAACGAATACACGAGGACAGTGCGATGCGCCGCGCCGACCTGCTCCAGTTGGAGCAGATCGCCTCCTCCTATCCGAGCCGCGAACGCTTCCTCACCGACCTCACACTCGACCCGCCGGCGGCGTCCAGCGACCGGCCCGGCCCTCCGCATCTCGACGAGGATTTCCTGATTCTTTCGACCATCCATTCGGCAAAGGGCCAGGAATGGAAGAACGTCTTCGTGCTCAACTGCGTCGACGGTTGCATCCCGATCGACCTCGCCGCCGGCGAGAGCGCCGAACTCGAGGAAGAGCGCCGGCTGCTCTATGTGGCCATGACGCGGGCGAAGGATTCGCTCGACCTGATCGTGCCGCAGCGCTTTTACGTGCACGGACAGGCAGCGCGCGGCGACCGCCACGTCTACGCCTCGCGCACGCGCTTCGTCACTGACCGCATGTTGCCGCATTTCGAGCAGATCTCATGGCCCTTGTCGAAATGGCAGGACGGGACGGCGCCGTCGCCCGCCGCTCCGGTTGTCGATCTGCGCCAGAAGATGCGCAACATGTGGCGCTGACGCGCGCCTTGAGGATCGAACGCGCTCAGCCGGCCTGCACGCGCCGGAAGGTAAGCCTGAGCTGCTTCTCGATCTCTATGATGGCGAAGAACACCACGCCGGCGCCGACGATCAGAAGTCCGTCGAGGAAGCGAACCGGTTCGGTGGCGAAGACGCCCTGCATCAGGGGCACGTAAGTGAAGGCGAACTGCGCCGCCGTGATCGTGACCACCGTCGCCCACACCACCTTCGTCCCCCTGACCGCCTTCCAGGTCAGCGACGTTCCGTAGATGTTGCGGATGAAGAACAGGTGGAAGATTTCCAGAACCACGACCATGTTCGTCGTCATGGTGCGTGCCAGTTCCAGCGAGTAGCCGCGGTCGAGTGCGTAGAGGAAGATGCCGAAGACGGCGCCAAGAAAGAGCAGCGAAACAAGCAGCACGTGCCAGGCGAGATGCCCGGTCAGCAACGGCTCGTTGCGCGGCCGCGGCGGGCGACGCATCGTGTCGTCCTCCGTCGGCTCGAAGGCGAGCGCGATGCCGAGCGTGGTTGATGTCACGAGGTTGATCCACAGGATCTGGATGGCGCTGATCGGCAGGGTTAGCCCGAACAGCAGCGCGACGATGATGGCGATGGCCTCTCCGGCATTGGTCGGCAGCGTCCAGCTGATGACCTTCTTGATGTTGTCGTAGACGGTCCTTCCCTCGCGCACGGCCGCCGCGATCGAGGCAAAGTTGTCGTCGGCGAGCACGATTTCGGCGGCCTCCTTCGCTGCTTCGCTGCCCTTGCGGCCCATGGCGATGCCGGCGTCGGCGCGCTTCAGGGCCGGCGCGTCGTTGACGCCATCGCCCGTCATCGCCACCGTCAGGCGGTGCGCCTGCAGCGCCATGACGAGGCGCAACTTGTCTTCCGGGCTGGTACGGGCGAAAACGTCCGTGTCGAGCACCGCCGTCGCCAGTTCGGCGTCGTCCATTTCGTCGAGGTCGGCGCCGGTAAGCACGGCGTCGGGATTCTCCAGGCCGATCTGGCGCCCAATGGCCGATGCGGTCCCGGCATGGTCGCCGGTGATCATCTTCACCCGGATACCCGCCTGCCGGCACTCGGCGACCGCGGTGATCGCCTCCGGCCGCGGCGGGTCGATCAGGCCGACCAGACCGACCAGGACCAGTTCGCGCTCGACGTCGGCGAACGCCAGGACCGTCTGCGAGGGGTCGACGCTCCTGGTGGCGAAGGCGAGGACGCGCTGTCCCTGCGCGGCGATCTCATCCGCCTTGCGGTGCCAGTAGGCCGAGTCGAGCGGCTCGCTGCCGCCCGCGGCCGTCCGTTGCGCCGTGCACATCGCCAGCAGCCTCTCCGGCGCGCCCTTGACGAAGACCGTGGCGCGGCCCGAGTGGTCGTGGTGAAGCGTCGCCATGAACCGATGGCGGGCGTCGAACGGGATGGCATGCGTGCGCATCCAGCCCGACGCGTCGACATGGAGGTCGAGCCCCACCTTGCCCGAGAAAGCCAGCAGCGCCCCCTCCATCGGATCGCCCTCGACGGTCCACACGCCTTCGTGGAGGCGCAGCGCGGCGTCGTTGCACAGGGCTGCTGCGCGGGCGAGTTCCTCGAGCAGCACGTGGTCGCGTCCGTCGACCACGGATTCGTCGAGCCTGATGGCGCCGGCGGGTTCGTAGCCCTCGCCCTCGAGGAAGAAGAGGTGCCGGTCGACGGCAACCGACGACACCATCATCTCGTTGCGCGTCAGCGTGCCCGTCTTGTCGGTGCAGATGACGGAGACTGATCCCAGCGTTTCGATCGCCGGCAGGCGGCGCACGATGGCGTTGCGCCGCGCCATGGCCTGGACGCCGACCGCGAGCGTGATGGTGAGCACCGCAGGCAGGCCTTCCGGGATCGCGGCGACCGACAGGCCGACAACGGCCAGGAACACGTCGACGAAGTCGAAATGCTCGACGAAGTAGCCGAAGACGAGGAGAACGCCGGCAATCAGCAGGATGAGCAGCGTCAGCCAGCGGGCGAAGGTATCCATCTGTCGCACCAGCGGCGTCGTCAGTACCTCGACGTCGGCGAGCATGCCGCTGATGCGACCGAGTTCGGACGACGGGCCTGTGGCAACTACGACGCCGCGCCCCGTGCCGCTGGTCACCAGCGTGCCGCTGAACGCCATGGAGGAGCGGTCACCCAACGGCGCGGTTTCGGCCACCGGTTCGGGATGCTTCTCGACCGGGACCGATTCCCCGGTCAGCATGGCCTCCTGGATCTGCAGGCCCGTTGCCTGGACGAGGCGCAGGTCGGCCGGCACCTTGTCGCCCGCCTCGAGCACGACGACGTCGCCCGGCACGAGCAGCTCGCCGTCGACGCTCGCCCGCCTGCCGTCGCGCAGCACGGCGGCCTGCGGCGCCAGCATGCGCCGGATCGAGTCCATCGCCTTTTCGGCCTTGCCTTCCTGGATGAAGCCGATGACCGCGTTGGCGACGACCACCGCCAGGATGACGAGCGTGTCGACGAGATGGTCGAGAGCGAGCGTGATCGCCGCCGACGCGAGCAGGACGTAGATCAGGATGTTGTTGAAATGGGCGAGGAAACGCAGCACCGGATGCCGCCGCGGCGGCGCCGGCAGACGGTTGGGGCCGTGGCGGGCCAGCCGCGCGGCGGCTTCCTGCGAACTCAAGCCCGCAGGTGTTGCGTCGAACTGATCGAGGACCGCTTCGACTGACCGGTGGTGAAAACCGGCCGCTGCCGGCGGGGACAGCTCGCTGCTCGCCATCTGGAAGTCCTCGTCTGTCGACCCGCAGGGTTCATGGACGTGCAAACACCGCCATCAGCGCGATGCCGGATATGCGATTGAAGAACCAGACTACAGCCGGTATGTAAACGTATGAATAGGACATTCGCGCGCAGCCGTCTTTCGCCGGCGCACGGCATGGGAGCGGCGGCACATCAGCCCTTTCTCGCGCCGAACCGCTCGCGCAGCGTCCGGCGCAGAACCTTGCCGTAGGCGCTCTTCGGCAGGTCGTCGACGAAAAACACGTGCTTCGGCTTCTTGAAGCTCGCCAGGCTCTCGCGGCAGAAGGCGAGAATGTCGGCGGCGCCAAGGTTCGCCGCCGGGTCGGCGACGATCGCCACTGCGACGCTCTCGCCCCACTCGGCGTCGGGCAGGCCGAACGAGATCACCTCGCGCACTGCCGGGTGCGCGGCGATGACGTCCTCGACCTCCTTCGGGTAGATATTGGTGCCGCCGGAAATGATCGTGTCGTGGCGGCGGTCGAGCACGCGCAGACGCCCGCCGGAATCGAAGTGACCGATGTCGCCGGTGTGCAGCCAACCGTCGCGGATCGCCGCAGCCGTCGCCGCCGGGTTGCCCCAGTAGCCCTTCATGACGACGTCGCCACGCACGCAGATCTCGCCGTCCGCGCCCAGCTGAACGGGCCGGTCGTTTTCGTCGACGAGGCGCACCTCGACGCCGGCGCGGACATAGCCGGCCGAGAGCAGCGTTTCGTCGTCTGCGCCGGCATGATCGGCGGCGGGCAGGTAGGAGATCGTCATCGGCGCCTCCCCCTGCCCGTAGAGCTGGTGGAAGATCGGGCCGAAGCGCTTCACCGCCGCCTTGATGTGCTCGAGGTGGATGGTGGCGCCGCCATAGATCACGCCCCGCAGCGAACCGAGATCGTCGCGCGGGCGGGCGTCGAGCATGCGCACGATCATGGTCGGCGCAACGAAGGCGAAGACGGTGATGCCCTGCGCCGCCACGGCGTCGAACACCTCGTCGGGCTGGAAGCTCGGCCTGTCCCAGATGATGTTCTCGGCGCCGCGCACCAGCGAGGGTATCAGGTAGAGCCCGCTGCCGTGCGACAGCGGCGCGACATGGAGCACCCGGTCGGCGGCATGGAACGGAAAGATATCGGCGAGGCAATTGACCGTGGCGCAGACGAGGTTGCGGTGGGTGAGCGTCGCCCCCTTCGGCTTCCCGGTCGTCCCGGACGTGTAGAAGATCCACGCCGGATCGTCGGGCGCGACGTCAGCGGCCGGCGGCGCCTCGCCGGAGAGATCCGGAAGGGCAATGTCCTCGATCGCCACCAGCTTCGGCGCAACCCCCTGCGACAGCGCTTCCGTAATCGCGGCGACGTGTTCGCCGTGGGTGACGATCACCTTCGGCGCGGCGTCGCCGGCGATCCAGGCCACCTCGCGCGGATGCAGCTTGGCATTGACCGGGACGACGACCATGCCGGCACGGATCGCCGCCAGAAGCAGCACCGGGTATTCGAATCCGTTCTTCAGGAAAAGGAGTACGCGGTCGCCGCGGCCGCAGCCCTGCGTTCGGTAGAAATCGCCGACCGCCGCGGCTGCGCGGTCGAAGCCGGCGTAGTCGAGGGATCGTCCGCCGTGGACGATCGCGGTGCCCGCGGAACGCCGGCGGATCGCGTCGGCGAACATGGAATAGAGGTTCATCGATAGGCCCTGCTGGTCTACGGCGATCCTGTCTCCCGCGGGCAGCGAAGCCAGACGGGCGAAGGACGCCAGCCTGCTACTGCCCGCGGACGAGCACGCGGTTCCGGAGGATGCCGATTCCCTCGACCTCGAGCTCGACGACGTCGCCGTGCTTGAGGAACTTCATGTGCTCGAGCCCGCAGCCGTTGCCGACGGTGCCGGAACCGAAGAACTCGCCGGGGTAGATAGTTTCCGAGCGAGAGACGTGGGCGATCAGGTCCTCAAACTTCCAGTACATGGTCGAGGAGTTGCCGCGGCCCCACTCCTCGCCGTTGACGCGGGCGATCATGGTCAGATTGTACGGATCCTTGATCTCGTCGGCGGTGACAAGACAGGGACCCATGGCATTGCCGTAGTCGAAGTCCTTGCCCTTCGCCGGGCCGAGCTGGCCGCCCATCTCCGCGGTCTGCGCATCGCGCGCCGAGAAGTCGTTGAAGATGGTGTAGCCGTAGATGTGGTCGCGCGCCTTTTCTTTCGGTATGTCCACGCCCTTCCTGCCCACATAGAAACCGAACTCGAGCTCGAAGTCCATGAGCCTGGAGTAGCTCGGCCAGAGCACGTCCTGTTCGGTGCCGATCACCGAGAAGCGGTTCGCCTTGTAGTAGATCGGCTGCTCGTAGAACGTCTTCGGGACGGAAAGTACACCGGTGCGCTCCATCTCCTTCAGCGCCGCCTCCGGGTCCGGCGTGGCGTTCGCGCGCACCCGGCGCGCTGCGGCGAAGGACTGCTTCAGATGCGTCTCGAAGCACAGGCAGTCGCGAATCTGGATCGGAACGGGGACGGGCGCGAGCAGGCGTACCTCCTTCCTGGCGAAGGCGTCCTTCCTGCCCTTCTTTACGGTCTGCTTGGCCCGTTCGAGGCCTTCTTCACCGGCCTCGATGAGGTCCTGTACGGACCTGAAAGCCGCGTAGTTCCTGCCGAACGCCTCCTTGTGCGCTTCGGCCAGGTCGACGATCTTGCGGTCGCCGTCCACGAGCACGCCGGCGCGCGGCTTTCCCTTCCGTTCATAGGTTACGAGCTTCATCGGTCTCCTCCCGTCGAAAACTGTCCGGCTCGATTTCCGGGCCGGAGACAAGCGGTCATTCCTTCCTCGCCGCGGACGGCACCTGCGCGTGGAGCAGCGCTGCCTTGAAAAGGGCCACGAGGTGGGTGGCGGTAGCCATTTCGTCCTCGGGATCGCAGCGTCCCCCGGACAGTCGGGTGATGCGCCCGGTATCGGCCATGGTATAGACCATGGCGCCGAGCATGGCCTGATAGCCCCAGTTGATCTCCTCGATCGTCCTCTCCGGCAGCGCGCGGTGCAGCGCCTCCATGACCTTGTGCGCGACCGGATCGAAGAAGTCGGCGATCACCTTTCGGTTGTGCGACTTGGGATCGGAAACCTCCCGTGCGAGGATGCGGGCATAGCTCGAGTTCCTCTCGGTGCTCCTCATGTGCAGATTGGGCACCAGCACGGCCTTGACGATCATCTCGACCTTGCGTTCCCTATCGGGCTCCATCTCGGCGAGCCGCAGCCCGGCCAGACGCTGGTCGACGATCATCGGCGCGCGCATCTCGAAGATGGCACGATAAAGCCCTTCCTTATTGCCGAAATGGTAATTTATCAGCGCCACCGGCACGTCGGCACGCAGCGCGATCTGGCGAACCGAGACGCCGTCGAAGCCATGATCGGCAAACTCCGCCTCTGCGGCCTCGACGATCCGCGCCCGCGTCGCCGCGGAACTGCGATGCGTCGTCTCGGTGACAGCAACCTTCTGGTCCTGCTGGATTTTTCGCGCTTTGGACATGTCCGCCAGACGACGTTTCGCGCGCCAAGGAGCCTCGGCACATCATTTGAATTGAACGTCATATCAAAGTTCTTGTCAACTTGTTCAAATGTGTTACCGTTCGGTCCACGGACCGGCCGGCCGGTGGAGTGCCGTCTTGTCTGAAACGGGATGAATAGGATGTATCGCAACGCACTGTTGGGCGGGGTGGCCGCCCTCGCCATCGCACTCGGCTCGGGGCCGGTCTCGGCGCAGGAGGCGCTCAATCTCACCATCGCCACCGGCCATCCGGAGGTCTTTCTCTGGGTCAAGCACGTCAAGGAGACTTTCATCCCGACCGTCGACGCCGAACTCGCCAAGACCGGAAAGTACAAGGTCAACTGGACCGAGGGCTACGGCGGCACGATCGTCAAGCTCGGCTCGGAGGTCGAGGCCTTTCAGCAAGGCATCATGGACGTCGGACAGATGAGCGGCGTCTTCAACCCCGCCACGATGGGCCTTCTCAACCTGACCTACGCCATGCCCTTCGGGCCGGCGGATGCGCGCGGCGTCACGGCGGCGGTAGAAAAGGCCCTGACGGAAACCGAAGGGGCGCTGGACAAGCTCCAGGAGACGACCGGCGTCGTCTATATCGGCGGCGGCATCGCCATCGACGACTACAACATCGCCTCGACCAAGCCGCTCGCCAAGATCGCCGACATGAACGGCGTCAAGCTCGGCGGTGCCGGCCCGAACCTCGCCTGGCTTGCCGGCACCGGAGCCGTCGGCGTGCAAGGCAGCTACGTGACATTCTACAACGACATCAAGACCGGCGTTTACGACGGCAACATCGGCTGGATGACGGCCAACGTTCCGGCGAAGCTGTACGAGGTCGCGCCGAACTGGAACCTGACTCATTTCGGCGCGATGTACATCGGCGGAATGGGCGTCTCCAAGCAGCGATGGGACACGTTCGACGAGGAGGTGAAGGCGGCATTCCGCACTGCCGCGGCCGCCTACACGAAGGCCTATTTCGACGAACAGGAAGCCCGCTACGAGGCGGCGAAGAAGACCCTGATCGACAATGGCGGCACGATCGTGGAGTTCGACCCGGCCGAGCGCTCGGCCTGGATCAAGGCCCTGCCCAATCCGTCGGCAGCCTGGATCAAGGCCGCCGAAGCGCGCGGCGAGCCGGCCCGAAAAGTTCTCGAGGCCTATCGCGACAACCTGAAGGCTGCCGGATTCACCTTCGAGCGCGACTATCTCGCGGAGTGATCCTCCCGCGCGGCGTCGGCCGCGCAATCGGATCCCCTCCCGCCGGAGGGTATCCGCCGCCTTCGAGCCGAACGCGTCACTGGAGATGACCGCCATGGCGGGTGAATCCGCCCTTCCGCGCGACGAAGCGCCACCCAATGCCGTACCCGCCGGACCGTTCGCGCGGGTGATCGGTATCATGAACGCCGCAGGGACCGTATGGATCATCGGCCTGATGGTGCTGATCAACGCCGATGTCCTCGGCCGCGGTGCGCTCAACGCGCCGATCGCCGGGACGCCGGAGCTCGTCTCCTTCTCCATCGTCGGCATCGTCTTCCTGCAGCTCGCCCACACGCTGCGTTCCGGCTCGATGACGCGCTCGGACGTGCTGCTCAACGCCCTCGAGCGCCGCGCCCCGCGCCTCCGCCGGACCCTGCTCGCCCTCTTCCACCTCGCCGGCGGCATGCTGATGTTCCTGATCGCATGGAAGTACTGGCCGAGCGTCGCCCACGCATGGCAGAGCCCGGAACGCAACTTCATGGGCAATCCTGGCTTCTTCACGATCCCGCTCTGGCCCCTCTACATCCTCGTCTTCCTCGGCATCCTGGCAACCGCGATCCAGTTCGTCCTCATGGCCTGGGCGGATGCGTCGCTCCTCTCGAGGCGCAGGAAATGAGCGGCGTCGGCATCGCGTTCCTGTCGATTGCGGCCATGCTGGTCCTGATCTATTCCGGCATGCACGTCGCCGTCGCGCTGATCCTGCTTTCCTTCATCGGCGTCTGGGTGCTGCGCGGAAATTTCGACATCGCCTCGAACATGCTGGTCCTGGCCTTCAAGGACTCCATCAGCGACTACCTTTTCGGCGTGGTCCCGCTGTTCGTCCTGATGGGCCTGCGCGTCGCCGTGGCCGGCATTGGCCGAGACACGTTCGAGGTCGCGGCCCAAACATTCCGCAGGATCCTCGGCGGGCTGGGCATCGCCACGGTCGCCGCGAACGCCGTCTTCGCCGCGATCACCGGGATCTCGATTGCCTCCGCCGCTGTCTTCACCAAGGTCGCCGTTCCGGAAATGATCCGACACGGCTACACGCCGCGCTTTGCGGTCGGCGTCGTCGCCGGCTCGTCCGTGCTCGGCATGCTGATCCCGCCAAGCCTGCTCTTCATCCTCTACGGCGTGCTGACGGAACAGTCGGTCGGGTCGCTGTTCATCGCCGGCGTCCTGCCGGGCATCCTGCTATCGACGGTCTACTGCACCGGCATCCTGGCCATGGGCCGCTGGTGGCCGTCCTTCATCGGAGGGCGCAAGGAAGAGACCTGGGACACCTCACAGAACATGGGCCTGGCCGAGATGGCCGGCAAGATCGCGCCTATCCTCATCCTCGTCACTCTCGTGCTGGGCGGCATCTACGGTGGCTACTTCACGCCGACCGAGGCCGGCGCCGCGGGCGCGCTCGGCGCCCTCGTCATCTCGCTCGCCAAACGGCGGCTCACCTGGGCGAGCTTCTGGCAGGTGCTGGTCCAGACCGGCCACACCACCTCGTCGATATGCTTCCTCATCATCGGCGCCAGTCTCTATTCCCGCATGCTCGCCATGTCGGGCATGCCCGGATGGCTGGGAAACTGGGTCGTCACTTCCGGCATGGGCGTGAACGGCATCCTGATTGGGCTGCTGCTGGTCGTCATCCTGCTCGGCACGATCCTCGATTCGGCCTCGATCATGCTGCTCACCCTACCGATCGCCGTGCCCATCCTCACCAGCACCGGCGTCGACCTGATCTGGCTTGGCGTGCTCGTCGTCCTGGCGGTCGAGATCGGCCTGCTCACCCCGCCCTTCGGCATCGCGGTCTTCGTCGTCAAGGCGACGCTCGGGCCATCGAGCCCGGTCACGCTGGGCGATATCTTCGCCGGGGCCGCCCCTTTCGCAGCGATGATGTTCCTCGTTCTCGTCATCGTATTCCTCTTCCCGTGGCTCGCCACGGCGCTCATCTGACGGAAAGGAAGATTCCGATGGCCAAATGGCAATACACCAAAGGCATGCACGACCTCGGAAACGGCTGTTACGCCTATCTCGTCCCGGACGGCAGCTGGGGCTGGTCGAACGCGGGCCTGATCGTCGACGGCGGTGCGACACTCATGGTCGATACGCTGTTCGACCTAAGGCTCACCGGGGAGATGCTCGCCGCCTACCGCGCCTCGGTCCCGGCGGCGAAGAAGATCGACATTCTCGTCAATACCCACGCCGATGGCGACCACACCTTCGGCAATCAGCTCGTCGAAGGCGCGCGCATCATCGCCACGCAGGGCACCGTCACCGACTTCGCCCGCTTCGATCCGGCCATGTTGCAGAACATCTGCCTGAACGCCGAACAGTTCGGCAGCGCGGGCGTCTTCATGCGCGAATGCTTTCGGCCCTTCGACTTCTCCGGCATCACGCTGACCCCGCCGACGGAGACTTTTTCGGGAACCATGGACATCATGGTCGGATCGAAGAAGGTGCAGCTGATCGAGGTCGGCCCCTCGCACTCTCTCGGCGACGCGCTGATCTACGTGCCCGACGACAAGGTGCTCTACACCGGCGACATCCTGTTCACCGGCGGCACTTC
Source organism: Hyphomicrobiales bacterium (assembly GCA_012842935.1). Taxonomy (GTDB): domain Bacteria; phylum Pseudomonadota; class Alphaproteobacteria; order Rhizobiales; family Rhizobiaceae; genus DUSC01. Next base: position 26,739 of record DUSC01000281.1, on the reverse strand, counting down.
GATCGCCTGGTACGGACCGGTGAAGCGATGGATCGACGTCTGCGACCGGGTGCTCGACATGGACGTCGAGACAATCGTCGCCGGCCACGGACCGATCTCGACCAAGGACGACGTCCGCGACCTGCGCGACTATCTGCAGCACGTCACCGACGAGGCGCGGCCGCTGTGGGAGGCCGGCATGGATTATCTCGCGGCTTCGTACAAGATCGACCTCGGCAAGTGGAAGGATCGCGAGGATGCCGAGCGCGTGGTTGTCACCGTTCAGACGCTGTTCGACGATTTCGACGATGCGCCGCAGCGCCCCGTCCGCCCGCCGATTCCGTATTTCGCCGAGATGAAGAGCTTCCGCCATCATCTGGGCCGCGGCCCGGTCCACGAGGCCTATTGCAAGGCCTGCGGCCTGAAGCACGACATATACTGAGGATCCCGTGTCGTCCCTCCCCTCGATCGGATTCGTCGGCCTCGGCGCCATGGGTACGCCGATGGCCACACGCCTGCTCGAAGCCGGTTTTCCGCTCACCGTCTGGAACCGCACGCCGGAGCGTGCGGCAGCGCTCGCCGCCGCGGGCGCGCTGCCGGCCGCAACGTTGCGCGAAGTGGCGGCCGGATCCGATATCGTGATCTCGGTCCTCTTCGACGACACCGCGGTCTCGGGCGTCGCCTTCGCAGCCGACGGCCTTGTCGAGGCCATGAGCCCCGGCGCGATCCACCTGTCCTGCTCGACCATCTCGCCGGCGCTCGCGGACAGGCTGGAGGAAGAGCACCGGAATCGTGGCCAGCACGCCGTCTCGGCGCCGCTGCTCGGCAGCGCGGCGATGGCCGCCGCCGGCACGCTCTACCTCGCGGCGTCGGGGCCGGCGGAGGCGATCGACCGGCTCGGACCAGTCTTTTCCGCACTTGCGCAGAAGACACTCGTCGTCGGCGAGCGCGCGCGCCACGCCGTGGTCGCCAAGCTCGCCAACAACTTCCTCATCTTCGCCGTCACCGAGGGGATCGGCGAGGCGCTGGCGCTGGCGCAGAAATCCGGCCTGCCGCGCGCGGCGATGATGGACCTGCTTTGGGAGACCGATTTCGCCCGCCGCATCTTCGCCGTCTACGGCCGCAAGGTGCTCGACCGCGCCTTCGAACCGGCGACCGCCCCGGCACGGCTCGCCTTGAAGGACCTCGATCTGGCTCTGGCGCAGGCGGCGGCAAGCGGCACGTCCATGGCCGCGGCAGGCTTGCTGCGCGAGCGTCTGGCCAAGACCGTCGCCCGCGGTTGGGGCGATCTCGAATTCGCCGCCGTCGCGCTGCTCACCGACGCCGAGAGCGGCCTCCCGGTCCCGCACGTTCCGGGATCTTCGAAGGGCGGTCAATCGGCCTGAGGCGCGGGTTCCGTCTGCTCATCACTCGGTTTTTTGCGAGACAATCGATTGTCCTGATCGATACTGCTTTCAGTCTGGCGACGGTATATCGTCGAGCGGCTTTCGGATTCGCAGGGAGGCATCGTTGTCGGGCATGAACGTTCTGGACGGCGAATACGACTACATCGTCGCCGGCGCAGGCTCGGCGGGATGCGTGCTGGCCAACCGCCTGTCGGCAGACCCGAAGAACCGCGTGCTGCTGCTGGAAGGCGGCGGCCGCGACAACTGGATCTGGTTCCACATCCCCGTCGGCTATCTGTTCGCCATCGGAAATCCGCGCGCGGACTGGATGTTCAGGACCGCCGCGGAGCCCGGCCTCAACGGCCGCGCCCTCGCCTATCCGCGCGGCAAGGTGCTGGGCGGCTCTTCGGCGATCAATGCCATGATCTACATGCGCGGCCAGGCGCGCGACTATGACGGCTGGCGCCAGATGGGCCTGGCCGGCTGGGGTTGGGAAGACGTACTGCCCTTCTTCCTCAAGCACGAGGACCATCAGGACGGCGACGGCCCGTTCCACCGTTGCGGTGGCGAATGGCGCGTAGAGCGTCCGCGCATCCGCTGGAAGATCCTCGACCGGCTATGCGACGCCGCCGAGCAGGCGGGAATTCCGCGTGTCGACGACTTCAACACCGGGGACAATTCCGGCTCCTCCTATTTCCAGGTCAATCAGAAGAAAGGCCGCCGCTGGAGCGCGGCGCGCGGATTCCTGAAGCCGGCGCTGGGGCGCCCCAATCTCCGTGTCGAAACCGGCGCGGTGATCGACCGCATGGAGATCGAGGGCGGCCGCGCCCGACGGATCGTCTACGTCAAGGACGGCCGCCGCGTCACCGCGGCGGCGCGCGGCGAGATCGTGCTCTCTGCCGGAGCCGTCGGCTCGCCGGTGATCCTCGAACGCTCCGGCATCGGCCGTCCGGAAATCCTGAAAGACCGCGGCGTCGAGCCAGTCGTCCCGCTCCCCGGCGTGGGCGAAAACCTGCAGGACCACCTGCAGATCCGCCCGATCTATAAGGTCAGCGGCATCCGCACGCTCAACGGCGACTACAAGAACCTGTTTCGCCGCGCCATGATGGGCATCGACTACGCGCTGCGTCGTCGCGGCCCGCTGACCATGGCGCCCTCGCAGATGGGCGCCTTCGTCCGCTCGGCACCCGAATACGAGACGGCCAATATCGAGTTCCACTTCCAGCCGCTGTCGCTCGACAATTGGGGCGACGGGCTGCACCCGTTCGAGGCCTTCACGGCGAGCGTCTGCAATCTCAGGCCGACGAGCCGCGGTTCGCTCCATTTGTCGGGCCCGGACGCGACCGCGCAGCCCGATATCCGTCCCAACTACCTGTCGACGGAAGAGGATCGACGCGTCGCGGTGGAATCGCTCAAATGGGCGCGCCGCATCGTCTCGCAGCCGGCGATGGCGCCCTATCGCCCGGAGGAATACAAACCCGGCGCCCATGTCGCCTCCGATAAGGATCTACTGGTCGCCGCCGGCGATCTCGGCACGACAATCTTCCATCCGGTCGGCACCGCGCGCATGGGCCCCGAGGGCGACGACTACGCCGTCGTCGACGGCCGGCTGCGGGTGCGCGGCGTTTCGGGCCTGCGCGTCGTCGACGCCTCGGTGATGCCGACCATCACCTCGGGCAACACCAATTCGCCGACCATCATGATCGCCGAAAAGGGTTCGGCGATGATATTGGAGGACGCTCGCGTCGGCGGCTGACGTCGCGCCGTCAGGCGAGATGGGCCAGCCGCGCGTCGGGGAACCGCGCCAGCGTGCGCTCGATTTCGTCATGCGACATGAGGCAGAGCGCCGTGCTCAGCCCGTCGGCGAGCGCCGCCGTGCGAGCGGTCACCGACACCAGCCGCCACGCCGATGCGGCGGGCCGTCCGTTCTTCGGATTCAGGATGTGCCCGACCTTGCCGTCGGCGTCAAAGGCGGTACCGAGTGGCGCCGAACTCGCCAGCGCCGCGTCGCGCAGTCCGATCGAGGCCGCGCCGCTGCGATCGTCGAAGGAAACTGGCCAGGCGCCGCCGTCGGGATGGCCGCCGAGCGCCCGCAACTCGCCGGTGTTCACCAGCACGTCGGTCAGCCCCTCGGCGCGCAGGAGCGCAGCGACGCGGTCGGCGATGTAGCCCTGGGCGATGCCGTTCAGCGTCAGAGCCATGCCCGGCCGGGCGAATGAGATCCGTCCCGGCTCGGCCGAAACGCCCGTCCAGCCGACGCGCCCGAGCGCGCCGGCAATGGCCTCCGCACCAGGCGCGCGCCCGCCGGCAAAGGCTTCCGCATAGGCCGCCCACAGCGGCTGCACCGTCGGGTCGAACAACCCGCCGGTCGCGGTGTGAAGCGCTCCGCACTGGCCGAGCAGTTCGAGGAGTTCGAAGGGCGGCGCGTCGAGACGCCCGTCGGCGTTGAGACGGCTCAGCGCCGAGGAAGTGTCATAGAGGCTGAAGATACTTTCCAGCCGTGCGATCTCGGCTCGGCATGCGGCGAGGATGCGCGCGGCGTCCGGGTGGCGCAGAATGATCGACGCTTCGGCGCCCAGCGCAACGCCGTGCCAGCGCGCGAGCGGTGCCGCGGCGGCGGCCATGGGAAGCCCGGCGATCGCCGCCCCCGCTACCGTAGCCGAAATCGCCACGAAGCGGCGGCGGGTGATGGTGATGCGATCCTGTGTCAATGGTCCTGCTCCGTATCGGGAGCGAGGAAGTTGCCTTCGGCGTCGGTGGCGAATTCGACCGGCGTCAGCACGTCCTCGTCTTTTATCTGCGTAAGGTCGCGGATCTCGCCGCCGTTCTCGGCAACGAAGGCCTCCGCCTTGGGCCGCGCGGAAAAGGGCACCAGTTCCGGCGCGCCCATGCCGCCGGCGATCCTTGATCCGACGACGAACAGTGCCTTGTCCGCAGGAATCCAGTTGTCGATGCCGGGCTGCTCCCAGCTCGCGGACGGTGCGCCCATGTCCGAAACATAGACGATGCGGATAGCGTGCGACTGCTCCGGCATGCGCTGATAGGCGATGGCGTCGCGCACCTGGCTGAAGAAAAGCGGCTGCGGCAGCCCGTCGAGATGCACCTGAGCCTTCGGTCCCGGATGCTCGGTCAGGTTCATCTGGCAATAATGGCCGAGCGCCTGCTCGGTCATCGTCACCGCCCGGGGGATGGAAGCCGTGGTGTCGTCGCTGCAACCGGCCAGCGCGAGCAACGCGGCAAGAAGAGCAGCCTTCGTCCTCATGGCGTCATCCTCCGGAACGTCGCTGTCGCCATGAAAAACGCCACCAGCGGCCAGAGGAGAAGCGAGGCGAGCGCGTGCATCGGCGGGATCGTGTTCGCCGCCCCGGCGATGCCGGCCGCTGCCGCCGTCGCCTCCGAGGCGGCGAGGTTGTAGAGCCGGAACGCATCCGCCGGATTGAAGAGGATCATCCAGGGTAACACGGCGGTCGTGAACGTGCCGCCGCCGTCGGCGACCACACCGGCGAGCAGGCCCAGATCGTAGAGGACGATGAATACCAGCCAGAGCCCGATGGCGAGACCGGCCGCCGCGCCCGGCCGCCGCGCCGCGGCCGAAATCCAATAGGCGAGGCCGAGGAAGGTCGCGCCGAGCAGGAGCGAGGTCCAGAACAGCCGCGCCAGCGCCGGTATGCCTTCGGCGGCACGCGGATCCATCCACATTGCCGCCGCTGCGGCGATGGCGTAGCCGGCGCCGACGGCAATGGCGAGCGTGGCGAGATGCGCGGCGAACTTGCCGGCAAGGATTTCCGGCCGGGACACGGGATAGGTCAGCACCAGCGGCAGCGTGCCGCGCTCCACCTCGCCGGCAACCGCGTCGAACGCCATCAGCAGCGCCATGAGCGGGACCAGGTAGATGGCGAGGCTGGTCAGGCTCGCCACCGTCACCGAAAGCTTGTCGGCGCCGAGCTGACCGGTCGGAGCGCTGCCCGCCGCCGCGAGGACGAGCGCGAAAAGCGCCATCAGGACGACGGCGATCGCCACCCAGCGGTTGCGCAGCGCGATGCGGAATTCGGAACCGGCGATTGCCGCGATGCGGTTCATGACGGCGCTCTCCCGCTGAAATGGGCGTAGATATCCTCGAGGCTGGGCGGGACGACGTGCACGTCCTCCACCATGGCGCCGAGCTCGGCGATCTGTCCGAGCCGGGCGATTTTGTCGTCGTGTCCGCACACCAGGTCGATACGTGCGCCGTTGTGGCGTTCGCCCGACAGCCGCCGCGCCACCTCGTCGGCGGCTTCCGGCCGCGCCGAGACCTGCAGATGGATCGGCAGCGCCGCCACGCGACGGAGATTCGGGAGCGTGTCGTCGGCCACGAGATGGCCACGGCTGAGGATGGCGATACGGTCGGTCCGCACCTCGACCTCGGTCAGCGCATGACTGGACAGCAGGATCGCCGCGCCGGTGCCCGCCAGATCGTCGAGGATCGTGTAGAACTCGCGCCGCGACACCGGATCGAGGCCGCTGGTCGGCTCGTCGAGCACGAGAAGCCGCGGTCTGCCTATCAGCGCCTGGGCGAGCCCGACGCGCTGGCGCATGCCCTTGGAATAGGTACCGATACGACGCCGGCCGGCCTCGCCCAGCCCGACCCGCTCGAGCAGAACCTCGGCGCCGCGCGGATCCTCGCCGCGCAGGCGAAGGTAGCAGCGCAGCTGCTCGAGGCCGGTGAGCGCGGGGTGAAAGGCGACGTTCTCCGGCAGATAGGCGGTGGCGGCGCGCGCCGCATGGCTGCCCGGCTCGGCGTCCAGAACGCGCACGTCGCCGCGGTCGGCGGAGATCAGCCCCAGCACGATCTTCATCAGCGTCGACTTGCCGGCGCCGTTATGGCCGAGCAGCGCCACCCGTTCGCCGGCCGCCACAGCCAGCGACACGGAAGAAAGCGCCGTGGCGCCGTCGAAGGTCTTAGTGACCTGCGACAGGATCAAGGTCTGCATCGATTGTCCTTTCGAGCAGCCACGCCGGCTGCGCGGCCGCCTCCATTTCGGCGATCCGCGCGGGGACCGCGATTTCGTGGGCTGCCATCAGCGGATGGCTGTCGACGACGCCGCCTGGCAGGATGGCCGGGAAGGTCGCCTGACTCCAGCGCACCAGTTGCACGGCCGGCGAGCCGAGCAGCAGCTTGGCGGCCGGTTGTGACCACAGGATGTGGTCCATGAGGTCGTTGGGCCGGAACGGGCTGTCGGCGAGCCCGTCACCGTCGAGGTCGAAGGACGGATGGTCCGACCAGTAATTGCCGCGGCCGCCATCGCTCCACTCGATATGCCGGGTGCCGACATACTTCACCTGGTTCCTGTTGCCGACGAAGGCGTTTTCCGAGAACCGATTGCGCTCGGAGCCGGCCGTGAAATGGATGCCGATCCCGCAGTTCTCGAAACGGTTGCCGACGATTGCATTGCGGTGGGCATTGTAGACGAATGTGCATTTTTCGGTGCCGCCGCGCACGAGGTTGCCGCGCATGTCGACGTCGTTGGCATAGTTCAGCATGAAGCCGTAGGCGCGGTCGCGCAGCGACAGGTTGTCGTGCACGACGATGCGGCTGGAGAACATCAGCGCATAGCCGAGGTGATTGCCGATCGAGACGTTGCCGGAGACCTCGCTGTCGTTGGTGTACATGTAATGGACGGCGAAACGCAGGTCGCGGAACAGGTTGTTGCGGTAGGTTCCCTTGCTGGACGCGTTCGAAAAGATGCCGTCGCGTCCGAGGCGGATGTCATTGCCCTCGATCAAGGTGCCGGGCGCCTTCCACACGTAGACGCCGTTGCCGCGGTCGTTCATGCGAAAGTCTGTTCGGCCGACGATCGTGTTGCCCCTGACGAGACTGTCTACCGCGCCATGCACATCGACGCCGTGCAGGTTGCCGACGATGCGGTTGCCCTCGATCCGCGCGCGGATCGCGGGCGGGATCAGGCGGATGCCCGAGTCGATGCCCTGGTGCGAGCTTCCCGAACCGCGGATCTCCAGCCCGCGCACGGTGACATCCGCGCCGGTGACGACGATGACGCTCCCGCTGCCATGGCCGTCCACGATCGCTCGACCGGCCCCGTCGAGGGTCACGGGCCGGTCGAGCACCACCGGGCCGTCGTGACGGCCGGGTTCGAGCAGGAGCACGTCGCCGGGCAGAGCCGCGGCGACTGCCTTGACGAGCGCCCCCGGCTCCGCCGGCACGACGCGCTCGCCCGCCGTCGCCGCGGACGACGCGGCGGCTATCAGGTACGCAGCGAGCGCCGCACGGATGAGCCGGAAGCGCGCCATCGTCAGGCGGCCTTCGGTTCGACGAACATGCGGCCGCGCATCTCCATGTGCAGCGCATGGCAGAACCACTGGCAGTAGTACCAGTAGACGCCCGGTTTCGCCGCCGTGAAGGTGACGGAGGCCGTCGCCTGGGGCGCGACTTCCATGGCCACGCCGTGATCGCCCATGCAGAAACCGTGGGTCAGATCCTCGACGTCGTCCATGTTGGTGACGTAGATCGTCACCTCGTCCCCTTCCTTCACCGTGAACTTTTCCAAGCTGAAGGCCGGTGCGACCGAATGCATGTAGACGCGCACCTTGTTGCCGTCGCGGATGACGTCAGCACCCCAGTCGAGGTCGACGCCGTCGGCCTCGGCCTGCTTGCGGGCGTCCTCCCACATCGGGTCCTTGCGGTCCCAGACATGTACCGGATTGACCTTCGAGCGATGCACGAGGATCGAATCGTGCGGCTCGGCGAAGGTCGGACCGTCGTGGACGAGGGTCAGCCTGTTGCCGTCGATGGTGAAGAGCTGCTCGTTCTCCGGCTTCAGCGGACCGACATTGAGGAAGCGGTCCTTGGAAAACTTGTTCATCGAGATGTAGTAGTCGGCCTTGGCATCGAGCGTCTCGCCCTCAGAGGTCGAGTTGTGGCCCGGCTGGTAGTGCACGTCGGTCTTTGACAGGATCGGATCGACGTTCTCGCCCGCATAGGCCCGGACCGCCTTCTCGATGTTCCACTGCACGACCTGGCTGTCGAGGAACAGGGTCGTGTAGGCGTTGCCCTGTCCGTCGAAGGCCGTGTGCAACGGCCCGAGTCCGAGCTGGGGTTCGGCGACCACGGCCGACCGGGGGTCGGCACCGTCGTAGAACACGGCGTCGAGCTTGCGCACGTCGATCACCGATACGGTCGGCGACAGCTTGCCGCCGATGCACAGGTGTATCCTGTCGGGCGCCATGTTGCAGCCATGCGGGTTGTTCGGAATGGGGATGTAACGTGTATAGTTCTTGTTCTGGCCCTTGCGGCCGTCGATCACCTTGACGCCGTTGAGCTCGCGGTAGTCGCCGGCGGCGATGCCCTTCTCGATCTCCGCGATGTTGAAGACGACGACATGGTCGAGGTCGGATGCCGTCATATCGGCGAGCGTCATGCCCATCTCGGAGTTGTAGCTCGTCGAGAAGGCATATTTGCCGTCATAGTCGGCGTCGGTGTTGTCGAGGTTGCCCGTGACCATCACCTGCCACGCAATCGTCATCTCGTCGGCGTTGATGGCCGTGTAGAAATTCACGTACTGGCTCGGATCGTCGAGGATCTTCCCGTCGTTGACCATCGGGCCCTCGTCCTCACCGTTGGCGAACACGTAATTGGTCCTCGGCCACTTCTGCGGCCGCATGCCGTGGATGGCCTTGGCGTTCGGGATCTCGATGATCTTGTCCGGCTTCATGACGTCGCAGCGCACGCGCGCGACCCGCGTGTTGGCCTTGTCGTTCATGAACAGATAGCGGCCGTCGTACTTGCCCTCGGTGAACGACATGTGCACGTGGTGCAGGTCGCCGTTGTCGTGGGTCTTCTTGCCGTTCGCGGCCAGATACTTTTTCGTTTTCTCGCTGAGACCTTCGGTCAGGATCTTCAGTGATTCGTTGGTCTGGCCCCAGCCCGTCGCGGAGCAGCGGTTGAAGACGGGCACGCGCATAAGTTCGCGCATCGACGGGATGCCGAGAATACGCAACTCGCCGGTCTGTCCGGACGACCAGAAGCCGTAATATTCGTCGAGTTCGCCCGGCTTGATCTCACCCCCTGCGGCTCGTGCGGGCTGCGAAGACGATGAGATCAGCGCGCCCGCGCCCCCCATCGCCGCGCCGGCGAGCAGCGCCAGCTTGGCGGGGCCGGCGAGAACGCCTCTCCGGCTGATGCCTGATCTTTCCTCACTAGACGACATGGTCCTTCTCCTTCTCTTCAGTTGGATTTCTCGATGACGCGGTCCATCGCCTCGGCCGAGGCGGCGTTCCGCCTGGCGAAGGCTTCGCGTTTCTTCTTCTTCAGGATCACGACCGGGCATTTCTGCTCGCTCTGGTAGAGAACCTGACAGTGAAGGCAGTTGTGGCACTCGTTCGGATTGATCTCGCCGGTCGGATGGATGGCCTGGACCATGCATTCGTTGGCGCAGGTCTGGCAGGGCCGCCCGCACTCCGGATAGCGCTTCAGCCAGTCGAACATCCTCAGCCGAGCCGGAATGGCGAGTGCGGCACCGAGAGGACACAGATAGCGGCAGTAGAAGCGCTCGACGAAAAGGCCGATGCCGAGCAGGACCAGAGCGTAGAGCGTGAACGGCCAGGCGCGGTCGAACTTGAGCACGATGGCGGTCTTGAACGGCTCCACCTCGGCCAGCCGCTCGGCCTGGTCGATCGAGGCGAGCGTCACGCCAAACAGGCCAAGGAAGATGATGTACTTGACCGCCCACAGGCGTTCGTGAAGGCCCCACGGCAACGTCCACTGCGGAATGCGGGCGAGCTTCGCCAGCCGGTTGGTCAGTTCCTGCAGTGCGCCGAAGGGGCACAGCCAGCCGCAATAGGCGCCGCGTCCCCAGAAGATCAGCGCTGCAGCGACCGAGAACCAAAGGATGAAGGTGAGCGGATCGAGCAGGAAGGCGTCCCAGCTGAAGCCGGCGACCACCGACTGGGCCAGCGCCATCAGATTGACGATCGAGAGCTGGGCACTGGCGTACCAGCCGAGAAAGACCAGCGTCACCGAGAGGAAGCCGATGCGGAACCAGAAGGTCACCGCGGCCGAGCGCGTCAGGAAGCCCTGGAAGAAGAATGCCGCCGTCAATACCGCGAGCATGATCGAGAGGCCGGCGATCTCGATCGTCTTGTCCCGCCAGATACGCTGCCAGAGCGCCTGCTTGGCGGCCTTCTCCTCGTCGCTCCCGGCACCTGCCGCCGGCGGTGCGGCCGGAGGCTGCGAGACGGCGCGCAGGAAACGCGCCGGCGTATGGTAGGCGAGGTCGAAAGTCGTGTAGAGACGTTCGATCGGTCCGACCTCGCGGTGGACGAGCAGTTGCAGGCGGAACGGTCTGGACGGGTCGAAGCCGGAATCGGCCGGTATGCGGAAGAGATCGACTTCCGCGAGGGACGGCGCGCCGATCGCCTCGATTGCGCCCAGCCGGCGGTGGTCGTTGTCGCGGAAACGAACGGAGATGTCGTCCTGGATCAGCTGGATGCGGTCGAATACGCCGCCGCGCACGTAGCCGGAGCCCTTGAAGGAGTAGGACCCTCGTGCCGCCACGACGATGGCGTGCTCGCCCGCCTTGAGCCACTTCGCGAGGCCGGGATACTCACGTTCGCCGAGCAGACTCCTGCCGATACCGGGAACCGAAACGAGCCCGGTGTACAAGTCGATGAAGGTATCGGCCGGATCGCCCGGTTCGGGCCGAGCCGCAGCGCGGGGGTCGTCCATCTCTTCGAAGGCGCGGTTGATCTGGCCAATGTCGAGCGAGAGGCGGCGTACCGATCCGTCGCCGACCAACGTCTGCCAGTCGGGAGCCGCAGCCACGTCATTGTCGATCTCGAAGCGCGGTCCAGAGACTTCTTCGGCCGGCGTCAGCCCGCCGAGGCCCAGAGCGCGCGCCACACGGATACCGGAGCGCACGATCGAATCATCGATCACCATCACGGTGACGGTGGCGCCGGAAATGATGTTCAGATCGTGCCCGGAACCGCCCGCCGCGGCCTCGGCGGCGAGGTCGAGGCCCGTGTAGGCCGCCGTCAGTCCCGCGATGCGCGCTTCCGGGATTCCGATCAGCACGATCGGCTCGGAATGCTTGACGAGCTTGACCGCGCGCAGCACGGCGTCCGGTCCGATCGCCGCCATGACGTGAATCGGCTTGCCGGAATAGCCGGTCGTCCCGACGAAATCCGAGGTAACGAAGGCCCAGCCGACGGTCTCGCCAGCCTTGAGGATCGGCGCAACCGGAAGATCCGAGCGAATCGGGCCATAGGAATCGGCACCTTCCATCAGCGCCCCGGCCGCGACCTCCTTCTGGAAGCGGGCAAGCAGGGATTCGGCGCGCGCGAGCGCCGGCAGCAGCACTGCGAACACCGCCAGCAACAGCGGCAGAAGATACGAAAACGTCCACGAAGTGCGGGCGCAGTTGGCGCCCCGAAGCGAAGTCATGTGGCGATCTCTCGGGTGGGAGGTGCTCGCGCGGCGTTGGATGAGATGCGGCTCATCTCTGTCGGACGGAGCGGAGATTGGGACGCGGGAGAGCCGACCCGAAGGCCGACGGCCAGGGCAAATATGGAAACGGGGATCGCGTTCACCTGTGTCGGCAGGCAGTCGTCGCACCGTGCGGCGGGGGACTGCTTTTCCGGATCGACGGGATTCCCGGCGCTGTCGACGAGGATCGTGCTCGCGCCGCCGTCCGCGGCGCAGATCACGATCCGATCAGCCGCCCGGCCGCTCATCGCGGCCACATGCAGCGCGTCGGCCAGCGTACCGCCCGCGCCGATCGACAGGGCGAGCAGCATCGCGAGCAGGGAGCGGATGCGGCGGGTACTCATGCGCGAGACCATGCCGATCGCCGGCAATCGGGACATTGATTTGGGTCAACTAAAATGTCTCTTTTACGGCGTATCGGACCTTTCGCCGCAGCACTGCTGCTTCCGTTGATCTGGATCAGCGACGGTGCCGCATGAGAGGATCAGGAAGGGTCGCAATCTGCGGAGTTCTTTGCGGTGAGACTGACGAAATTCAGCGACTATGCGTTGCGTGCTCTGGTGTTTGCAGCAAGCACGAACCGCTTGGCCACGATCGAGGAGACGGCCGACATCTACGCGATCTCGCGCGCCCACCTGAAGAAGGTGGTGATGATCCTGACCCACGCGGGTTTTCTGAAGGGCGTGCGCGGACGCCTCGGCGGCTACACGCTGGCCCGACCGCCCGAGGAGATCAATCTCGGCGCCGTTCTGCGGGCGACCGAGGCCGACTTCCAGCTGGTCGAATGTTTCGGGCCGGGCAACGAGTGCCGCATATCGCGAACCTGCCGCCTTGCCGGCATCGCCAACGAGGCCTTGGCCGCCTTCGTCTCGACCTTCGACCGGTACACGCTCGCGGACGTGCTGGTTCGCCACGACCATTTCCTCGGACCGGCCGCCGAAAAGCAGCCGGTGCGCGGTCCCTACCTGCCGACCGCAGGCGAAGCCGCATAGCAGAGCCTGTCCGGCTGCTTGAGTTCCGGCCAGCGGCCGGGACGGCGGAAGAAGCGGCCCCGCCCAGAATATTATCTTAAACCTCTTCTGGTATTCGCCGGGTATTACCACCGGACCGTGCAGGACGCATGGCATGATCCCTCCCGAAGGCGGCAGTATCCGCACGCGCTATCGCTTCTTTCCGGCCCTCGTTGCCGGCGCGTACGCCGTTACCAGCCTGTTGTGGATCCTGTTCAGCGACCGCGTCGTCGCCGATCTGTTCACCGACGACAGTACCTACCATCAGGTGCAGACATACAAGGGCCTGTTCTTCATCAGTGCCTCGTCGCTATTGATCTTCCTGCTGCTTCGCTGGATGTGGAAAGATATTCTCGCTGCCTATCGGACCGCACGCGAGAGCGAGAGAAGGCTGCAACTCGCCCTTGCCAGCGCCGACGGCGGCGTCTGGGCGATCGATCTCGCCAACGGCGAGGAATCCGTCGACTACGTCTCCCCTGGCCTTCTGGCGCCCCTGGGGTTCCCGGAGGGGCACCGTCTCTCCATGGCCGAACTGCATTCCCGAACGCATCCCGACGACATGGCGCGCATCGATTCCAGCATCGACTTCGCCATCGCCTCGGGCGGGCGACATGTCCATGACGTTCGCTATCGCGTCCGCGCCGATGACGGCACCTATCGCTGGTTCCACAGCCGCGGCAGCCTCGTTGTCGAGGACGGCGGCAAGACGCGGCGCCTGATTGGCGTATCTTTCGACATCACGTCGCAGATGGAAGCGGAGGACCTCGTTCGCCAGCTGCGTCGCTACGACCCGGTGACGGGGCTGGCGAAACCGGACACGCTGATCGACGAAGTCACGGCGGAACTGGCGAAGAGCGGCGGGAAGCAGGCCTTCGCTGTCCTGCAGGTCAGGATCCGCGACCTCGAGCAGATCGTCGGCGAGGCCGGCAGTCCCGAGGCCGAACGGATCGTGCAGGCCGTCGCCGAACGCCTTCGCGTCGGAGCCGCCGCCGGCACTCTCGCCGCCCGAATCGCCGGGGACACGTTTGCGCTCGCCACGTCTGGGCGCAGTCCAGGCGAAGCGGTCGACAACGTGTCGAAGGCGTTCCACCAGGTCTTCCTGGTGCCGATCCGCACCGAGGGAGGCGAGATTCGCCTGCGTGTCGCGGCCGGCGGCGCCCTGTTCCCACAGGACGGCACCGACGCCGGCGAAGTGTTGCGCAAAAGCGGGCACGCCCTGCTCGCCGCCGTCGCGGCGTCCGATACTGCGGTCCATTGGTTCACCAGCGGCCTTGACGCCGAACATCGCCAACGCGGCGAACGCCTCCGCGATCTCGGCATGGCGGTGGAGAAGGGAGAGATCGGCGTCGTCTACCAGCCGCTCGTCGACCTGAAGACCGGGCGGACTCTCGGCTTCGAGGCGTTGGCACGGTGGCTGCGGCCCATCGAAGGTACCGTTTCCCCCGCGGCGTTCATCCCTCTCGCCGAGGAGTTCGGCCATATCCGGTCGATCGGCGAGTTCGTTCTCCGTCAGGCTTGTGCGACAGCGACGCGCTGGCGTGGAGCGGATCATCGGTCGCCGTTTGTCGCTGTCAATGTCTCGACGATTCAGCTCGACGACCCGGCGTTTCCCGCCACTGTCGCGCGCATTCTCGCCGAAACCGGCCTCGCGCCGGCGCGGCTCGAGATCGAAATCACCGAGAGCGTCATTATCAAAGATCCGGAGCTCGCCATACGCCGGCTGCAGGCGCTGCGCGACCTTGGGATCGCGATCGCCGTCGACGATTTCGGCACCGGCTATTCCTCCCTCGCTATGCTGAGCCGGTTGCCGGTCACCAAGCTGAAGATCGACCGTTGCCTCGTTACCGGCTTCGGCGAGAGCCGGAGCACTTCGGGCATCGTTTCCATGATCGTCGACCTATGCCGCCACCTCAACCTGGAGGTGACGGCCGAGGGCATCGAGACCGATGCCGAAGCCAAGGCGCTCGCCGAGGCCGGCATCGACCTCGGCCAGGGCTTCGTCTTCAGCCGACCGGTCGAAGCCGGGCAAGCGGAAGAGCTGCTCAACTGCAAATGGAGTACTACCGAGGCCCGTCGCGCCATCGCCTGACGGCGGCGGAGCGGCCGGAAAGCTCCTTCGGCCTCAGACGTCTACGCTCATGCACAGGTACTTGATTTCCAGATAGTCGTCGATCCCGTATTTCGAGCCTTCACGGCCGAGGCCCGACGACTTGATGCCGCCGAACGGAACCTCCGCTGTCGAGATCAGGCCGGTATTGATGCCCACCATGCCGTATTCGAGCGCCTCGGCGACCTTCCAGACACGGCTGAGATCGCGCGCATAGAAGTATGAGGCCAGTCCGAACTCGGTGTCATTGGCCATCTCGATGACCTCGTCAACGGTCTCGAAGGCAATGATCGGCGCCACCGGGCCAAAAGTCTCCTCGGCGAGGATCTTCATGCCGGGCTTCACGTCGGCGAGCACCGTCGGCTGATAGAAGGTGCCGCCGAGGTCCGAACGAGCCCCTCCGGTAAGAACGCGGGCGCCCTTGGAAAGCGCGTCCGAGACGTGCTCCTCGACCTTGGCGAGGCCGGCGGCGTCGATGAGCGGGCCGATGTTGACCCCGGCTTCGGCGCCGTTGCCGACACGCAAGGCCGCGGTCGCGGCGGCAAGCTTGGCCGCGAAGGGCTCGAGAACGCCGCGCTGAACGTAGATGCGGTTGGCGCACACGCAGGTCTGCCCCGAGTTGCGGTACTTCGCGATCAGGGCGCCCTCCACCGCCTTGTCGAGGTCGGCGTCGTCGAAGACGATGAAAGGCGCATTGCCGCCGAGTTCGAGGGACAGCTTCTTGATATCGTGGGCGCACTGGCGCATCAGGATGCGGCCGACCTCCGTCGAGCCGGTGAAGGTCAGCTTGCGGACCTTCGGATTGGTACACAGCTCCAGGCCGAGCCCTTTCGCGTCGGTTCCGGTGACGATCGAGAGCACGCCAGCCGGCACCCCCGCCCGCTCGGCGAGGACCGCCATGGCCAGGGCCGAGAGCGGCGTCTTCTCCGCCGGCCGGCCGACGAATGCGCAGCCGGAAGCCAGCGCCGGGCCGACCTTGCGGGCGATCATGGCGTTGGGAAAGTTCCACGGCGTGATCGAACCCACGACGCCGATCGGCTGTTTCAGGACGACAATGCGCTTGTCTTCCTGGTGGCCCGGAATCACGTCGCCATAGACGCGCCGTGCTTCCTCCGCAAACCACTGGATGAAGCTCGCGCCGTAGGCGATTTCGCCCTTCGCCTCGGCGAGCGGCTTGCCCATCTCGGCGGTGAGGATCTTCGCCAGGTCGTCAGCGTTTTCCAGCATCAGGGACTGCCAGCGCAGCAGGATCGCGCAGCGGTCCTTGGCGGTACGCCGGGCCCAGGCTTTCTGCGCCGAATAGGCGGCATCGATTGCCGCGCGCATGTCGGCGACGCCCATGTCGGCGACCCTGACGATCTCCTCGCCGGTCGCCGGGTTCGTCACGGCGAACTGGCGTGCTCCTGCTTCCCACCTGCCGGCGACGAAGGCACGCGATTCGAGAAGTGTCGGATCCTTGAGTTCAAGTGTCATGACGGTTTCCTTTGGGTGTCCGGGATCAGAAGGCGGCCTGGTAGATGGCCAGAGCGTCGCTCTCGGCCACCGGGCGTGGATTGTTGACGAGCAGTCGCGTCTGGTTCATCGCGTCGCGCGCCAGCATAGGCAGTGCGTCGGCCTCGATCTTCATGTCGCGCAGCCGCTGCGGCAAGCCGCAGTCGCGCGAGAGTACCGCGAGGCGCTCGACGAAGGCGGCGGCCCGCTCCTGGCCCTGCAGCGCTGCGAGCTCGGGAAAAGCGTGCGGCGCCATCTCGGCATAGGCGCGCGGCGCCGTCACCGCGTTGAAGCGCAGCACGTGCGGAAGCACCAGCGCGTTCGAGAGACCATGCGGGATGTGATAATGCCCGCCCAACGGATAGGCGAGGGCGTGCACCGCGGCGACCGGCGAGTTGGCGAAAGCCTGGCCGGCGAGCATCGAGCCGAGCAGCATGTCGCCGCGGGCCTCGGCGTTCCTGCCGTCATGCACGGCGGTCAGGATGGCCCGGCCCATCAGCTCGAGCGCCTGCAGGGCCAGCATGCGCGATATCGGGTTGTTGTTGGGGCTGGCCGAGGCGTAGGCCTCGATGGCGTGAACCATGGCATCGATCCCGGTGGCGGCGGTGACGTGCGGCGGCAAGCCCAGCGTCAGCTCCGGATCGAGCAACGCGACGTCCGGGATCAAGATCGGCGAGACGACGCCCATCTTCTCTGCGGTGCCGGTGGTGACGATCGAGATCGGCGTCACCTCCGAACCGGTGCCGGAGGTCGTCGGCACGAGGACCAGCGGCAGGCGCGGCCCGGTCGCTTTTCCGACGCCATAGACGTCCTTCAGCGTCTCGCGACCGGGCGCAAGCAGCGCCACCAGCTTGGCGACGTCGAGAGACGAGCCGCCACCGAGACCGATCACACCGACAGCACCGGCGCCACGCGCTGCCTCCGTCGCGGCATGGATGACCGCCTCAGGCGGGTCGGCCTGCACCTCGGCGAAGAGCGTGGCCTCGACGCCAGCGGAAGAAAGGATGTCGAGCGCGCGCCCGACGATGCCCGTCGACATCATGCCGGGATCCGTGACCAGGAGGACGCGCGCGCCGATCTGGGCGAGCACGATGCCGCCCAGCCTCTCAAGCGCGCCGTTGCCGAACTGGATGCTCTTCGTCGTGTTGAAGGTGAACGCATCCGTCATCGGGGTCTCCTCTCCCTGACTGCCGCTCCAGCTCGACATTGCCGACGTTACGGCGTTCGGCCCATACGGTTCCGTGCCCGCGGCAGCAAGCTCGGATGGGTTTGTTCAATTAGATGAACGATTTTCATTGGACGGAACGCTAATCGCCGTGCTAGACGCCTGTCAAGGTGAAATGCCGACGCAGGCGGGCGTTTTGCGCACGTCGCCTTGGCGTGCGCAAAGATGGTCGCATGGACGGACAGGTCGACCGGTCGAAGCTCGTGCCAGCCCTTGAGCGGGGTGTGCGCATCCTCGACTTCGCTGCGCGCGCCAAGACCTATCCGACGCTCAGCGAGATCGCCCGCCATCTCGGCATCGCCAAGAGTTCGGCCCATACGCTTTGCAGCACGCTGGTCCGGCTCGAACTGCTCATCCGACGTCCGGACCAGAGCTACCAGCTCGGGCCGCACGTCATGCGCTGGTCGAACGCCTTCGCCGAGCAGTCCGACGTCGCCGCCGAATTCGCGTCGATCTGGGACCAGGAGACCGAGCTTCCCGGCGCCACCATCACGCTCACCGTGATCGAGGGCGCGGAAGTCGTCTACATCGCGGCGCGCAACTCGGCCGTCTCGCATTCGTTGATCGAGTTCCGCGCAGGCATGCGCCTGCCTGCGGCCTTCACGGCGACCGGCAAGGCATTCCTCGCCCACATGAGCGACTTCGAGGTTCGCCGGCTCTACGCCGGCGGTCTGCCGGCGCCGCGCACGCCGAAGAGCGTCCGCTCGCTCGACGCTCTGCTGGCCGAGTTGCACGAGATCCGCCGCGCCGGCTGGTCGTTGGACAACGAGCAGGTCGCGGAGGGGATCGTCTGCTTCGGCGCCGCGGTGCTCGACTCGCGAAACCGCCCGATCGCCGGCGTTGCCGTCAGCCTGCCCGTCGACGACGTGTCGGATGACAGGCGCGAGCAGATCATCGCCAACGTCCGACGCATCGCCACGCGGCTCTCGCACCGCATGGGCGCCGAAATCGTCTCCGGGCGAAACGGTTCGGAACGACCCGACGCGCTGCTGTCTCGACAGCCCGGCGGCAGGAAATCATGAGGTAGGCGTGTCGCGATAGAGGGGGGCGGCGACCGGCAGGAATTGCGCACCCCTTTTCGCCAGGAAGGCCGAAAACGCGGCCATCACCGGCGTTTCGTTGCGATCGGCACGCGCAACTCCGAACCACTGCCGTCGGATCGGCGTGCCCTCCACGTCGAGAATCACCAGACGTCCGGACTGCACCTCGGCCTCGATCGTGTGGGCCGAGATGAAGGCAACCCCGAGCCCCGCCATCACGGCCTGCTTGATGGTCTCGTTCGATCCCATCTCGACACCGATGTTGTCCAGCTTGCCAGCCACGCCGGCGAAGAAGATCTCGAGCGAGATGCGCGTCCCCGAACCCGGCTCGCGTACGAGGAACTTTTCCGCCGCGATCCGCTCGCGTGACACTTCGCGTTTTCCTGCCAACGGGTGATCGGGAGGAGAGACGATGACCAGCGGATGATCGCCGAACACCTGGGCGCGCACGGGAACGTCCTTGGGCGGCCGCCCCATCAGGGCGATGTCGACCGCATGGGCGTCGAGCGCCTGAATGATCTCGGCGCGATTCCCCACCTTGAGATCGATCTCCAGTCCCGGGTGTTCGCGCCCGAAGGCGGCGATGATTCTCGGGGCGAAATATTTCGCCGTCGAAACCACGCCCAGCCGAAGATGGCCGCGCGTCAGCCCTTTCAGCCCCTCGATCCGGTCGGACAAGGCGAGAAGCTGCTCCTCGATCGCCCTCGCTGCCTCGATGGCGGCCAGGCCTGCGGCAGTCGGACGCATGCCGTCGGAGAGGCGGTCGAACAAGGCCAGGCCCAGTTCGTCCTCGAGCGCCTGGAGCTGCAGTGTCACCGCCGGAGCCGTCAGTCCCAACTGCTTGGCTGCGCTGACGATTTTTCCGTCGATGGCAATCCTGGCCACCGCACGGAGCTGTCGGAGAGTAACGTTCTTCATTGCCTGAAGTTAGTTTATCTTATGCAATAAATAAATAGATTAAAATTTCCTTATCGATACCGGTGTGATCGGATGGCGGCGGATCGTGACGCCAATCGATGGAGGAGCCGGTGTCCGCATCAACGCTCGACGCCTATCTGAACTCCCAGTCGCCCGACCGTGCCGCGGTCACGGAGACGGTTCGCGTGCTCGCAAGGGCCGCGCTGGCGACCCGTGCGCTCGTCGCGCAATCTTCCGCAAGCGTCCTGGGAGCGGTCCCCGGCGGCCGCAACGCAAGCGGACAACTACAGCGCCATCTCGACGTCAGCGCGGATGAGGCGTTCCTGGCTGCCGCGCGGCAGGCCGGGGTTCGCCACTACGGTTCGGAGGAGCTTGACAGCGCCGTCGACCTCAACGGCCCGGAGCCGCTCGCGCTCGCGATCGATCCGCTCGACGGGTCGTCGAACATCGACATCAACACACCCGTCGGGACGATCTTCTCCATCCTGCCGGCCGCGGCGGGCGAGCCGGCGCAGAGTTTCCTGCAGGCGGGGAGAAACCAGCTGGCCGCAGGCTTCTTCATCTACGGGCCGCAACTTGCGCTGGCGCTCACGCTGGGCGCGGGCACGCGCATCTTCGTCCATTCGTCGCGCCTTGGAACCTTCGTCGAGGCGGGACGGCCGTCGATTGCCGAGAAAACCGACGAATTCGCGATCAACGCTTCGAACTATCGCCACTGGGACGAGGCCGTGCGCCTTTATGTCGACGACTGCCTCAAGGGATCGGCCGGCCCCCGCGAGAAGGACTTCGACATGCGCTGGATCGCTTCTCTGGTCGCCGACGCCTTCCGGATCCTGGTCCGCGGCGGTGTGTTCCTCTATCCGGGCGATTCGCGCCGGGGCTATGCCAACGGCCGGATTCGCCTCGTCTACGAAGCGAACCCGATCGCGATGCTCATCGAGCAGGCGGGCGGCGCCGCGACAGACGGCATCTACTCGATTCTCGACCTGCCGCCCGCGTCTTTGCACCAGCGTACCCCGCTCGTCTTCGGCGCAGCGCGGGAGGTCGCGCGCATCGGCCGCTACCACACCGAGCCCAGCGTCATTGCCGAGCGTTCGCCGCTGTTCGGCAATCGCGGCCTCTTCCGGGCGTGAGGCGGGGCGTGTCTGCAAAGCATCCCATCATTTCGATCACCGGTTCGTCGGGCGCCGGAACGACGTCCGTCAAGCGCATCTTCGAGCAGATCTTCCGGCGCGAGAATGTCGAGGCGGCCTTCATCGAGGGTGACGCCTTTCACCGCTACGACCGCGCGGCGATGAAGGAGAAGGTCGCCGAGGAGGAACGTAGGGGCAATCCGAACTTCACCCATTTCAACGCAGACGCCAACGAGCTCGAAACCCTGGAGGAGATCTTCGCCGAGTATGGCCGAAGGGGCACGGGGCGCACCCGGACCTACGTCCACGATGACGAGGAAGCCGCGCTCCACGGCTGCGCACCGGGCACGTTCACGCCCTGGCGCGAGTTCGGCAAGAGCGACCTTCTTTTTTACGAAGGACTGCACGGCTGCGCCGTCACCGACAAGGTGGACCTCGCCCGACATGCCGACCTTAAGATCGGCGTCGTGCCCGTCATCAACCTCGAGTGGATACAGAAGATCCATCGCGACCGCTCGACGCGCGGCTATTCGACCGAAGCGGTCATGGACGTCATCCTGCGGCGAATGCCGGACTACGTCCGCCACATCGTGCCCCAGTTCGCGCTGACCAACATCAATTTTCAGCGCGTGCCGATCGTCGACACCTCGAATCCGTTCATCGCCCGCTGGATACCGACACCGGACGAGTCGATGCTGGTCATCCGCTTCGCCAACCCGCGCGGCATCGATTTCCCCTATCTCCTGTCGATGATCGACAACTCGTTCATGAGCCGGGCGAATTCGATCGTGGTGCCGGGCAACAAGCTCGACCTCGCCATGCAGCTCATCCTGACACCGCTCATCCTTCAGCTGATCGAACGCCGGCGGCGGCTCACTTAAGGAACCAGAGATGCACGTTCGGCCCATTGCGCTTACAGCCTCCCTAACCGTCAAGGCGCGGATGGCCGATGCCGTCCGTACGCCGGCGATTGACGCGGTCCGGACGGCGAACCGGGAACGTCCGGGCATGCCGACGGGCATGGCGGACGTGGTGGACGCGCCGGTCGCACGCTACGGCCGCCGCGTCGGCATCACGGCGGAGCGCGTCGCGCGCACCATCGCGCTCGCGGGAGGACGCGACGATGGGTGAAACGACCGCGACCGGTCCGCTTGCCGGCCGTACGGTTCTCGTGCGTGCCACCTTCTCGTCCGGCATCGATCCGGCCTTGACCGAGACGGTCCGCCGTCTGGCTGACGCCGGTGCCCGCATTGCCGTGATTGCGGGGCACGGCGATCCGGTGGGCGAGTTCAATCCTGCGCTCAGTCTTCGCACATTCGCCGAACCCCTGTCGCATGCCGTCGGCCGCCCCGTCCGTTTCATCGCCGAAAGCGTCGGCATCGGCGCCGAGGCCGGGCTCGCCGCCCTTGCCCCCGGGGAGATCGCGCTGATGGAGAACCTGCGCTTCAATAGCGACGCACGGCGCGCGGCGCGGTCCTTCGCGCTCCGTCTCAGCGCCCTCGCTGACTATTTCGTCGTCACCGGTCCCCTGCCCCCGGTGCCGGCAAGCTGGATCCCGGATCTCCAGGCCCTGCTGCCGGAGCCCCCCCTCACCCCAAACCAATTCGAACGGGAGCCTTCCTGACCATGGCCAAGATCACACTTCGGCAACTCCTCGACCATGCCGCCGAGCGCGGCTACGGCGTGCCGGCCTTCAACATCAATAACATGGAGCAAGGCCTGGCGATCATGGAGGCGGCGAAGGCCTGCGACGCGCCGGTGATCATCCAGGCCTCGCGCGGCGCCCGGTCCTACGCCAACGACATCATGCTGGCGAAGATGATGGACGCGTTGACGGAGATCTACCCGGATATCCCGCTCTGCATCCATCAGGACCACGGCAACGACGCCGCGACCTGCCTGAGCGCGATCCGCCACGGCTTCACGTCGGTCATGATGGACGGTTCGCTGATGGCCGACGCCAAGACGCCGGCTTCCTACGACTACAACGTCGAGGTCACCACGTCGGTCGCGGAGATGGCGCACGCGGTCGGCGCCTCCGTCGAGGGTGAACTCGGCGTGCTCGGTTCGCTCGAGAGCGGCAAGGGCGAGGCCGAAGACGGCCACGGCGCGGAAGGCGTGCTCGGTCACGACCAACTGCTCACCGATCCCGACCAGGCGGTCGATTTCGTCATGCGCACGAAGGTCGACGCGCTGGCGATCGCCTGCGGTACCAGCCATGGTGCCTACAAGTTCTCGCGCAAGCCGGACGGCGACATTCTCGCCATGCACGTGATCGAGGCGATCCACGCGAAGCTGCCCGATACCCACCTCGTGATGCACGGCTCGTCCTCTGTGCCTCAGGAGCTGCAGGACATCATCAACGCCCATGGCGGCGCGATGCCGCAAACTTTCGGCGTGCCCGTCGAGGAGATCGTGCGCGGCATTCGCCACGGCGTGCGCAAGGTCAACATCGACACGGACTGCCGCATGGCTATGGCCGGCCAGTTCCGCAGGGTCGCTTCGACAAGTCCGGCCGAGTTCGATCCGCGGAAATTCCTCAAGCCGGCAATGGACGCGATGCGCGACCTCTGCCGCGCCCGCTTCGAGGCCTTCGGCACGGCGGGCAATGCGTCGCGGATCAAGGTGATTCCGATGGACGAAATGGCGAAACGCTACGCCAGGGGATCGCTCGATCCGAGAATATCAGCGGCGCGGGCCGCCTGACGCCGACAGGCACGAATGGGAGAACGGCAGCCATGAACGCAGAACCGAAAGAAATCAAGGGCAAGGAACGCTATCGGGCGGGCGTGCTGAAATATGCCCAGATGGGCTACTGGGACGGCGACTACGTGCCCAAGGATACCGACTTGATCGCGCTCTTCCGGATCACGCCGCAGGACGGCGTAGATCCGATCGAGGCAGCCGCCGCCGTTGCCGGCGAAAGCTCCACGGCAACCTGGACGGTCGTATGGACCGACCTGTTGACCGCCTGCGACAGCTACCGCGGCAAGGCCTACCGGGTCGACCCGGTGCCGAACACACCCGGCCAGTACTTCTGCTACGTCGCCTACGACCTGATCCTATTCGAGGAAGGTTCGATCGCCAACCTGACCGCCTCGATCATCGGCAACGTCTTTTCGTTCAAGCCGCTCAAGGCCGCCAGACTGGAGGACATGCGTCTCCCAGTCGCTTACGTGAAGACGTTCAAGGGTCCGCCGACCGGCATCGTCATCGAGCGCGAGCGCCTCGACAAGTTTGGCCGACCGCTCCTCGGCGCCACGACCAAGCCGAAGCTCGGTCTCTCGGCAAAGAACTACGGCCGCGTCGTCCATGAAGGACTCAAGGGCGGGCTCGATTTCATGAAGGATGACGAGAACATCAATTCGCAGCCCTTCATGCACTGGCGCGACCGCTTCCTCTACTGCATGGAGGCGGTGAACAAGGCGTCCGCCGCAAGCGGTGAGGTGAAGGGCCACTATCTCAACATCACTGCCGGGACCATGGAGGAGATGTACCGGCGCGCCGAATTCGCCAGGGAGCTCGGTTCGGTCATCGTCATGGTGGACCTGATCGTCGGGTGGACGGCGATCCAGTCGATCTCGGAATGGTGCCGGCAGAACGACATGATCCTGCATATGCACCGCGCCGGCCACGGTACCTACACGCGCCAGAAGAACCATGGCATCTCGTTTCGCGTGATCGCCAAGTGGCTGCGGCTCGCCGGCGTCGACCACCTGCATTGCGGCACGGCCGTCGGCAAGCTCGAAGGCGATCCGCTGACCGTACAGGGCTATTACAACGTCTGCCGCGAGACGCTGAACGCGGTCGACCTGCCGCGCGGCCTGTTCTTCGAGCAGGACTGGGCGGACCTGAGGAAGGTCATGCCGGTCGCCTCGGGCGGGATCCATGCCGGGCAGATGCACCAGTTGCTCGACCTGTTCGGCGACGACGTCGTGCTGCAGTTCGGCGGCGGCACCATCGGCCATCCGATGGGCATCCAGGCCGGTGCGACAGCCAACCGCGTCGCGCTCGAGGCCATGGTCCTCGCCCGCAACGAGGGGCGCGACATCGCCCGCGAAGGGCCCGAGATCCTGAGAGCCGCGGCCAAATGGTGCAAGCCGCTCGAAGCCGCGCTCGAGACCTGGGGCAACATCAGCTTCAACTATGAATCGACCGACACGTCGGACTTCGCCCCGATGCCCAATGTCGCGGTTTAGGAAGGGACAAAGATCATGCGCATCACCCAGGGCTGCTTTTCGTTTCTGCCCGACCTGACCGACGACCAGATAGCGGCGCAGATCGAATATTGTCTGCGCAACGGCTGGGCGATCGGGTTGGAATACACCGACGACCCCCATCCGCGGAACACCTATTGGGAAATGTGGGGCAATCCCATGTTCGACCTGAGGGACGCGGCGGGCGTGATGTTGGAACTCGCCGAGTGCCGCAAGGCCGTGGGCAGTTCCTATATCCGCGTCAATGCCTTCGATTCGACGCGCGGCTTCGAAACCGTACGCATGTCCTTCATCGTCAACCGGCCGCCGGTCGAGCCGCACCTGGATATGACTCGTACCGACGTGCGCGGACGGAGCCAGACCTACTCCTGGAGAGCGGCGAGATAGGCCATGGCCGATCTGACGATTTCGGCGGGCAATCCTCTGCCGGCCGTCGACCTCGCGGCGGATTTCCGCGATTCCGGCGTCGCGGAAATCCTCGAAGAACTCGACCGCGAACTGACGGGCCTGAAGCCCGTCAAATTGCGTATCCGCGAGACGGCGGCCCTTCTGCTCGTCGAGCGCGCGCGCCGGAGGCTCGGCCTTTCGACACAGACGCCGACGCTGCACATGAGCTTCACCGGCAATCCCGGCACCGGCAAGACGACGGTGGCGCTGCGCATGGCCGGGCTGCTCCACCGGCTCGGCTACGTTCGCAAGGGACATCTGGTGTCGGTGACGCGCGACGATCTCGTCGGGCAGTATATCGGCCACACAGCGCCGAAGACCAAGGAGGTCCTCAAGAAGGCGATGGGCGGTGTGCTCTTCATCGACGAGGCCTACTATCTTTACCGGCCCGACAACGAGCGCGACTACGGCCAGGAGGCGATCGAGATTCTTCTTCAGGTGATGGAAAACCAGCGTGACGATCTGGTGGTGATCCTCGCCGGCTACGCGGACCGCATGGAGAAGTTCTACCAGTCGAACCCCGGATTCCGCTCGCGCATCGCGCACCACATCGACTTCCCGGACTACGGGGACGCCGAACTGCTGACGATCGCCGAGGCGATGCTTGCGCGGCAGAACTACGCGTTCGATGCCGGCGCGCGGCAAGCGATGAGCGAGTACATCGCGCGTCGGCGCACCCAGCCGCATTTCGCCAACGCGCGCTCGATCCGCAACGCGCTCGATCGCGCGCGGCTACGCCAGGCGAACCGCCTGTTCGAGACGTCCTCCGGACCGATCACGGCGGACGATCTCTCGACGATCCGCGATGCCGACATCCGGGCGAGCCGGGTCTTCTCCTCACCCGCTTCCGCGGCAGGCGCGCCATCGTGACGAAGGTGACGGGACTCTTTCCTTCGATCCCTCGCGCCGCCATAGCTTGACCGCCGGAATACCGCACCATCCCGGATTCGCGCACGGGAGAATTGCGAACGCGCCGATCGCGCGGCCCGGCGCGGGCGCGCGGCGGACGTGCTCCGCCGTGAACGCGGCGGACAACGGCGCCTTCTGGCCGATCAGGGATGTCCGACGTGCGTCGGCATGACTTCGACACCCGTCCGCCTCTGTATCGCGCCCCAGATGCCTTCCGGGAGATAGAGCGCGAAGGCCACGGCCACGGCGCCCAGTCCCGCTAGAGCCGAATCCCATCACGTTGCATCGTAACCTGCGGCAGCGAAGTAGTTTCGGCATTCTGCCGGGGTGAAGAGGTCGATGATGCGGCCGATGGCGTTCCAGAGGCCGTCGACGGTGCGCTCGGCGGCCTTTCTGAG
>DUSC01000280.1 GCA_012842935.1 Hyphomicrobiales bacterium | reverse complement strand
GGCGTGCGCCGTACCGAGCCGTTCCGCCTGGACGAAGGTTTCCGCCGACGCGAAGCTGCTGACCGCTGCGGCCACCGTCTCGCCGCCTCGGCCGACGACAAGGGCGAGATCGCCGCCGCCCGCCGCCGCCGCCGCGCGCGCCACGTGCGCCACCATCGGCAGCCCGGCAATGCGGTGCATTACCTTCGGCATCGCACTCTTCATGCGCGTGCCTTCGCCGGCGGCGAGGATGATCGAAAGACAGCTGCGTTCCTTCATGAAATGATCTCTGCGGGAAGGTTGATCGTGAATCGTGTTAGCTGTATCACCGCCGGCGGTCCGCTCCAATGCGGTCTCCTCCGGCAAAGGAAGCGTCGCCTTGGACGAGCGCGCGAAAGGCGGCGCCGGTCTGGCCGTCCTGGTCATGCTGGTCACGCCGCTGTTCTTCTCCACCAATCTGATCTTCGGCCGCTTCGTGGTCGACGAGGTCGCGCCGTTTTCGCTCGCCTTCCTGCGCTGGGCGTCCGTCGCCGTCGCCCTGTCACCGTTCCTGCTGCGCGAACGCGACGCAGCCCGCCGGGTACTGCGTACCGATGCCGCGCTGGTGGCCCTGCTCGGTGTGCTCGGCATGTGGATCTGCGGCGCCATCGTCTACCTGGCGCTCGACCTGACGACGGCGACCAACGGCACGCTGATCTATACCACCTCGCCCGTCATCATTCTCCTCATCGAAGCAATGTTCCGCGGTCGTCGCATCGGCCGCCGCGAGGTAATCGGCTCGGTCGTCGCTTTCGTCGGCGTCGCCGTGATCGTGTTGAGGGGCGATCTCGACGCGCTGCTCACCCTCGATGTCAACGCCGGCGACCTGCTCTTCGCCGGTACCGCGGTCGCCTGGGCGGTCTACTCGATCCTCTACCGCTCGCCGCGCCTGGCGCCGCTTTCGAACCTCGCCTTGTTTGCGGCCGTGGCAGGAGCCGGTGCGCTGACGCTTCTCCCCTTCGCCGCGGCCGAGTTTCTCCTCGGCCAGGCGATGCCGCGCACGGCGTCGGCCTGGGGCGGGATCGCGGGCATTGTCGTCTTCTCCTCGCTGCTCGCCTTCTCAGGCTTCCAGTACGGGGTGCGCCGCCTCGGCCCCTCGGCTGCCGGCGTTTTCATGTATCTGCTGCCGCTGTACGGCGTGCTGCTCGCGGTCACCTTCCTCGGCGAAAGGTTCCACGCCTTCCATATGGCGGGCATCGCGCTGGTCGTGGGCGGAATCGCGCTGGCAACCGCTCCGGCCGTCCTGTTCCGGGGCCGAGTGGCGCGGTAGCCAGGGTGGAAGTCACGCCCGTCGCGGCCGGTTCGGCGGGAGGCGAGCATCGAGCAGGCAAACGGGCGGCGGGCTCAACCGCAGGTCCTGGCTGTCTCGAGCGCCCTGACGCGGTCGGCCCGGTCGACTGAACCGATCCGCCGGACCGCCTCGTAGAACCGGGGATAGTCGCCGGAACACAGCTCGAACAGGCGCAGGAAAGCCGGGACGCGATCGCTGTAGACAGCCGTCGCGGCGAGCTTCGCGTTGTTGATCGGCGTCTCGAACCAGCCGTCGTAGCCCCGGTATCCCCCCCAATGCCTGTCGCGCATCGACCGATAGCGCTCGCGCAGCCGTTCGATCGCTGCCGCCTTGGCCGCCCGCTTCCGCTCCACCGGCTCTGCGGATCGGTAGATGCGGTCCAGTTCCTCCCGCGTCCTTGCGACGAGGGCGAGGAAATCGGCCTGGCGCTTGCGCCCCGCTTCGTATCGGCGCAGCCCGGCCCTGTTGCCGGCGGTACCAAGCCACTTCTCCACGCCGGTGGTCTCGACCGCGACCGCGAAGGCCTCGTTGAACGGGGTGTCTCCCTCGATATAGACGCGCTGGTGGGCGAGTTCGTGGAACACGGTCCCCGCAAGGTAGGCTTCGTCGTCGCCGAGCATCGTGTTCAGCAGCGGATCGCTCGACCAGCCGAGCGTCGAATAGGCGACGACGCCCGAGACATGGACGTCGAACCCCTGCCGCCTGAGTTCGGCCGCCTCCGCGACTGCCGCCGCCTTCGAGAAATGTCCCTTGTAGGGAACGCAGCCGAAGACCGCGAAACACCACACATGCGGGGCCAGCGCGAACTCCGGCACGGCGTAGACGGCAAGCGTCACATAATCCCGGCCGACATCGACATAGTCGCGGTAGCTATCGTTGTCCGGCAAAGCCAGTTCGTCGATCGCGAACTGCCGTATGCTCCGCGCCGTCTCCAGCCGACTGCGCAGGACCGGCGACGTCGATGGATCGTCGATCAGCTTTCCGACATCCCGGCGCGCCGCCATTATGTTCATGTGGCCGTTGAGCGACTCCGCGTAGTAGGCCACGGACGTGCAGCCAGCCAGGCTCCCCACCATGCCCGCGACGGCCAATATTCTAACCCACGCCCGTATCATCCGGCCCGCCGCAACTTCCCCCCGACGGATTCACGTTAGCACGGCTCGCCGTTCGAACTCGATACTGTTGAGGCAGCTTCGGCTCCCCGGCTTTCCGTCCGGCCGACTCGCCCTTGCCGCGGTTATTCGTGCGCTATCGCCGCTTCGGGCGACGGCCGCCTGTTGGCGACCGCAAGCCCGAGACCGCCCAGGATCAGCACGACACCGATTGCGAAGACCAGGCCCAACGGGTCGCCAAACAGGATGGCGGCGGCCGCGATGCCGAAAACCGGCTGCAGATACTGGACGCTCGCCGCCACGCGCGCAGGCACCGTGCGCAGCAGGTAGAGCCACAGCAGCAGCCCCACCACCGTCACCATGACGCCGAGATAGACGATCGCCCAGAACGCCAGCATGGTTATCTCGACGTTCTCTCGGGCGAGTTCCCATCCTGCCAGCGGCAGGATAGCGGCGAGCCCTGCCAGCGCGTTCCATGCCGCTACCGGCAGCGTGCCGTACCTGTCGGTCAGCTCGGCGCTCCAGATGTAGTAGAACGCGATCGCCACGGCCGAGACAAGCATCCAGCCGACGCCGGCGGCCGTAGTCCTCGACAGGTCGTCGACGCCGGGGCCGCTCCCGATTGCAACCAGGGCGATCCCGCCGAAAGCCGCGAACAACCCGATCCACTGGCGTCCGGCCACAGCCTGCTTCAGGCGGATCGCCGCGAGGATCACGATGAAAATCGGAATCGTCGCCGAGATGATCGTTCCCACCGAGGCCGATGTGCCCCGAACGCCCAGCGATTGAGCGACGTTGCCGAGCGTGATGCCCATGACCCCCAGCGCGACGATGGACGGTACCGCTCGCCGCGGCATGCGGAGCCGGCCCGCGGCAAGAATGAAAAACAGGGGGACGGCGACCACGAAGCGAAGGGCGGTGAGCGTCAGTGGCGGAACGGTTTCGAGACCGAGTTTCGTGATCGGGATCGACAAGCCCCACATGATCGCGAGCGACAGCATCGCGGCGACGCTCTTCGGCGAAGGAGTCCGCATGGATGCTGACCTGCTCGGGAATGCGGCGGCGTTCCGTTCCATGCCATCGATCTCGGAAAAGGCGGTTGCGTGCGCTCCAGTCATGTCTAGGATCGCCCCGACGCGGCATACAAACGATTTGTTTTCACAAGATGCGTGAGCCGTTGTCATGCATGGTACCAGATGACCGACCCGCTTCCTCCCCTGCAGACCCTGCGTGCCTTTGAAGCGGCCGCTCGCCGCATGAGCATGACGCTCGCCGCCGAAGAATTGCACCTGACGCACGGGGCGGTGAGCCGCCAGATCAAGGCGCTCGAAGACTATCTCGGCGTTCGGCTTTTCCGCCGGATGACCCGCCGGATCGAGTTGACCGACGCCGGCATCTCGTTCTTCGGCACCGTGACGCGCGCACTGTCCGAGCTGTCGCGCGAGGCGAAGAGCATTCGGCGCAGCGACGATTCCCGCCTCGCCGTCAGCGCAGGTGTCTCGTTCGCCAGCAAATGGCTGGCGTCACGCCTGCACAGGTTGATGGCGCGCTTTCCCGATCTCGATGTGCACCTCGAAGTTACCGATGCGCCGGTCGATTTCTCGCTCTGTCAAATCGACGTGGCGCTGCGGTATGGCGCAGGCCAGTATCCGGCGGCGACCGCCGAGCGCATCATGAACGAGACGGTAGTTCCCGTCTGCTCCCCGGAATACCGAGATCGAGCGGGAGGTCTTCGGACGCCCGAGGACCTGACGCGATGCCGGCTGATCCACGAGATCGGCATGAACACGACATGGGAGCGGTGGTTCGCCTGGATGGAACTGCCCTATCCGAACGCGCGGGGGCCGGGATACAGCCATGGGAGCATGTCCATCGAAGCCGCGATCCGCGGAGAGGGCGTTGCGCTCGGGCGCAGCGTGCTCGTGGCCGAAGACCTTGCCGCAGGTCGGCTGGTGGCACCGCTCCCGTCGGCGAGGCTCGAAGTCGAGTGGGGATACGATCTCCTCTATCGCCCGGGCAATCGGGATCATCCGAAGGTCCGCGCCTTCAGGCAATGGATCGCCGACGAGATTCGGCAATTCGCGGCCGACGACGTGACGGGCTGACAACGCGATGTTTTCCCCTTGGCAGAGGCCGCTCTGCCTCCGACCGCGCGCCGGCGGCCAGTGCCGCGGGTCAACGGCACCGCGAACACATGCCTCGTCGCGAATCGTCCCTACCCCAACCTTCCCAGCGCGGGGAACCACTCCAGCAGCCAGTAGGAGAAGCGGGTCATGCTGCCGGTGACGAAGAGCAGACCGGCGACGACAAGCAACGCGCCGATAACCTTTTCCACGCGGCCGAGATGGACGCGGAATTTCGCCAGGAAGCGCATGAAGGCGCCGGAAAACAGTGCCGCGGCAAGGAACGGCAGTCCGAGCCCGAGCGAATAGGCGGCGAGCAGCAAAGCGCCCTCGCCCGCCGTCTCGCGCCCGCCGGCCAGCGTCAGGATCGGCCCGAGCACGGGCCCGATACAAGGCGTCCAGCCGAAGGCGAAGGCAAGTCCCATGACGTAGGCCGCGATCATGCTCGCCGGCTTGCCCGGCGCCTGGAACCTGGCTTCGCGCGACAGGATCGGGATGCGCAGGACGCCGAGGAAGTTCAACCCCATGGCGATGATGACGAGACCGGCCGCAATGCCGAGCGGTTCCTGCCAGGCGCGCAGCAGGCTGCCTATGGTGGACGCTCCGGCACCGAGCGCGACGAAGACGGTGGAAAAGCCCAGCACGAAGGCGACCGACGCGCCGACGAGCGCCGCACGCAGATGCGGCTTCTCGCCTGCGACCCGTTCGGCGCGAAAATCGTCGACCGTCACGCCGGCCATGTAGCAGAGATAGGGCGGTACCAGCGGCAGCACGCAGGGCGACAGGAACGACACCGCGCCCGCGCCGACAGCGGTCAGGTAGCCGACATCGATGGCCATCGTCGTCCCGTCGCCTCGTTCTTCATTCCGCATCCGTCGCTGGCGCGTTTCCGGCGAGCATATAGACGGCGCCGGCACAACGGCCAAATCACCATCGCGTGGCATACCGCCGCGCCGGCGCGGTCGGTGCCGGCCGCGGCAGGCCCGGCAGCGGCCGGAGCGGAAAAAGCCTGAGTTCTGATTTTCCTCGGCCGTCCGCTCCGCGCCTTAACCATGCGAAGACGTCGGTCCGAGAATTGATCTGGGTCAATCCTTCGATTTTGCGGCAGATGATAGTTCACCGCCATCTCGGAGGTGGAAATGCTGACGAATATCGTGCTGACCGATGTTAGCCATTCCGGCGATACTTCGTCATCATCGGTACGTCTTAGAGCGGGATCGTTTCAGGAGGAATCGGGGATTCCCAATCTGGAGTTGATCTGATTCAACATGGATGCTGGGGAAGGAGGCCAGCATCTATGGCGAGACCCTTGTCCAATGATCTTCGGGAGCGTGTTGTTG
>DUSC01000279.1 GCA_012842935.1 Hyphomicrobiales bacterium | reverse complement strand
GGCGCGCACCCGCGCCGGCGCCGGGGCCTCGACGAGCGGATCCTGGCGGACGCTGCCGGTGAAGTAGGAAGACGGCGGCGTCACCGAGGGCCGCGATCCGCACCGTTCGATCTTCATTTTCGGTCTCCCGCAAGAAGCCTGCGCGTCCGCGCCGGCCGGAGCGGAACGATAGCACCGGTCCCTTCATTCGGCACGGCGGATATCGGGCGGGATTTCCGGCCGATGCCAAGGCGGACTCCTTCCCGAAGTACGGGACTTCCATCGGGACGGAAAAAGCGGCATCTCTTCTCGACCCCGCCGACGCGGGACCGCCAGCGGAGGAGGAGACGTCGAAGCCATGGACGCGGTCAGCGATATAGGAAAGTCCTCAGTCGTCCGCCTCTCGCCGCAGGACAATGTGGTGGTGGCGGTGGACATCCTCCGCGAAGGCGACCTGGCGGGCGGCGTCAAGGCCCTGGCGCGCATCCCGCGCGGCCACAAGATGGCGATCGAGTCGATCGCCGAAGGCGAGCCGGTGCGCAAGTACGGCCAGGTGATCGGCGTGGCAACCGCCGGCATCCGCGCCGGCGACTGGGTGCATGTTCACAACCTTGGCATGTCCGACTTCAGCCGAGACTACGCATTCGGTGTCGACGCGCGAGGAGTCGCCATGGTCGCGCCCGAAGAACAGGCGACGTTCCAAGGCTACCGGCGTCCCGGCGGCAGGGTCGGTACCCGCAACTACATCGGCATCCTGACCAGCGTGAACTGCTCGGCCTCCGTGGCGCGCTTCGTCGCCGAGGAGATCGGCCGTTCCGGTATCCTTTCCGAATACCCTCATGTCGACGGCGTCATCCCCTTCGTCCACGGGACGGGTTGCGGCATGGCGTCGGCCGGCGAGGGTTTCGACGTGCTGAAGCGCACCGAATGGGGTTACGCGACCAACCCCAACATCGCCGCCGTACTGATGGTCGGCCTCGGTTGCGAGGCCTTTCAGATCGGCCGAATGAAGGAGCTATACGGAGTAAGCGAGAGCGACACGTTCCGTACCATGACCATCCAGGAAGTCGGCGGCACGCGCCGTACCGTCGAGGCGGGCATCGCAGCGGTCCGCGACATGTTGCCCGCCGCCAATGGTTTCCGCCGCGAACCCGTTCCGGCCTCCGAACTGGTCCTGGCACTGCAGTGCGGGGGGTCTGATGGCTACTCCGGAATCACCGCCAATCCGGCGCTTGGCGCCGCCGCGGACTTGCTCGTCCGCCACGGCGGAACGGCGATCCTCTCCGAGACGCCGGAAATATACGGCGCAGAGCACCTGCTCACGCGCCGCGCGGCGTCGCGCGAGGTTGGCGAAAGGCTGGTCGAGCGCATTCGCTGGTGGGAGGACTACACTCGGCGCAACAGGGGCGAGATGAACAACAATCCGTCTCCCGGCAACAAGCTCGGCGGGCTGACGACCATTCTGGAGAAGTCACTGGGTGCCGCGGCGAAGGGTGGCACCACCGACCTCTCCGCCGTCTATGAATACGCCGAGCCCGTCACCGCCAAGGGCCTCGTCTTCATGGACACGCCCGGTTACGATCCGGTCTCGGTCACAGGGCAGGTCGCCGGCGGCGCCAACATCGTCTGCTTCACCACGGGTCGCGGCTCGGCCTTCGGCTGCAAGCCGGTGCCATCGATCAAGTTGGCGACGAACACATTCCTCTACGACCACATGCGCGAGGACATGGACATCAACTGCGGCGACATCCTCGACGGCGTGTCGATCGAGGCAAAAGGCCGCGAGATCTTCGACACGATACTCCGCGTGGCGTCGGGCGAGCGATCGCGCTCCGAGCAACTCGGCTACGGCGACAACGAATTCGTGCCGTGGCAGATCGGCGCGGTGATGTAGAGCACCCCCGGATCGCTTGACCGGAGGCGCCTTATGTTCTTATTTTGTTCCAATGACCCGAACGATCGACACACTGACCCGTGCGGCCCGGCACGGAATGCTGGTGCGTGCTGCCTGTCGATGCGGCAACCAGCGCCACTACCGGGCCGGCGACCTCGCCCTGCTGTTCGGCGGCGGCAGGGATCCGCGTTCCTTGCGTTTCCGTTGCAGTCAGTGCGACCGAAAGCCTCCGACCGTCGCCATCATCGAGGTCGACTTGGACCGGACCGGCGCGCTTACGGTATGGAAGCCGGTCGCCATGCCGGACGGGGCGACGGCGTGGACGCCGGAACGCCTGAAGCGAGGCTGACGACAGAGAGACGGCCGGTCACGCTGCCAAACACGGCCGGCCGTCTCGGCGGCAATCAGGCCGCTTCGGCTCGGCTCTCGACCCGCGCCCTGGCCGCAAGTGCCTTGGTCGCGTCGACGGTCTCCTGGGCGGCATACCAGTAGCGTTGCTTCAACTCGATGTTGAAGACCGCGCCCTCGGGGAAGGTGCACTCCTCGATCAGCGTCTCCCACGGAATGTCCCCCCAGCCGACGGGCAGGTGAAGGTCGCCGTGACCGTAGGCGAGGCGCTCGCCCTCGGTGAACATCCAGATGTCGTCCTGGCGACCGAAGCTGTCATGAATGTGGAGGTGGCGGGCATAGGGCGCCAGAGCCTTGACCTCGTCGACGAAGGCATCGCGCCGGCCGTCGAAGTCGAGCTTTAGATAGGAATGACTGAAGTCGAGCGTGGCCATCACGTTCGGGTGGCCGATGGTCGCGAGTTCGCGCGCCAGTCGCACCGGTGTCGAGGCGTAGCCGCGGCCGTCGAAGCCGGCGAACAGAGTCTCCACGCAAAGGTAAAGGCCGTTCTGGCGGGCAACATCGCCGGCCTTCGCCAGCCACTCGCGCTGCCGGCCATAGGCTGCTTCGATGCCGTCGCCCTGCTGGCGCGGCGCCAGGCCCGAGTGGATCACGTAGTTCTCTGCGCCGACTTCCGCTGCGACTTCCAGAGACGCCTGCAGCACCTCGAAGTGGCGCGGCAGCCGATATGCCTCGTCCATGAAGTTGATGGAGAGCGGGCCGTGGACAGAGAAGCCGACGTCGCGGCCGGCTACGGCGCGCTTCAACGCTTCGAGCTGCGGACGGCGGATGCGGCCGCCGACGACGAGATCCATGTCGTAGG
>DUSC01000278.1 GCA_012842935.1 Hyphomicrobiales bacterium | reverse complement strand
GTCGAGGCGCTGCAGGCCGACCTCGACGCATGGCTCGCCCACTACAACACCGAGAGACCCCATCTCGGCTACCGCAACCAGGGCCGCAGGCCCATCGAAACAATCAATATGTTCGTAAGCCAAGAAGCTTAAGAGGACACGCAGATCGATCTCAAGGCATTGGCGCGGGTTTCGCCATTTGCCCTGGAGCCTCGCTGGTATTGAAGTTGCCTAACGGGAGGCGGGCCGCAGCGGCGTCGGCTCCGCGGCCGGGGAGGCACCGGCGCTTTGGTCGATTGGCGCGGCAGCGGCATCGTCGGAGATGACGTTCGCGAGACCGGTGGAACCCGAAAAACGGTCCGGAGTTGAGGTTCGTTTGCCTCCCCGGTTACAGACCTGTACGTCCGCCGTGATCGGAATTTCTGGGATTTCTGTGGCGTTGCTTCGAGTCCGATCCGCGGGCGACTTTGCGGAAGCCGCGGCGATTGCGCCGTGTTCACGGTATTTGTTTTGAGTGGCGGAGGCGTAGCGTGATAATTCGAAGTGAACATGCGGGCGGAGGCCGCGCGTTGAACAGCCATGGCATCCGAACCTGGCGGCAGGTGCGATGACGAGGATCCGATAGAGGTACAGAATGAGAAAGTTAGCAATCCTGATCGCACTGGCGGTGCTGCCCGCATGCAGCGACTCGCAAGAGGGTCAAGCCCGGTCAGAGGCTGCGCCGTCGGCTGTTGAAGACGGTGTTTCGACCACCCCGAAGGAGAGTCGTCTTGCCGCCGCGCAGCCCGAAGTGTCGCCCAAGAAGCGATGGGACGAACTGCGACCGGCCTACATTTCCGCCCGTGACGAATATCGGGAAATCCGGGCGCGCCTGAATGAGAAGGAAGAGGAGCTAAAGGCGGCTACGGCCGCGAACAGTGCCGATGCAGCGCGGCTCAGCGAAGAGCTCGAACAACTCAAGCTGGCGTTCGTCGCAGCCCAGAACCGGTTCGTTCCGATAAACAAGGAAATGCAGGCTCTGCGGAAACAGATCGAATCGCAGCGAACCGCGAACTAGACGTGGGCGGATCGGTATCACTCGAGACGGGATCGGGCCGGGAGAACTGCCCACGTCGGGGGATCGGAACAGTATCCGCGCGTCCTGAACGGACCGTCGTCTGTTGGCTGGGGCGCCAGGATTCGAACCTGGGAATGGCGGTACCAAAAACCGCTGCCTTACCGCTTGGCGACGCCCCAACGCAGCCGATGCGAGATCGCTCTGTTACACGGACACGGTGCGCCCGCGCAACACGAACTTCGATCTGCCGAGTCCGGCGCCCGTTCAAGGGTGCGCGCATCTGTTTCGCGCGAATCGTGCCGTTTTTCGCCATCGGTGCTTGAGCGATGGACGACCGTGTTGATAAGCGTCAATGCCCGCTGCGGATGCAGTCCTGCACGAATATGAGCGGTACTCCAGAGATCCGATGCCCGCGCAGTTCATGAACCCTGACGAAAACGTGCGCAGTGACCCGGTCGCTGTTCGGCAGGACGGGGCCGGTGCCGCAGCAACTGCCGCGGATCTGCCGTTGGTTGCGGTGCTCATGGCGGTGTGCAACGGCGAGCGGTTTCTGGCTCAGCAGATTCGCTCGATTTCCCTCCAGAAGTCGGTGCGCGTCGATCTCTGGGTCTCGGACGACGGGTCCCGCGATGCGAGCACCGACATCGTTCGTCGCGTTGCGGAGACGTGGAGACTGGGCCGTGTCAGGCTTGTCGAAGGACCGCAACGCGGATTTGCCGAAAACTTCCGTTCACTGTTGGTCCGCGCCGAGATCAATGCCGACTATTATGCATTCTGCGACCAGGATGACGTGTGGGACGACGACAAACTTGCCCACGCGGTTTCGTGGTTGAAAACCCAGGCGTCCGATCGGCCGGCGCTCTACTGCTCGCGGACACGGATCATCTCCGCCGACGGCGAGACGGTCGGGCAATCGCCGCTGTTTCCGCGGGCACCGAGCTTCCGCAACGCTTTGGTGCAGAGCATCGCCGGAGGCAACACGATGGTCATGAACCGCGCGGCGCGTGAACTCCTTCTCGAGGCCTCCCGTCGCACGGGATTCGTCAGCCATGACTGGTGGTGCTACATGCTGGTCAGTGGGGCCGGCGGGAATGTATTCTACTGTCCCGAACCGCGTATCGCGTATCGGCAGCACGAGGACAACCTGGTCGGACAGAACAACACGTGGCGGGCACGGATGTCGCGCATAGGTTTCCTGCTTCGCGGAAGGTTCAGGAATTGGACCGATGTGAACCTGGCTGGCCTCGAAGTGTGCCGCGATCTCCTGACGGACGATGCGCGTGTGGCGTTGAATCATTTCGAGGACGCGCGGAAACGTCGCTTTCCCGGATGCCTCCGGTCGCTTCGGCGTTCGGGCGTATATCGGCAGACCGTCTTCGGGGAGTTGGGACTTTATGCGGCTTGTGCGATCGGGCGACTGTGACCCGTCGCCTGCCGGTTCAGGGATGACTGCGGCGACAGCCGACGTCGCGGCAGCATGGGACGACGGCATCGCCGGCCGCGGTGCTGGCGCAGGCAGCGGTGCGGCTTTCGGCATCGGGAAGACTTTGGCCCGTAGGGATTGATTTCCGGCCCGCCTTCCGGCTATGCCCTTGGGGAAGCGACCTTCGGGCGGGTCATGAACAAGTCAGATCGACAAATCCGAGGTTGAGCGAAGACAATGTCCTATAAAGGAATAATATTGGCGGGAGGTAGCGGAACGCGCCTTTACCCGCTGACGCTTGCTGTGTCGAAGCAGATATTGCCGATATACGACAAGCCGATGATATATTATCCGCTCAGTGTGCTGATGTTGTCGGGAATACGGGAAATACTTGTCATCTCTACCCCGCGCGACCTGCCTGCTTTCCGGGAACTACTGGGCGACGGAAGTGAATTCGGTATCAGCATGAGCTATGCCGTCCAGCCCCACCCCAACGGCCTCGCCGAAGCCTTCATCATCGGCCGCGAGTTCGTCGGTCGCGACAACGTCGCGATGATCCTCGGCGACAACATCTATTTCGGCGAGGGCCTCTCGGCGATCTGCCAGCGGGCGGCGACCCAGTCCACGGGCGCTTCTGTATTCGCCTACTATGTCAACGACCCGCAGCGCTACGGCGTCGTGACGTTCGACCAGGCGGGCCGGGCGTTGACGATCGAGGAAAAGCCGTCGCAGCCGAAGTCGAACTGGGCAGTGACGGGGCTCTATTTTTACGACAACGACGTTCTCGATATCGCCGCGTCAATAAGACCGTCGGCGCGTGGCGAGCTCGAGATCACCGCCGTGAACAACACCTATCTCGAACGCGGCGCTCTTCAGGTACACCGCCTCGGACGTGGCTACGCCTGGCTCGACACGGGTACCCACGACAGCCTGCACGAGGCATCTTCTTTCGTGCGCACCATCGAGCATCGGCAGGGCATCAAGATCGCCTGTCCGGAAGAGATCGGCGTGGAAATGGGATGGCTCGAACCCGCCCGCGTCTACGAGCGCGCCGATAGGCTCGGCAGGAACGAGTATGCGGCCTACCTTCGTCGCCGCATCCGGGAGCTCGAGAGCCGATGATCGAAGTCAGACCGACAGACCTCGAGGGCGTGATCGAGATCATGCCGCGCCGGTTCGGCGACAGCCGCGGCTTCTTTTCCGAAGTCTACAACGCGAACGTGTTCCGTGACGCGGGGATCGATCTCGTTTTCGTCCAGGACAATCATTCCCTGTCTGCGCAGCGAGGCGTCCTGCGCGGCCTGCACTACCAGTTGCCGCCGCACGCCCAGGACAAGCTCGTTCGGGTGGCGAGAGGGGCGATCCTCGACGTCGCCGTCGACATAAGGCGTTCTTCGCCGACGTTCGGGAGATGGATCGCCGTCGAATTGTCGGCGGAAAAATGGAATCAGCTTCTCGTGCCGAAGGGCTTCGCTCACGGTTTTGTTACCCTGACCGAGAACGCCGAGGTCCTGTACAAGGTGACAGATGTGTACTCCGCAGCCCATGATCGAGCGATCCGCTTCGACGATCCTCGTATCGGCGTCCGCTGGCCTGTGGAGATGGAAGGCTTGATCCTCTCGGAGAAGGATCGTAAGGCGCCCTTCTTGGACGAGGCGGACGTCTTTGACTGATCAAGGAGGCCATGTGAACATCCTGGTAACCGGAGGCGCCGGTTTCATCGGTTCGGCTGTCTGCCGGCTCCTTGCGCGGAATCCGGCCAACCGCGTCGTCAATCTCGACAAGCTTACCTACGCGGGCAACCTCGCCTCGCTGCGTGAGATCGACAATCTTTCGAACTACCGGTTCGCCAAGGGCGACATCTGCGATGACGTCGCGGTCCTCGATCTCCTGCGCGCCGAGAAGATAGATGTTGTCATGCATCTCGCCGCCGAGAGCCATGTCGATCGCTCGATCGACGG
Organism: Hyphomicrobiales bacterium; assembly: GCA_012842935.1. GTDB lineage: Bacteria > Pseudomonadota > Alphaproteobacteria > Rhizobiales > Rhizobiaceae > DUSC01. The sequence continues at coordinate 6,716 of DUSC01000278.1, read as the reverse complement.
CCCCGCGGCGTTCATCGAAACAAACGTCGTCGGCACGTTCCGCCTGCTCAACGCCGCGCTGGCATATTGGCGCGAACTTCCCTCCGACGCGCAGCGGCGCTTCCGCTTTCACCATGTCTCCACGGACGAGGTGTTCGGCGACCTGCCCTTCGACAGCGGCATCTTCACGGAGGAAACGCCTTACGCGCCGTCCTCTCCGTATTCGGCGTCGAAGGCAGCATCAGATCATCTGGTGCGCGCATGGCACGAGACCTACGGACTGCCAGTCGTGATTTCGAACTGCTCCAACAATTACGGGCCTTACCACTTCCCCGAAAAGCTCATTCCGCTCGTCATTCTCAATGCTCTCGATGAACGGCCCCTTCCGGTCTACGGCAACGGCGCCAACGTACGCGACTGGCTTTTCGTGGAGGATCACGCGCGCGCCCTGGAACTCGTGGCGACGAAAGGGACGCCGGGCGAAAGCTACAACATCGGCGGCCGCGCCGAACGCACCAATCTCTCCGTCGTCGAGACGATCTGCGAAATTCTGGACGGCAAGCGACCGCGGCGTGGCGGTGCACGCTACCGCGACCTGATCACATTTGTTGCCGACCGGCCGGGGCACGATCGCCGCTACGCAATCGACCCGTCGAAGGTGGAACGTGACCTCGGCTGGCAGCGGCAGGAGACTTTCGAGACCGGTCTGGCCAGGACGATCGACTGGTACCTGGAAAACTCCTGGTGGTGGCAGCCGATTCGCGCCGAGCGCTATGCCGGCGAACGGCTCGGTACGGTGAAGGGAGCTGCATGAGGATTGCAGTCACCGGTCGCGAGGGGCAGGTCGTTCGCTGCCTGGTGGAGCGTTCGCGTGAGAAGCCCGGGATCGAAGTGGTTCCGGTCGGCCGGCCTCAGCTCGATCTCCTGCGGCCTGAGACCGTCTTGCCCGCGATCCGTGCGGCGGATCCGGACATTGTCGTCTCGGCGGCAGCCTATACGGCGGTCGATAAGGCCGAGGACGAGCCCGAAATCGCTGCTGCGGTGAATACGGTCGGCGCCGGCGCTGTTGCCGAGGCGGCGGCGGTGCTCGGCGTCCCGGTGATCCATCTGTCTACCGACTACGTCTTCGCGGGTAACGGAGAGCGTCCCTACGAAGAGGACGACCGCACGGAGCCGCAGAGCGTCTATGGCCGGACGAAGCTCGCCGGCGAAAAGGCCGTCGCGGCGGCACACCCCGGCCATGTCATCCTGCGCACGGCCTGGGTCTACAGTCCGTTCGGCCGCAATTTCGTCAGGACGATGCTGAATCTCGCGAGGGACCGCGACGTCGTGCGGGTTGTCGCCGACCAGTTCGGCAATCCGACATCCGCGTTCGACATCGCCGACGGCATCCTGGCGATCGCGCCGCAAGTGGTGGGTCAGGCATCCGCCGCGCGCCTTGGTGTCTTCCATCTCGCCGGAACGGGCGCCACGCACTGGGCCGGCCTCGCCGCCCGCGTCTTCGAAACCAGCAAGGCGCTCGGAGGCCCCTGGGCACGGGTCGAGGAAATCGGGACCGGCGACTATCCGACCAAGGCCCGGCGCCCCGCGAATTCGCGCCTGTCGACCGCGCGCCTCCGCGACGCGTTCGGATGGCGGGCACCGGATTGGCGCGTGTCGTGCGATGCCGTCGTCCGGCGCCTTGCGGGCGCCCCGGAATGAATGACGCTGCCGACAATCGTCGACTGTCGGACGATGGTGGCACGGTCGTCCCCGGAACATCGCGCCGGCTGCTGGATCGAATGGATGTGCTCGCCGACTTCCTGGGCCGGACGCTGCATCCTCGGCCCCTGTCCCGGGACAACTTCTTGGCCGACGCGGTGGCCGCCCCCGGAACGGAGGAAGAACTCGGCTTCGAGCTCCCGTTGGGCGCGGGGCGCGTCTTGCCGCCCGGGCACTACCGTATCACCGTCCCGGTCCTTCGCGGGGGCGAAAACCTGCGCGCCCCGATACTGGAAATTCTCTCGGCTTTGCGTGCGCGCGACAGGTCGGTTCGTCTCGAGAGACTTGCGCGAAAGAGCGGCTATTCGCTCGGTTGCGATGTCGCGTTGATATCGGCGGCCAACGCGTTGCGCTTCGTGCCGGGCTCCGTCGACGGCGACATCCAATGCGGGCCCGTACAGATCAGGCGTCTGACGCGGCTGGAGTACTACAGCCGGCTCGTCGCCCGCGTTCTTTCCCGGCAGAAGCGGGAAGGGGCTTCCCTTCGCGCCTTGCTCGGAAAGATGGTCGACATCGCGCGGACGCGCGGAATCCGAAGTCTCGCCGCCGATCTCAGACGCACCGACCACCTGTCGCCGGACGCGGCATACGAACTTTGGATCGAGATCCGGGAGCGGCTCGATCACGGCAAGGAGGTTTTTCGGCAGCGCCTGAAGCGCGCGACAGGGGGATTGCCGAAGATCTCCCTGATCATGGTCGTCGGAGACGTGCGGCACGACTTCCTGGCGGAAGCCGTCGCCAGCGTACGGGATCAGGTCTATGAAGACTGGGAGCTCATCGTCGCCGTGTTCGCGGACGCTCCCGTGGATCTCGTCAACCTCCTGAATGACCTCGCCGGCAGCGACGCGCGTATAAGACTGCTAAGTGTCGATGCAGGATTGGATCCCGCCTCCGCCAGGAACGCGGCGCTTCGGTTGGCAACAGGCGACCGCGTCGCAGCGCTCGCCGCCGAGGACACGCTGTCGCCGATCGCCTTCGCCACTGTCGCGTTCGACGCCGCACTTCACCCCGATACCCAACTTCACTACGGCGACGACGACATCCTGGGGCCGAATCGCGCGCGTTGCCGGCCGCGCTTCAAGCCGGAATTCTCGCGGGAACTGCTGCGCTCGACCGATTACCTCGGCGCTCTCCTCTTTCACAGGACGGCGCTCCTGCGCGAGTTGGACGGCTGGAGCCCCGGTTTTGGCGAGGCCGTCGACTATGACCTCGCCCTGCGTACGCTCGAGCGAACGGGCGCGGGGGCGATCAGGCATATTGCTCATGTGCTGCATCATCGACGCGCAAGACCGTCGGGAGCGTCTAAGCCGCGGGCTATGCGCCGCGCCCTGGAGAATCATTTCGAGCGGATCGGCATGCGCGCTTCGGTCGAGCTGATTCCGGGGATCGACGCTTTGCGGACGCGCCACTCCCTTCCGTCTCCTGCACCGATGGTGAGCCTTGTCGTGCCGACCAGAGACAAGGTCGAACTCCTGCGCGGCTGCGTCGAATCGATTCTGGCTCTGACGGAATACGACAACTACGAGATCATCGTCGTCGACAACGACTCGACTGAGCCCTCGACGGCCGATTACCTAGCCGAACTGCGGCATCGCGACAGGGTCAGGGTGATCTCGTTCGACGGGCCCTTCAACTTTTCGCGCATCAACAATTTTGCCGTTGGCCAGGCGAACGGAGCCGTCATCGGGCTGCTCAACAACGACACGGTCGTCATCTCCCCCGATTGGCTGACCGAAATGGTTTCCTGGGCGGCACAGGCCGACATCGGCTGCGTCGGCGCCAAGCTTTACTACGCGGACGATACGATCCAGCACGCGGGCGTCGTGATTGGTGTCGGCGACGTTGCCGGTCATGCGCATCGCAGCTTTTTGCGCGAAGACGAGGGCTACTGCCAGCGGCTGAAGGTCGTCCAGAACGTTTCGGCGGTGACGGCGGCCTGTCTTGTCGTGAGGAAGGAAATATATGAAAAGGTCGGTGGCTTGAACGATCGCGACCTGACCGTTGCCTACAATGACGTCGACTTCTGTCTGAGGGTGCGCGCTGCCGGCTACGTCAACGTCTGGACGCCCTTTGCGGAACTCTACCATCTCGAAAGCCTGTCGCGCGGTTCGGACCGGAGCAGGGAAAATGCGCGGCGCTATGCGGATGAGGTCGCCTACATGCACCTGCGCTGGGACCTGCGGTCAGACCCCTACTATTCGCCCCATCTGACGCGCCTCAGAGAGGATTTTTCGATTGCCGTCTGAGTTCCCTTCGTCGCCAAGGATTGCCATCGGCGCAATCTTGAAGAACGAAGCCCCCTACGTCGTGGAATGGGTGGCCTACCATCGCGTGCTCGGCGTCGACCGATTCTTCATTGCCGACAACGGCAGCGACGACGGGACGACGCAGCTCCTCACGGCGCTGAACGCAATCGGAATCGTCGATCCCTTCTCCTTCCCGGGGACGGTCGGGCGGCCGCCGCAACTGCCGGCCTACGCACAGATCATGGCCCGACACCGTGATGACGCCGATTGGATCGCTTTCATCGATGCCGATGAGTTCATTCTGCCCACGGACGGCGCACGGTCGATCCGCCCCTTCTTTTCCGCATTGGGATCGAGTGTCGGAGCGGTGGTGTTGAACTGGGCCACATACGGTTCGTCGTTCCGCAAGGAACCGTCCGAAGGCTTGGTGATCGAGCGCTTCACGCGTCGGGCCAGGCGGGAGAATTCGACGAATCTGCACTACAAGACGATCGTGCGGACCGACGCCTTCCGTGGCGTCGGAAGCAATCCCCACCTGTTCCGTATCAGGGATGGTTCCTGGACCATCCAGGCCGACGGCTTCGAGGTCGCCGATCACCAGCAGAAGGGCCCGGGGTTAAGCGAACGCCTCGTCTGGGCTCCGCTTCGCATCAACCATTACGTCGTCAAGTCCCGTGCCGAGTTCGACTGCAAGAAGGCGCCGCGCGGACGCGCGACGATGACGAACGTCTTCCGCGACGATCGCTTCTTTCGCGGTCATGACAGGAACGAGGTTGCCGAGCCGATGGCCGAATGGCTGGTCGAGGCGACGCGTGAGGAGGTCGCCGTCCTGAAATCCCGGTTGCGTTCGGCCGGAGTCGCGGAAGAGATCGTCTCGCTGGATCGCGCGATCGCATCGCTCAAGCCCGTGTCGGCAGGCTCGCAAGGAGGGTAGTCGGTATCCCGTCGCTCCGCGTGCGCGTGCCGGCCTTTTGCGTCCGGTCATCCTTGCCGGTCGATCGGAGGGACGCAGGGTACGGTGCACGTCCGTCGCAGGTGCAGACGGGAACGGGCCCGGCGAGTGGCTCTTCGGCCACATGGCGGTTTTTGCATCCAGACCGCGTCGGTTTTCGATTCCCCGGGGATTTGAGATTCGGGGCAGCTTCGTGTAACTCCCATTGACTGAGATGAAGCGGAAAACCCTGTCGATGGTGAAAGCAAGTCCCAAGCGCGGCGCCGCGCGGAACAAGACCGTTCGCCCGGCTTCAAAGCGGATCTGCGTGCTGGTGCTCGGTATGCACCGGTCCGGGACCAGCGCCTTGACGCGGGTGTTCAACCTGCTCGGCTGTGACCTGCCGCAGACGCTGATCGGCGCCGACAGGACGAACGAACCCGGGCATTGGGAAGCGGCTCCCGTCGCGCGTCTCAACGACCGCCTCCTCGAATCCGCGGGATCGCGATGGGACGACTGGACTGAAGTGAACCCCGACTGGTTTGCTTCGCCCCGCGCGGAGGAATTCCGCGAGAAGGCCGTCGAGGTGCTGGACGCGGAGTTCGGCAAGTCGCGTATCTTCGTCCTCAAGGATCCGAGGATCTGCAGGTTGGCGCCCTTCTGGCTCGACGTGCTCGACGATGCCGGTATTCAGCCGATCGTCGTGATTCCGTTGCGTAATCCCCGCGACGTTGCCTCCTCGCTCCAGGCGCGCAACGACTTTGATCCCGGCTTCAGCAATCTTTTGTGGCTTCGCCACGTTCTCGAGGCGGAGCGTGCGACCCGAGGTATCCCGAGGTGCTTTACCGGTTATGACGATCTGCTGGCGAACTGGGCGCGTGTCGTGGAGCAGATCCGTACGCGAATCGGCATCGCTTGGCCGCGCTATTCGGCACAGTCGGCTGCTGAAATCGACTCCTTCCTGTCGGACCGCTTTCGCCATCACCGGGAAGGACCGGAATCGGTCATCGAGAATCCTTCGCTGTCGCGCTGGATCCGTGAAAGCTACGCGATCTTCCTCGACTGGATCCAATCGGGCGAACGGATCGAGGATTACCGCCGCCTCGATGCCATCCGCGATGAACTCAACATCGCGTCGCCTGCATTCGGCCGGCTGATCGCCGCCGGCCACGAGGGAAGAAAGACCATCGGCCGATTGCGTAAGGAGAGCGCGGAGCAGAAGGTCAAACTGGATGCTGCGGTCGAGGCCGTCGCCCGGCTCGAAGCCCGGGAAAAGGAACTGGGCGCAAAGATCGAAGGATTGCGCGCCAAGCTCGCAGAGGAGAGCGCAGCGCTCGAACGGGCGCTCGCGGAGGCGCGTTCGGACCTGAATCTCCGGTCGGATGAAGTCGAGGCTGCGCGTCGCGAGATAAAGGAGCTTGCCGGACGGCTCTCCCATACCGAAAGCGCGCTGGCGCAGCGGAGTCTGGAGGCCGAACAGACCGCGGCCGAGTTGGCCAAGGTTCGCGGCCAGCTGGCCCAGCGTACCGCCGAGCTCGACGGGGTGCTTCGCGCCAAGACGGAAGTGGAGCAGTCGCTCGACTCGGCCCGGCGCGCCGCCGAAAAGGCCTCGACGGAGGCGGCCGAGTTTCGCGACCAGTTGGAGCAGCGCTCCCGGGATCTAGAGCAGATTCGACTTATTCGGGGTCATATCCGGCGGCCTCGAAATAGTTCTGGCATTCCTCAGGGGTGAAGGCGGAGAGACAATCGGCGACGACCGACCAGAGTTCGTCGATGGTTCTGGCGGCGGCCTTCCTGAG
>DUSC01000277.1 GCA_012842935.1 Hyphomicrobiales bacterium | reverse complement strand
GTCTCGAAGACGTCGAGCGCGGCCCCGCCGATCCGGCCGTCGCGCAGCGCCGCGGCCAGCGCCGCCTCGTCGACGACGCCGCCGCGCGCCGCGTTGACGAGGATCGCGCCCTTCTTCATCGACGCGAGCTGACGGGCTCCGATCATGTGCCGGGTCGCGTCCGTCAGCGGCACGTGCAGGCTGACCACGTCGGCGATCTCCAGCAGCCCGTCGAGCGACACGTTGCGCGCCAGACGCCAGGCCGGATCGCTGGCCAGAAGGTGCGGGTCGTGCGCCGCGACCTGCATGCCGAGCGCCTGCGCCCGCCACGCCACCTCGCGGGCGATGGCGCCGTAGCCGACAAGCCCCATCGTGCGGCCAGCGAGTTCGCGGCCGATCAGGCGCTGGCGCGGCCACAGGCCCGCCGCGACGTCGCCGGTCGAGAACCACGCTCCGCGCAGGAGCAGCAGGGCGGCCGTGAGGACGTATTCGGCGACGGACAGGTCGTTGGCGCCGGTCGCCGGATAGACGGCGATGCCGCGGCCCCGGCAGGCGTCGACGTCGATATTGTCGAGGCCGACGCCAAGCCGGCCGACGCAGACGAGTTGCGTCGCCTGGTCGAGGAGTGCGCCGCGCACCTGGGTGCGGTTGCGCACGATCAGCACCCTCGCCCCCGCGACGGTCACGGCGAGATCGGCCGGCCGGTCGACGAGGCCGGGGTCGTAGAGCGTGTCGAACCGGGCCGCGAGGCGGGCGACCGCCGCCTCGCTCATGAACTCGCTGATGACGATGTCGGGCATGGCACCCCCGTTCGGGCTGTCGGCGTCTCCGGCTCGCGATTTCGGTCGGAGTAGACAATATTTAGGGCATCGGGAAGTGGATGGAACGGCTCGATGACGCGGGACGAGATCATTGCCGGGCTTAGGGCGATGGAAACGCAGCTGCGTGCGCGGGGCATCGCGCGCATGCAGATGTTCGGCTCTCGTGCCCGCGGCGACGAGCGGCCCGACAGCGATCTCGACCTGTTGGTCGACCTCGATCCGCTGGCTCGTTTCTCGCTCCTGGACTTGTCGGGAATCCACCTCGACCTGACGGAGCGGCTTGGGATCGAGGCGTATCCAACGATTGCGCGTTCGATTGGCGAACGATTCAGGCTCGAGATCGCGCCGGATCTCGTTCCTGTTTTCTGACGCTCCCTGACACGCCGTGACGTTCTTCGCCTCGACGACATCCTGCGGGCCATCGGCGAGACTAGGTTTGTCACGGAAGGGGTGGATAGAGAGACGTTCATTTCAGATGTCATGAGGAGGAACTCGGTTTCCATGTCGATCCTCATGATCAGCGAAGCAGCCCGCCACTTGCCGGAGTCGCTCAAAGCGACTCGCCCCGAGATCCCTTGGGCGGACCTCGTCGGCATTGGCAATAGTCTCAGACATACCTACTTCCGCATCGACTATGATGCGCTCTGGACGATCTGTTCGGACAAACTGGATCCGCTGGAACACGCAGCTAGACAGATGTTGGCTGGCCAATCCGAGTAGCCGTTGAGCCTCACGCGCTCCGGTAGAGCTTGGTCATGACGAACTCGCGGTGGCCGAGCGCCTCGGCCGCCGTCGCCCGGCCGCTCGCCGTGCGGACGATCATGTCGATCAGCGCATCGCCCGCCTCGTCGATGGTCATCTCGCGTCGCAGGATGCCCGACACGTCGAGGTCGACATGCTCGCCCATGGTGCGCACGGTGCGCGGATTGGCGGTGATCTTGATCACCGGCACGATCGGGTTGCCGATCACGTTACCCTGTCCGGTCGGAAAGGTGTGCAGCACGTAGCCGCCCGCCGCCATCAGCGTCACGCATTCGGCCGCCGCCGACGAGGAGTCCATGAAATAGAGGCCCCTGCCCGACTTCGGCGCCTCGGCGGGCTCGAGGATGTCGATGTAGCGCGAGGTGCGGCCGATCTTCTCGAGATTGCCCAGCGCTTTTTCCTCGATGGTCGTCAGACCGCCTTCGATATTGCCCTTGGTCGGCTGGCTCTCCGACAGGTCGTCCGTCTTGTGCGCCTCGATGACATCCTCCTGGTACGCCTTCCACATGGCGTACCAGCGCTCGCCGACTTCCGGTGTGGCGGCGCGCGCTTTGCAGATGTGCTCGGCGCCGGTGATTTCCGAGGTCTCGCCGAAGCAGCCGTAAATCCCTTCCGGCAGCAGCTTGTCGTACATGTTGCCGACGGTCGGGCACGAGCCCAGTCCGGTCGTCGTGTCGCTCTCGCCGCACTTGGTCGAAATCCACAGTTCCGAGATCGAGCATTCCTCGCGCTGCAGTTCCGTCGCGTAGTGGACGAATTCCTTGGCCTTGCGGCTGGCGTCCATGATCGTCCTGAGGTCGCCGTTCTGCTCGATCGAGAAGCCGGCCACCGGCTTGCCGGTCGCCGCGATGCCGTCGACGATCCTCTTCGTCCAGCCCGGCTCGATGCCGATGACGACGCAGGCAGCGACGTTCGGGTTGGCACCGGTGCCGATCATGGTGCGGAAATGAAGGTCGAGGTCGGCGCCGAACTGCAGGCGCCCATAGGCGTGCGGCAGCGCCATCGTTCCCTTGATGTTGTTGGCCACCGCCTCGCAGGCGGCGTTGGAAATGTCGTCGACCGGCAGGATGACAACGTGGTTGCGCACGCCGACGCGGCCGTTGTCGCGCCGGTAGCCGCGGAAGATCATGTTCGCGTATTTCGAGCTCATCTCGGGTTCCTTCGCCAAGGGCAGCGCGGCGGGGCTTGCCGGCCCGGCCGCCAGCCTACCAGCGCTTCGTCTTGAGGTTGTGGACGTGGACGTGGTCGCCGCGGGCAACGTCGGCGACGAAGCGGCCGATGTCCTCGCCGTACTTGATCGCCGTATCGCCCTTGACGAGATCGCGCAGTGCCACCTTGTGGCCGATGGGCACGTCGGCCTTCGCTTCCAGCTCGAAGGACGAATTGTCGGCGGTCACGACGCCGAGCATCCTGGTGCCGGCGGTGAGCCCTTCGACGACGACGACGCCGACATTGTCCTTGTGGTCGTGGACGAGGAGATGGGGGATGGTCATGGCAGGACCCGGTTCCGGTTGGCAAGTCTTATATAAGATATAAGATAGGAAACTCTTTTAAAGTCAACCGCCAGTCGCTAGAAACCGGACAAAGACGACGTGAGAAAGCGAATGTCCCAGGCGGCCGAACCGACGTTTGCGTACCGTCCCCTCTACGCGCAGGTGAAGGACAGCCTGGTCCGGCGCCTGATCGACGGCGCCTGGCTGCCGGGCCAGCTGATCCCGTCCGAGATGGACCTCGCCCGTGAGATCGGGGTCAGCCAGGGCACCATCCGCAAGGCGCTCGACGCCATGACGGCGGAGAACCTGCTGGTGCGCCGCCAGGGACGCGGCACCTATGTCGCGGAACCCGAGGAAAGCCGCATCCTCTTCCAGTTCTTCCGCCTCGTTTCGGACGACGGCCAACGCTCCTTTCCGACGTCGCGAATCCTGTGCCGGGCGACGGCCCCGGCAACGCCGGACGAGCGCGAGCGCCTGCTTCTCGGGCCCGACAGTCGCGTCGTCCGCATCGAGCGGGTGCGCAGCCTCGGCGGCCGTCCCCTCATCGTCGAGACGATCTCCCTGCCGCACGAGCGCTTTGCGGCGATCGAGGCGATGTCAGAGATCCCCAACAACGTCTACCGCCTCTATTCGCAGAAATGGGGCGTCACGATCGCCCGCGCCGTCGAGCGCCTGAAGGCCGTCGCGGCCGCGCCGGCCGACGCCGCCGAACTCGGCTGTGCGCCCGGCGCGCCGGTACTGGAGGTCGCTCGCGTCGCCTATGACCTCGAGGGCAATCCGGTGGAGCTGCGCGTCTCGCGCTGCCTCACGGAAGGCATCCACTACGCGTCCGAGCTGCGCTGACCCTAGCCGAACACCGCCTGCGCCACGGACAGCCAAAGCGCCGTCGTCACCACGGCCATCGCCGTCGACAGCGTCATCTCGTTCGAGGCGAGCGCCTGGCCGGTGCCGAACTGCACCGCGATCAGGTAGGAGTTGATGCCCGCCGGCAAGGCCGCGGTTGCGACCGCCACCTTCGCCGTCAGCGGCGGCAGGCCGACCGCCCAGCAGATCGCCAGCGCCATGGCCGGCATCAGCAACAGCTTGAGCAGCGACAGGACCGCCGCCGGAACGACGTTGCCGGAAATGCCGAACTTCAGGAGCCCGAGACCAATGGCGAACAGCGCCAGCGGCCCGGCGATCCCGGCGAGCGAATCGACGAAGCGGACGGCGAGCGGCGGCAGCGGCAGTCCGCTCAGTCGCCACGCGAGCCCGGCGGCGATGCCGAGAATCAGCGGGTGCGAGGCCATCTTGCGCAGGAAGTCGAGCACCAGGTCGGCAACGTCGACCGGCTCGTCGTCGCGACGGCCGAAGATCTCGAACAGGATGATCGAGGCCATCATGAGCGCCGGCAGGTGGACCGCGATGATCAGCGACAGGACCTCGATGCCGTCATGGCCGAAGGCGTCGAGGATCAGCGGGATCCCGACCAGCACGGTGTTGGAGAACGCCGCGCCGACGCCGCCGACCACGCC
>DUSC01000276.1 GCA_012842935.1 Hyphomicrobiales bacterium | reverse complement strand
CGGGAACTGCGTAGCGGCGGGCAGGTCGGCGGTGATCTCCTGCTCGAAGATCGCGCCGGAGACCTCATCGACGACACGCACCCAGACGGATGACCCATTCGGCGGCGCGGCGATGAACAGGGTCAGCACGCCGCCCGTGGCGATGGCGAAGGACGCGCCCATGTCTGTCAGGGTCGGCGCCCCGGTGCCGTCGTTCGTGACCAGCTGCCAGCGGGTGTGTGTCCCGCGCTGGAAGCCGATGCCGATGCAGTTGATGGCTGTGGCCAGCGTCAGCGTGGTGGCCAGCGCGGCCGTCGATCCGTAGAGGCCGAAGAACCCCATCCCGGTTGCCTGCAGGGTTGTGAGCGAAATCCGCGTCACGAAGGTCCAGCCGCCGAGGCCCGCCGCATTGCCGCGCCAGCAGGCCCAGCCTGCGGATCGCTGGTCGGCCACTGAGTCCACGACTGCCGCCGATGTGAGGCGCCAGCGGCGCATAGAGGCTGCGAGGTTCGTGGCGGCCAGTGTCGGATGCGAGACGGTTCCGACCGAGGTGATCGGCATGCCTTCGGTGGTGATCGTCGTCGTGACCGAAGGCGACCATGTGGCGATCCGGTTCACCCCGAAATGCGGCTGCAGGGGGAAGTCCCGCCCCGAGGGACGCATCACGTCGATCCAAGGTGCCCCGGCGCGACTACGGGCATAGATGGTTGCCTTGCCTGCCGGTGGCGGGGTCGGCGCCGCGTTGAGGCCCGGCAACACCGTCGGCTGCGGCAGTTCCACCTGGCCGTTCGTGCGGTCGATCCTGATCGCGTCGTAGAAGGCCGAACCGTCCGGGCTGACCTTGAAGCTGAAGTCATCATTGCCGAGGAGGCCGATCAACGCCCGCGCCGAAAACCCGGTCTTGAAGGCGAAGGCGGCGTCGTTCGCCAGGGCGGCTTTGTTCACCGTCGCTTCGACTCCAGCGCCTGCGTTGTTCAGGAGGACGGCGGGCGTGTTGACGGACAGCCGGTTGTAGCCGTCGGCCGTGGCACCGCCGAGACCCAGAAGCTGCGCGGTCAGGTTCGCCTGGGGCATGCCGACCTGCGTCACGGCATTGGCGAAGGTGACGGTGGGCGTGTTCACCACCGTGGTGCCGCCCGCGCCAGCCGTAGCCGAGCCGATGTTCACGACCGTGGTCGATCCGGAGGCACCGCCGGTGCCGATGTTCACGGTCTTGGTCAAGCCTGTGGTCGTGGCCCCTGTGCCCATCCCGTAGGTGGCGGTGCTCGTCGCCGTGCCGATGGTGGCGGAAGCGGCCGAAACGGTGACTGTGCCCGAGGCGGTCAAGGTTCCGGAGAATGTCTTATTCCCGGTAAAGGTCTGCGTGCCCGCGAGGATCGCCAGTTCTGACGAGGTGTTCGGCAGAGTGAAACTGCGCGTCGTCCCGGCGCTGATCCCCGCGAGAGAGAAGGTCGCCTTCTTTGTGGGGTCCGCATCGTTGACGAGGCTGAAGACTGCGTCTGAGACTTCGCGGGGCTCGCCCACGACCTCCCAGGCGCTGCCGGTCCAGACGAGGAAGAGGCCCTCTGCTGCAACCCAGACCAGCCAACCCGTACGGGGCACAAGCCGGATCCACGCGCCGTCCACCCAGAAGGCGATGTTCAGGTCCCACCCGGCCCAGAGGTCGGTGGCGCTCGAGGCCACCAGATGCCGGTTGCCATCAGAGGGGCTCGCTGGCGGTGCGGTGCGCGTCCGGTCGAGGACGGAGAGTTGCACCATGGCGTCGAGCAGGCGCAGCGCCTCGTTGTGGGTGACATGCTTCTGCGCCTGCGCTGCCAGAAGGTAGGGCAGGCCCAGATGGGTCGTGGTGTCGGACATGGGGGTTCCCGCGGGTTGGGATCAGAATTGCAGCGTGACGGCGGCAGGCGTGCCCCGGCCGAGGCGGTTCGAAAGCTGGAAGATGCGGATCGCCAGCGTCTGGCCGGGCCCGAGCGGTGCGCCCCAATCGGCGGTCTGCTGGGCGGCGGTATAGAGGACGGAGGTCGTTCTGCTGGTCAGCGTGTGCTTGACCGCGACGCCGTCGAGGATCTGGACATCGTAGCTTTCCACATCCTCGGCCAGCGGCACCTCGACCTGCTCCCAGGCATCCGCGACCAGTGCACGGGACCGGCGCGTCCAGCGAATGGTGAGATCGCCCGGGCTGCGCGCCGTCCGCCATGGCTGTTCGACATGCACCGGCGCGAAGGGTACGAGGCCGCGCCCGTTCGGGGTAAAGCCCAGCGCGGCATAGCTCGCGTCGCTGACGGCGCGGGCGGCCGGGCCGACGCGCCAGTTCCACGGCAGTCCGAGGTCGGCTTCTGCGATAGGCAGCGATGACAGCGCGGTGTCCAGGATTACAACCCGCGCTCCGGCCGGTGCCGGGTTGCCCATGGCGTGCTCCGTCCCGCGCTGACCGCGCAGAAGGCGGGTCAGGCGATAGCGGCCGGGGGCGATCAGCTCGGCCGCACCCGCCTGGACGATCTCCCATTGGCCAACGGCACTTTCGACCGCGAAGGCATTCGCCCCGCCGAACAGCGCGACGTCGGTTACACTTTCGAGCGTCCCCGACAGCAGATCGACGACCAGCTGGTTGCCCAGATCGAAGCGCGAGGTCGGCCCTGGAAAGAAGTCGAAGGCCAGCGTGCCGATCCGCGCCCGACTGCCGAAGGTCGTCAGGAGGTTGAACCCGTCCGTCGAGGCGCTGCGGAAGACGGCGATCTGGCCCGGCCAGGGGCTGGCATGGGCGGCGATCAGGGGGCGATGGGCGGGCTGGTCCTCCGAAATCTGCGGCAGGTCCAGCATCACCACCTCGGGCGTGCCGAAGACGACGGGGCTGGCGAGCGACGCGGGCCGGGGGGCCCCGGGTGGCAGATCGTAGGCGGCCCGATCCTGGCGCACCGCCTCGATCCCGCGCGCCTCGGCATCTGCCACAGAAACGAGGCGAAATTCCACCTCGCGGCCGTCGTGGACGAGGCGGATGACGTCGGCCGGGTCGAGCGCCAGCCGCGAGGGCGGCAAGCGGAAGGTCGCGCTTTCCCGGCCGATCCAGGCTTCCATCAGCGCGCGGCGGCAGCGGCGTTCCGCCTCCTCGGGCGGGATCGCCATCGGGAAAGACTCGGAGGCGATGCGCGTCGTGTCGACGGTGATGCGCCGCGCTTCGACTACGGCCGCGTCATAATCCTCGTCCGCGCGGGCGACCTGCCATTTCAGGGCCTGCGGCAGTTCCGTCTCCTGGCCCCGGGTCAGTTCGAAAGCCTCGCCTTCCCGGCTGGCGACCAGATCGTCGATGGCCAGCGTGGCGACCGAGGCGCGGCCGCGCATGACGAAGCGGATCACGCCCTCGGTCTCGATGGCATCGAAGCCGAAGTGGCGGGCCAGCGTGGAAATCGACGCGCGGGGGCTTTCCAGCGCGCCGATCACATAGCCCTCGACCGCGCCCCAGAGGCCGGAGACGTCGATCAGGCTTTCCGCCAGACCAGCGCGCAGGCAGAGATGTCGCACAAGGGCCGCCAGAGATACCGCACCCAGCCGTCCGGTCAGCCAGTGGCCGAGCCGCCAGTTGGGGCCATCCGTCCAGACGCCGGTCAGTTCGGGAAAAAACGGATAGGGTCGCGCGTCCCAGGTCCAGGCGGCGCATTCCGGAACATGCACCATCCGGCCGCCATAGACGGACGACACCGGATTGTTGGCCGGGGTTCCCCACCAGAGATAACTGGCCTCGAGATAGGCACGCTGGATGGAGTCGTCGCGCCAGCCACGGGAGAAGTAGGGCGTGAAGCTCTCGGAGGACTTCGGGTCGAAGAAGACGTTGGGCTGGTTCGTGCCCCGGTCGATGGCGGGGCACCCCAGTTCCGTAAACCAGACGGGCTTTGATTCCGGCACCCATGCGGTGGGCGTGCCGCTTTCGATCCCGCCCGGCCTGTTGAAATGAGGGTTCGACCACCAGGCGCGCAGATCCTTGTAACGGAAGACCCAGGGCTTGCCCGCACTACCATCGGTGATCGGCGTCCGTATCTGGGCCGACCGGTCGGCCGCCGAGGCGTAGAACCAGTCGAAACCTTCTCCGCCCGCGATGTTCGCTTGCAGATAGCCCCGGTCATGGATCGCGGGCCAACCCTGCAGGGCATCGGCGTGATCGAAGCCATCCCGCCAGTCTGAAAGCGGCATGTAGTTATTGATGCCGATGAAATCGATGTTGGCATCCGACCAGAGCGGGTCGAGGTGGAAATAGACGTCCCCCGTGCCGTCACCGGGCTGGTGACCGAAGTATTCCGACCAGTCGGATGCATAGCCGACCTTGGTGCCCGGCCCCAGGACCGACTTCACGTCCGCCGCCAGCGCCTTGAAGGCGGTGACGGCGGGATAGGCGCTGGCGCTGGACCGGATCGTGGTCAGGCCGCGCATCTCGGTGCCGATCAGGAAGGCATCGACCCCGCCCGCCACCGCGCAGAGATGGGCATAGTGCAGGATCATGCGGCGCAGGCCCCAGTCGCCCGAGGGACCGGTCCAGCTGACATTGTCGCCCGACACCGAGAACTGCGCCGGGGCAGCAGCGCCGAAGAAGGCCGAGACCTGCGTTGCGGCGGCGGCAGTCTTGTCCACGGTCCCCGCATAGCCTGCCGCGGGCGAACAGGTGATCCGCCCCCGCCAGGGGAACGCGGGCTGTCCCGTCTCCGCGGCGTTGTCGGAATACGGGTTCGGCAGGGTGTTGCCGGGCAGCACGTCCATGAGCAGGAAAGGATAGAACGTCACCCGCAGCCCGCGCGCCTTCATCTCGCGGATGGCCTGCACCACCGCGAAGTCGGCGGGCGTTCCGCCATAGACCGGGCGGTCCTCGACGTCGCGACTCACGAGATGCGCGTTCGTCCGTGCAACGCCGTTGACGGACCAGACCTTGGGGCTCGTGACCTTCGTCGCCACTTCGACGCCCGGCTTGATGGTGCAGTTCCCGGCGCGCAGGTCATTGCCGAACCAGGCGACGACCAGGCTGACGCTTTCGACGGCCGGGGCCATGGCCTGCAGCCGGTCCAGCGCAACAACCATATCGGCCTCGTCGGGCAACGCGTTCAGGTTCTCGGCCGAAGTCGTGCCGCCCGTGGTCTGGCCGAAGACGGTGGTCGTCGCCCAGACCGCCTTGCGCACCGCTTCGGTCGCATAGGTGAACTCGCCAGAGGCCGGGATCATGGTCACGGCTTTGACCAGCCCCTCGGCGGTGTCGGGATCCGCGAGCGGCCGGAACACCTCGAAGGACAGCTGCGGCAGCCGGTTGCCGTAGGCGGAGAGCGCCAGCTCCTCGAAGACCACATAGGCCGTGCCGCGGTAGGCGGGCGTGCTGGCCGTGCCCATCTTCGCCGCGATGAAAGGATCGGCCGCCTGGGTCTCGTTCCCCGGATACCAGCGCCAGGTGATCCCCGTCATGTCGAGCGGCTTGCCGTCGGCCCAGATGCGCCCGATGCCGGTGATCGGGCCCTCGCAGAGCGCCACGGCGAAGGAGGCGTAGTAGAGATACTCGGTCGTCTTAACCTTGCCGCCCCGCCACCCTTGCCGCCGCCCTGGGTGGTGGTCTTGGTCTCCTCGCGGAAATCCGTCGCCCAGATGATGTTGCCGCCCATCCGCATTCGGCCATAGAGCCGCGGGATCACGGCGCCTTCGGTCGAGGACGTGATCCGGAGGCTGTCGAGCCGCTGGCCCTCGATGCGCTGCGCCGGGGCCAGCGACGACACGACCCAGCTGTCGACGAACGAGCCGATGCTCGAGCCGATGAAGCCGCCGATGGTGACGGCGCTGACGCCGAGTATGGCTCCGCCGATCGAACCGCCGATGGCAGCGCCGGCTGCACCGAGAACGAGGGTGGCCATGGTCGGGTCTCAGCGTTGCGGGAACAGGAAGGCGAAGGCGATGCGCCGTCGCCAGGCTTGGGTGAGCGGCTCCTCGATCACGCCCAGCCGATCATAGGCATGCACGAAGCTGTCGGGCCCGGTGAGGATCCCGACATGCTTGGCGATGGCGCGCGGCATCATCCGGAACAGGATCAGCGCGCCGGGCCCGGCCTCAAAGGGCGACACCTCGATCATCATGGCGCGTGCGCCTTCAGCCAGGACTTCGCGCGGCCCTGTCTCGCCCCAGTCCCGGCTGTAAGGCGGGATCGGGAATGGCTCGGGGCCCACCACCTCGCGCCAGACGCCCCGGGCCAGCCCGAGGCAATCGCAGCCGACGCCCTTGAGGCTTGCCTGGTCGTGATACGGCGTGCCGAGCCAGGACCGCGCCGACGCGATTACCTTGTCGGGACCGGCGGTGTTCACAGCACGCCTCCGTCGTGACCACCGTCCTTGGCGGCATAGCGCAAAACGGCATCCTGGCCGGGGATATGCGGGAAGCCGCGGAAGTTGGCGGTGTTGGCGAACTTCGCGCCGCAGGTTTCCATGCGCTTGTCGCAGCCCGCACGGATGGTGAAACCGTCGCCCTCGGCGATCGGGCGCACCGGCGCCTCGAGGAGCGTCAGCACAGCGATGCCGTCCGTGACCTCATGGCTCAGAACCTCGGTGCGCCGCCCGGCGTTGGCGCCGTTCGTCCATTCGATGGTGCCGAAGGTGAACCAGCCGGACGTGAATCCGCCCAACCCCGAGGCAGTGAAGGCCCTGTCGCGTAGCAGGTCGATGACGGCACCCGCGCCCTTGAAGGCGGGGTCCTCCAGATCGACGCCGCAGCGCGCATCGCCGAGGGCGGCGTCGCAGGTTGCCTGGAACGTCCGCCCGACCGTCTGGCCCAGCACATGGGCAAGCGAACGGACCTCGGCGACGAATGCCAGACGTCCACGCCGGATCTGGCCGATCGCCCCGCGCCGCATCAGCACGCGCTGGTCCGTGTCCGCCCAGTTCACCCGCCACACCTCGACGGCCGCATTGTCCCAGCGGCCATCGAGGATGTCGGTCTCGGTGATCCGGTCCGAGGTCAGCACGCCTTCGGCGTCCTGCGCATCGACCGACAGGTCCGAGCCGGAGCGCACTTCCGACGCCGTGAGCCCGCTCTCGGGTTCAAAGTCGGTGCCGTCGAAGCTCAGCGTCCGGTCGTGGTCGGTGAAGCCGAAGGTAACGCCATCGGCCCGCGCGATCCGCCAGCACCAGGCG
>DUSC01000275.1 GCA_012842935.1 Hyphomicrobiales bacterium | reverse complement strand
GACGCGACCGGCGCCGGCGACCCGAGCGCCCCGTCAGCCGCCGTGGCCGCGGCCGGCCTTCCCCGCAAAGGGGAGGGAACCCCCGCCGCGCTGGCGGCCCGCCGCGCCGAGGCGGCCGTCGCGGCGAAGATAGACGTCGACGCCTATCACTGCATCCGCGACCTGCCGACGCTCCAGGCCTGGGTGGCCGACGCGATCGAGGAGGGCGTCGTCGCCTTCGACACGGAGACCACTTCGCTCGACCCGATGCAGGCGGAACTGTGCGGCGTGTCGCTGGCGATCCGTCCCGGCCATGCCGCCTACGTGCCGCTCTCCCACAAGAGCGGCCGCGGCGACCTTCTCGGCGGCGGGCTGGTCGACGGCCAGATCCCGATCCGCGACGCGCTCGCCGCGCTGAAGCCGCTGCTCGAGCACCGGGCGGTGGTGAAGATCGCGCAGAATCTCAAATACGATCTGGTGGTGATGAACCGTCACGGCATCGACGTCGCGCCCTACGAGGACACGATGCTGATCTCCTACGTGCTCGATGCGGGCAATCCCGGCGGGCACGGGATGGACTGGCTGGCGGAGAAGTGGCTCGGCCACAAGACGATCCATTACAAGGAGGTCGCCGGTTCGGGAAAGGCGGCGACGACCTTCGACTTCGTCGATGTCGACCGCGCCACCCGCTACGCGGCCGAAGACGCCGACGTGACCCTGAGGCTGTGGCATGTGCTGAAGCCGCGTTTGGTCGCGCAGGGGCTCTTATCGGTCTACGAACGGCTGGAGCGCCCGCTGGTACCGGTGCTCGCCCGCATGGAGCAGCGCGGCATCGCGATCGACCGGCAGATCCTGTCGCGGCTTTCCGGCGAACTCGCCCAAGGGGCGGCGCGGCTGGAGGACGAGATCTACCAGCTCGCCGGCGAGCGCTTCACCATCGGCTCGCCGAAGCAGCTCGGCGACATCCTGTTCGGCAGGATGGGCCTGCCGGGCGGCACGAAGACCAAGACCGGCCAGTGGTCGACCTCGGCGCAGGTCCTGGAAGATCTCGCCGCGGAAGGCCACGAACTGCCGCGCAAGATCGTCGACTGGCGACAGCTGACCAAGCTGAAGTCGACCTATGCCGACGCCCTGCCCGGCTACATCCATCCCGAGACGAAGCGGGTGCACACCTCCTACGCGCTGGCCTCGACGACGACCGGGCGGCTGTCGTCGTCGGAGCCAAACCTGCAGAACATCCCGGTGCGCACGGCGGAGGGACGCAAGATCCGCACCGCCTTCATCGCCGAGAAGGGCCACAAGCTGGTCTCGGCCGACTACAGCCAGATCGAGCTGCGCGTGCTCGCCCACGTCGCCGACATCCAGCAACTCCGCCAGGCCTTCGCCGACGGCGTCGACATCCACGCGCTGACGGCGTCGGAGATGTTCGGCGTGCCGGTCGAGGGCATGCCCTCGGAGATCCGCCGCCGCGCCAAGGCGATCAACTTCGGCATCATCTACGGCATCTCGGCCTTCGGCCTCGCCAACCAGCTGTCGATCCCGCGCGAGGAGGCGGGCGAATACATCAAGCGCTACTTCGAGCGCTTCCCCGGCATCCGCGACTACATGGAAACGACCAAGGCGTTCGCCCGCGAGAACGGCTATGTCGAGACGATCTTCGGCCGCCGCGCGCACTACCCGGAGATCCGCTCGCCGAACCCTTCGGTTCGGGCCTTCAACGAACGTGCCGCGATCAACGCGCGGCTCCAGGGCACCGCCGCCGACATCATCCGCCGCGCCATGGTGCGCATGGAGCCGGCGCTGGCCGCCGAGCGCCTCTCGGCACGCATGCTGCTCCAGGTCCACGACGAGCTGATCTTCGAGACGGTCGAGGAAGAGGTCGAACGCACGCTGCCGGTGGTCCGGCACGTCATGGAGAACGCGGCGATGCCGGCTGTGGCGATGTCGGTGCCGCTCAAGGTCGACGCGCGCGCCGCCGACAACTGGGACGAAGCGCACTGAGCACCGCCCGGGCGGCTGGCCATTCGGCGGCAGGCCGGCCTCAGGCCGCCGTGGCCGCGCACCTGGCGCAGGTGCCGCGGAACTCGAGCACGGCTTTCCTGGCGACGAAGCCGGTCGAGGCCACCCACGCGTCGAGCCGCTCGCCGACCAGTGGGTCGGAGAATTCGGCGACCTGGCCGCACTGATCGCAGATGGCGAAGGCGGTCATGCGGTGCGGATGACCCTGGCCGTGGTCATGGTCGCCGGAGCAGGCGACGAAGGCGTTGAGGCTTTCCAGCCGATGGACGAAGCCGGCCTTCATCAGCGTGTCGAGGGCGCGATAAACCTGGAGCGGGGCGCGGAAGCCGAACTCGCGCAGCTGGTCGAGCAGCGTATAGGCGCTGAGCGGACCGGTCGCCGCTTCGAGCTTCTCCAGCACGCGCAACTGGTTCCTGGTGAGTTCTTCCCTTGCCGTCATGTCGCCGTCGCCTTCCGCCCGCCGAGGTTTGCCACGGCGCGGCAGTCTTGTCATCAGATAGGGATTCCGGCCCGGCGAGGCCAGGCGCCGCGGGAAGGCAATTATGGCAGGTCCGCCACAGGGAGCTGAACGCCCGGTGAACCGCCTGTTCATGCTTCCCGCGCCCGCTTTTCCGGAGCGCGGCGACGGGAATCCGGTGATCGTGTCCATCTCCATGATTCCCGTAGCGAATTCTCGCCTGCCGCCGATCTGCGCCGGATCGCCGGGAACGGGGTTGAATCCGGCGGACGCATCCAAAATACTGCCCTATTGTGCAACGACATAATCGGCATACGGGAAGAGGAACGGGCTTGGGAGAACTGACATGCTGACCATGAACCGACGCGTCGTGCTGCTCGGCGCGACGGCGATGGGCGCGGCGGGCGCATTAGGCGCGTTTCCGGCCGCCGCGGCCGACCGGACCTACCACGCGCTGCTGATCGCCTGTACCGCCTACCCCAACCTGCCGCCGAAGGTGTCGCTGGTCGGCCCCAACCACGACGCGGTACTGGTGCGCGACTACCTTACCAAGTCCGCGCCCGTGACCTTCAAGCCGGAGAACGTGACGCTGCTCGCCGACGGCGTCGAGGGCGCCGCCGGTTCGCCGACGCATGCCAACATCATCGCCGCACTGAAGGCAATCGCCGCAAATCCCGACCTGAAGCGCGACGACTTCGTCTACCTGCATCTCTCCGGCCACGGCGCCCAGCAGCCGCAGACCCAGGCAGGCAACGAGAGCGACGGGCTGGACGAGATCTTCCTGCCCGCCGACACCGGCAAGTGGGAGAACCGCGAGAAGGGCGTTCCCAACGCGCTGGTCGACGACGACATCGGCGCCGCGCTCGACGCCATCCGCGCCAAGGGTGCCTTTGTCTGGGCGGTATTCGACTGCTGCCATTCGGGCACCGCGACGCGCGCGGCACCTGTCGGCGAGGACATGGTCGCCGAGCGCAAGGTCGAATCCCGCGATCTCGGCATTCCGGACTCCGAGATGCTGTCGGCCGAGACGGCCGGCGGCACCCGCGGCGTCGGCGCCGAGCAGGAGCGGACCACCGCCTTCAACCTGGAAACCGCGCCGAGCGGCGGCCAGTCGATCGCCAAGGGCGGGCTGGTCGCCTTCTATGCCGCGCAGACCATCGAGACGACGCCGGAGATGCCGCTGCCCAAGGGCGCGGAGGATGCGGTCAAGTACGGGCTGTTCACCTACACGATCTTCTCCAAGCTGGCCGAGAACCCCAACATCACCTACCGCCAGCTCGGCCATGCCGTCCTGCAGCAGTATGCGGCCGATTCCCGCCAGCGGCCGACACCGCTGTTCGAGGGCGAGCTCGACGCGCGCGTGTTCGGTTCGGAAAAGCTCGACACCGTGATGCAGTGGAAGCTCGACGTGAAGGACAATGCCGCGAGCATCGAGGCAGGGCGGCTGCACCGCCTCACGCCGGGCACCAAGCTCGCGATCCTGCCTTCGCCGACATCGGAACTGGCCGAGACGATCGGCTTCGTCGAGATCGTCACGGCGAAGAACCTGACCAGCACCGTGAGACCCGTCGAATTCGACGGCAGGCCGGCGGTGAGGCTCGCCGACCTTCCGGCCAACGCCTATGCACGGCTCGCCGAGCTCGCGGTCGACTACAGGCTGGTCGTCGCCCGGCCGGCCCCGTCCGAGGGACTCGCTGCCGAGGTCGCGCTGGTCGACGCGATGCTCTCCGAACTCGAGGCGCAGACCGACAAGCGCTTCGCCATGCAGCTGGTCGGGCCGGGCGAGGAGGCCGACCTGCGCTTCGCCGTCCTGCGCGAGAGCGCCATTCCGGGTTCGACCGCCGGTATTGCCGACGCGCCGGCCCTGTTCTTCCTGCCGCCCTCGGGCGAACTGACCGTTTCCAACGGCGCCAAGCCGCCGCTGGTGGCGATCGACACGTCCAACCCGGCAAAGCTCAAGGAGGCGACCGCTGCCAATCTCACCACGATCTACCGGGCGACGGCCCTGTCGCGGCTGGCTGCGGCAAACGACTACAAGCCGGATCAGGTGAGCGTCGAATTCTTCATCCGGCGCATGGACACGGACACGTTCGAGCCCCTGGTGCCGGCAACGGTGCCGATCGTCAGCCCCGGCGACGAGGTGCACATCAAGGCCCAGAACCTCTCGACGAAACTGGTCGACATCAACATCCTCTATGTCGGATCGGACTACTCGATCACCCACATCGACGCGCAGCGTCTCGTGGCCGGCGCGACGGTGGAAGAAGGACTCCTCGCGTTCACCGATTCGAGCTACGGCATGGAGCGGATGATCGCCGTGCTGACCGAGGCACCGCCCCTGTCGGAGATCGAGGATCTGAAGTTCCTCGAACAGGGCGGCGTTCCGCCCGCGACGCGGTCGGCAGCGGGCTCGAGCGGCCTTTGGAACATGCTCGACGATATCGGCATGGCGCCCGCGACGCGCTCGGCCATGAAGCTCGGCGACAAGGGCGGACCCAAGGGCGGCGTACTGATTTTCCCGTTGGAGACCGTTCCGCGGCAGAGCTGATCTGGCGCGCCGCGCCGGCGGCGTGCAATATCGTTCCGTTCCGGCCGGCACCGGCGTGCCGGGACAGCGGGTCATGGGGTATCGCGGTGAAGGATTTCATTCCCACAGCTGTGCGGACGAAGGCGGTCTCGATGGCTGTCGCCTCGGCGTTGCTGGCGGCGACGGCGGCGGCGCAGGAAAGTTGCGGCCTCTGCGACACGGTGATCGTCACCAACTCCGATCTGGCCGCCTGCTTCCTGGCGAAATACGAGGAACTGCAGGACGCCGGCAAGGGCGCCATCGTCGTCGATCTGTCTGAATGCCCCGAATCGCGGGGCGTGGTCGAGGCCCTGCCGCCTCCGGGCGTGACGGTCGAGGAGCCGGACCTGCAGTTCATGGTTTCTCCGGCGCAGCTCGCCTGCCTGAAGAAGAAGCTGGAAGAGCCCGGCCTCGTGCTCGATCCGTCGGCCAGGATCGACCTGGGAAGCTGTCAATGAAGAAGCCAGCGCGTCCCGCCGAACCGACCGCCGGGGCCGCCCCGCCGACTAAAGCCGACACCGTGCCGCCCGCCAGGAAGAAGACCCAGCTCCCCGAAACCACGGAGGGTTTTCCGTGGCCGAGCAATCACGAGATCAAGAAGGAATCCAATCCGTTCACGGATCGCGACTGGCGCATGTGGCTCTATGCCTGGAGCGGACTGTTCGTCCGCTTCACCATCATCCTCGGCGCGGCCTTCACGGTCTACCAGTATCTCGCCAGCCGCGAGCAGACGCGCGTCCAGCGCACGCTGGAACTCGTGGAACTGTGGGAAAAGCCGGAATATCAGGACGCGCAGCGCGCGGTGAAGCAGCGGCTTTCCGACCTCAACGAGAAATATGCGGGCCTGCTCGGCGCCAACCCGTCGGAAAAGGAACTGGCGGTCTATTACGACCGCATCGGGCTCGAGGCGCTGACCGACGGCGGCGGGACGATGCCGCTCGCCGAATTCAGCGGCCAGTTCGACCGTGTCGTCTACTTCCTCAACCGGGTCGCGTTCTGCGTGCAGGGCGATATCTGCTCGCAACACATCGCCGACGCATATTTCCGCGACTATGCCGCCTCGTTCTGGCAGTATTTTGCCGGCTATATCGCCAGGCAGCGGAAGTCCGGAGCGAGTTCGTTCGCGCGACCGATCGAGGAATACCTGAAGGGATCGTAACCGTGCGCGGAGGAAGGCTTTCGTTCCCGGCGAGACGGATGAAGCCGACAGGCAGAGGGGGGGCGACGAACAACTGCCTGCGCGCATACCGGCGCCGGTTCGCCTTCTGCCTCTACGCGCTCTCGATGGCGGTCGGCATGAGCTTCGCAACCGCCCGGGCGGAAACGCCTGCCGAAGGCCCGGAATTCTATCTCGACCTCGACACCGGAGGGCATCGCGCCTTCATCAAGGACGTCGCCTTCACGCCCGACGGCGCGACCCTCGTCTCGGCGTCCGACGACAAGACAATCCGCATCTGGGACTGGCAGCAGCAGGTTTCGATCCGCACCATCCGCGGCAACATCGGCGAGGGCAACGAGGGCAAGATCTTCGCGATCGCCGTGTCGCCCGACGGCGGGACGATCGCCGCCGGCGGCTACTTCGGGCCGGGGATGGGCGACAGGCCGCCCTACGGCGACATACGCCTCTTCGACCTCGGCACCGGCAGGCTGAAGGCAACGCTGAAGGGGCCGCAATACGCGGTCTACGACGTCGCCTTCTCGCCCGACGGCAGCCACCTGGCAGCGGCCGGCCAGGACGGCTTCGTCTTCATCTGGCGGAAGGGCGAGGACGGTTCGTGGATCGCCGAGACGACACTCGACGCCGATTCCTGGCATATCCAGGGGATCGCCTATGCGGCCGGCGGAAGCCGACTGGCGGCGGTGACGACCGACAACGGCATCCGGCTCTGGGACGTGGCGGGCGGTGCGGAGGTCGAGATGGCCGATGCCGAGGCCCTGCGCGACGTCCGCATCATGGCGCTCGCCGTGTCGCAGGACGGCAGCCGTTTCGCCATCGGCACCGAAAGCGGCAGAATCGAGATTCGCGACAGCTCGACCGGTGCGCTGGCCAAGGCGATCGACGGCCTGGACTTCTACATCGGCTCTCTCACCTTCGCCGCGGGCGGCAAGCTGCTCGCGGCGTCCTGCGGCTATCGCTGCGCCGACCGCAACCGCACGGTGGTGCTCGACGTCGAGACGGGAAACCGTACCGTGGAATACCGCGGCCACGACGGCACGGTCTTCGCCAGCGCCGCGGACAGGGACGGCCTGCACATCGCCACCGCGGGCGGCACCGGCCACGCCATCCACGTATGGGATCCGCTGACGGGCGAGCGCCAGGCTGAGATGGTCGGCGCCGGCCGGCCGGTGACGGCGGTGGGTATCGATTCCGCCGGCAGCGTCGTCGCCTGGGGCAACGCCGATCCGTGCCCCGACCGGATCGCCTGCCCGGAGGTGCAGGGCCCGCTCGAACAGAAGTTGTCGTTGCCGCTGCCCGACCGCTTCTTCGAGCGGCCGGAGCCGGCCGGCGACGGCCCCTACAACCGCGCCGTCCATGCCGACGGCGCCTGGTCGCTGGCCGCCGCGCCGGGCGGGCCCGACAATCTCGAGAACGCCGTCCTCGAGATCAGCAACGGCGGCAAGGTCGTTCAGTCGATCGAGAACGACGCGACCAACGGCTATCTGCACGCGGCCTTCACGCTGCTGCCCGGGGGCCTCCAGGTCGTGACCGGCGGCAACGACGGCACGCTGATCGCGTATTCGACGGCGACAGGCGACATTTCGGGCGAATTCCGCGACGGCCATACCGGCGAGATCAACGCCATCGCCACGGCGTCTGCGCGCCGATTGATGGTCACCGGCAGCGCCGACCAGACACTGCGACTGTGGAACCTCGAAACCCGGGAACTGATCGTCTCGATGTTCTTTGCCGGCAAGGAATTCGTCATCTGGATGCCGCAGGGCTACTATTATTCGTCCGACGAGGGCGACAAGATGATCGGCTGGCACGTCAACCAGGGCCTCGACAAGGAGGCCCGCTTCGTTCGCGCCGGCCAGCTGAAGCGCTACCTGTGGAGCCCGGAGATGGTACGGCGAGCGATCATCCTCGGCAGCGCGAAGAAGGCGGTGGCCGAAATGCGTCCCGGCGTCGACAACGAACTGCGACGGCTGCTCGAACGCCGTCCGCCCGAGTTCGACATACGCCTCGCCGAGGACCAGAGCGGAGTACGCGAGGGCTTCGTCGCCGTGGAGATCGTCGGCGCGGCGGAATCGGGGACCGACGTCGCCGAATTCGCCATCCTGTCGAACAGCCGCAACGTCAGCGCCTCGGCGTCGCGTTCCGTTTCGGGCGACGGCAAGCGCACGATCGTCGAGGTTCCTGTCGAGGACGGAGAGAACCGGATCAGCGTCACCGGCGTCAACGAATTCGGCTATCTCACCGAACGCAGCGTCGTGGCGCTGGCGAAGACGCGCAAGGAGGAGAAGCGCCAGGGCAAGCTCTATCTGATCGCCATCGGCGTCGAGAAATACCCCCTGCTGCCGACCGACTGCAACGGGCGTTCCTGCGACCTGCGCTATCCGGTCGACGATGCGGCGGAACTGGTCCGTGTCATCGCCGAGCGCTCGGGGCCGCTCTATTCGGGCATGGAGACGCTGGTCTTCGTCAACCGCGATGCGCTCGACGAGACCCCCGACAAGGCGCAGGCGCTGCAGGGCGTGGTCGGGCTCGACGACGTGCTGGAGCCGGAATCGGACACGATCAGCGACGAGATCGAGGATTTCCTCGACAAGCCCGGGCCCGACGACACGACGATCGTCTTCGTCGCCGGCCACGGCATCAACGTCGACGAGGACTACTATTTCATCCCTTCGGACGGACGGAAGCAGGCCCCCGACAAGTGGAAACGCTCCTCGCTGGTCGACTGGTCCGACATCCAGAAGGCGGTGGAACGGGCCGAGGGCGTCCGCTTCATGCTGCTCGACACCTGCCACGCCGCCAACTCCTTCAATCCGCGGCTGGAGAAGGACGCCGCCGACGCGCGCATCGTCGTGTTCTCGGCAACGGCGGCGAACAGCACGGCGGCCGAACTGCCCGAACTTGGCCACGGGGTGTTCACCTATTCGGTGCTGGAAGGTCTTCGCGGCGGCGCGAACAGTTCCGGCGACGGCGTGCGCCTGCTGGGACTGGCGGACTACATCTATCGCGAGGTGATCCGGCTGACCGGCTCGCGCCAGAAACCGTTCTACTTCATCAGCAACATGGAAAACATCCTGCTGGCGCGGTCGTGAGGGCAGACACAAGGACTGCCGTCATGCGGACGGCACGGATGACGGTGCGCCTCATTGCCGGCCTGCTGGCGGCAGCTTTGGCGGTCGGCGCCGCCTGCGCCCGCGCCAAAGCCGCGTCTCCGGACTGTCCTGCCCAGGGAGAGGACTATCCGCCGTTCTACCGGGATGCCGGCCTCTTCGAGGCGGCAATCGCCAAGGTTGCCGGTCACGAGCCGTCGAACGTGAAGCTGTCCGGCGTGACCGTGCCGCACCACCTGCTCGCCGACCGGCTGGTGGCACTCGGCATGAAGACCGCGTCCGGTTTCGGCTACAAGCGTATCGTGATCCTCTCGCCCGACCATTTCCGCCGCGCGACAAAGCCCTTCGCGACCACGACGCGCGGCTTCCGGACGGTGCTCGGCCGCGTGGGGACCGACGCCGAAGCCGTCGGCCGGCTCCTGGGCGCCAGCGACCTCGTCGAGGAATCCTGCCTGTTCGACCGCGACCACGGCGTGCGGGCGCTGCTCCCCTTCGTGCACAACTATTTCCCCGATGCGATGGTGGTGCCGGTGGCGATCTCGATCAGGACCAGGCGCGCGGACTGGGACGCGCTCGCCGAGGCGCTGGCGCCGCTGCTCGACGACGACACGCTGGTGCTCGAATCCACCGATTTCTCGCACTACCTGCCGCATCACGCCGCCCGACTGCGCGACCAGCAGACGCTCAACGTGATCGCCTCGCGCTCACTCGATCAACTGGTCGGGCTGGTGCAGCCGGAGCATCTCGATTCGCTCGGGGCGCTCTATCTGCAGATGCGCCTGCAGGACGAAGCCTACGGCGCGGAACCGCTGGTGATCGCCAACGACAATGCCCAGCAGTACGAGGCGAAACCCTCCGACAGCACGACCAGCTACATGGTGATCCTGTTCGGCAGGTTCGGGCCGGACTTCAACGACCCTGTTCCCGACAACGGCGCCGTCTACTATCTCGCCGGCGACACGAATTTCGGCCGGTCGATGAAACGCGCCCTGCTCGACGCCGAGGCGGCCGACCGCGTCGCGAGCGCTGTGCTCGCCCGCACCAAGGGACGCCCGCTCGTCGTCAATCTCGAGGGCGTCATCCTGCCGAACGTACCGCAGGCGCTCGACGACATGACGCTGGCCATGCCCGAGGACCTCACCGTTGCCTGGCTGAAGTGGCTGAACGTCGTCGGCGCCGGACTGGCGAACAACCACGCGATGGACCTCGGGCCTTCCGGCTACGCCGAAACGACCAGGGCACTGGACGCCGCCGGCATTCGCTGGTTCGGACAGGGCGAGGCGCTCGAACTTCCCGGCGTGGACATCGTCGGCCTTTCCGACCTCGACACGAACGGCTCGCCGCAGGTCGATCTGATCACCGAGGCGCTACTCGACCGGCTGATCCGCGAAGACGGCGCAAGGCCGGTGGTCGCCTATGTGCACTGGGGGCGGGAGTATCTGGCCGAGCCTTCCGACCGCGAGAAGGCGCTGGCCGACGCCATGCGACTGCGTTCGGCGACGGTAATCGTCGGCGCGCATCCGCACGTGGCGAGCGCGGGAATCGCCACCCATGGCGGCGGCGACACGACAGAGGTCTATTCGCTGGGAAACTTCCTGTTCGACCAGACCGCGGGGCGAGGCTCGTCCGGCCAGCTCGTCGAATTGCGCGTGTTCGACCAGGGCACCGTCTTCGTCCGAACCCTCGAACTGCCCAACCTTTTCGATCTCGCCAGGCCGTGACGCCGGCTCGCGACCGCGACAGATCGCCGGCGGCCTACTGGTTGATCGACTGGATCCACTCGAAGACCGGCTGATAGAGGCGAAGCGCCCAGTTCGTGTCGCCGGCCGGGCCGATGTTGACCCCGACGACGACCCGCGCCTTGGCCTGGGTGTCGTAGAGATAGATGGGCGCGCCGTTTCCGCCGGACTCGAAATCGCAGTCGTGGGAGAAATCGTACTCGCCGATCCCCTCCGCGAGGATCGTGCAGGTCGAACGCCACATGGTGAAGGGCGGCTTGTCGTCGTGGTAGCCGACGAGATTGGCCTGGAAATCGCCGAGATCGGCGTAGTTCCAGTAGGCGAGCCAGCCCAGCGAATCGCCGATGGGCTGCTGCAGGGTGATCAGCCCGATGTCGTACGGCCAGACGGCATCATAGCTGCCGTCGTAGTTCGTGACGAACCCCTCGAAGACATAGGCGGTGTCGTACTCGAATCCGCCGTAGGGGACGTCGTTCTCGCCGTTGATCGCCGGCCAGAACGTGAACGCGTCGCGCCAGCCACCCTCCTCGTCATGGTTGTAGAGGCAATGCCCTGCGGTGAGGATGGTCTTCGGGCCGATCAGCGCGGCGGAACAGCTCCATACCTCGCCCTTCGCGTTGGTCATCTCCAGATAGCCAATCGTGGTGTAGGGGTACGTCCTGGTGTTGCTGATCTTGATGCGGTTGTCGCCCCCGATGACCGAGCGGTCCGTGCCGGATTCGGGATCGACCGTCGTCGCCGGATCGAGCGCGCCGCGCTGGTCGGCGCCGGCCTCCCCCCTGATGGCCCTGAGCACGTTTTCCCCGGGCGCCATCCTGACTTCCTTGCCGTCGCGGCTGCGCCCGATGATCGTGAACGCCTTCTCCAGCGCCGCCGGGTCCGCGACCGCCGACCGGCTGGCGCTGCGGTCGGCTTCGATGCCGGGCACCTGTCTGGCATTGCGGTTCCGGAACCCGATGCCTCCCGGCGAGCGGGACACCTCGCCCGCTTCGACGGACTTCCCGGCGGAATGGTCGGCGGCGAGGGCGGGGGCGGCCGCAAATGCGGCGAGGAAGGCTGCGGCGCAAAGCAGTCTGCGCGATATCATGGACATGTGACATCTCCCAAAGCAGCAAGGAATCCCACCTTTGCCGTCGATGTTGTCATCTTCATGATTCCCGCGCGCCGTCAGCAGCCGCCCCCCGTCGGATCGAGGTAGCAGGCCGGCAGCTCGACTTTCGATTGGTAAGCCGATGGTCGCGGCCTGAAATAGAAGAGACTGACCGGCTTGCTGCGCCGCTCGCTGCCGTCCGCGAATTTCGCCACGGTCTGGAACTGGTGGAAAGACGTCATCTCCGCCCACATCTTCAGGCGCGCGGTATATTCCCGCACCGTCTTGTTGCCACGCAGCGGCATGTCGACGACATAGTCGCGCTCGCCGATCCGCAACTTGACGTCCTGATAGCGCAGAGCTTCGGGCGAGCCGCCAAAACCGTCTCCGCATTCGGCGAGTTCCTTCGGCAGTTCGATCGTGGCGAGGGCGATGTCGACCTGGAACGGCTCGCTGGCGTGGAAGGTGTTGCCGTAGTCGTCGCTCCAGTCGTAGTCGAACGTCCCGACCGCCGTGGTGAACAGCTTGTCTTCGCCCCAGACGTAATCGGCGATCTCGCCGAAGCCGACGGTATTGAAGACCTGGCTCCTGCAGACATTGAGGCGGTCCACAGAGGGGCAGGAGAAACGCTGCGTCTCCAGCTTGTTCGTGTCGACGCCGGCTTCCGCGATGACGTCCTTGATCGTCACGTCGATGCCGCTGTCGAAATCGGCGATCGGCCGGGTGAAAGTGCGGGTGCCTTCGCCCTCGCCGCCCTCGCCGACGAAGCGCAGCGAGAGGCTCGCGTTCTTCACGCCGCCCCAGCCATGGTTGTAGATGGTGAACGACGGGCGGAATCCGACGCAGCCGAGGTGGCTGCCCAGCGACAGCATCGGCTTGCGGTAGGCGTCGCTGGTCGAGACCTGCAGTTCGAGCTTGTCCAGCTTCACGCGCGAACCGTCCGTCGTGGCGAGATCGACTTCGACGAAGGCAGGAGTGCCTTCCCAGTCGATGGAGTTGTAGATGTAGTCTGACGTCGTGATCAGCCCGGTCCCGTTCCAGGCGTTGTTCATCTCCTCGTCCACCGGATAGATCGCCACGTCCTCGTCACGGACCAGGTGCTGGTACTGCATGTCGGACTGCTGGGTCATGCGCTGGTCGACCACGGTGCTGATCTCCACCTTGCCGGCCTGACCTCCGCCCGACTGCGCGCGCAGGAGCCCGCCGACGCCCGCATCGGCGAGGCGGTCGGGGAGACCGCCGATTTCGCGGTCCCGCTCCCATGTGGATTCGTAGCTTGTGCCGCCGGCCAGCGTGACGCGCGCCTTGCCGTGGCGCATGCCGTCGACAAACGGACCGACATAGATCTCGCCGTTGCGCAGGAGGAGCCGGCCGGCGCCGTGTGGCCGGCCGCCGACGAACGGTCCCTCATAGCGGTTGCCGTGGGCGTCGATGCGGACGCCTTCGCCTTCGAGCATGCCCGCCTTCCAGTTGCCTTCGAGGATTTCGCCCGAGCGGATCTCGAGCCGGCCCTTTCCTTCAGGGCGGCCGTCGCGCATCTCGCCGGTGTAGACGCTGAAGATCGTCCTCGGATCGTAGCTCGCAGACCCCTTGACGCGCCAGACGAGCTTGCCCTTGCCCGACACCAGGCCGTCGGGCCCGACGCCGCCGCCGGGCACGCCCTTGTCGGGTTCCCAGACGAAATCGAGGTTCTTCGCGGGATGGGGGTCCCAGACTCGGACTTTGGCTCGGACTACCGAACGGTTGTCCTCCCGATAGAGGATCTGCACCCGCTCCGCCCATGCGCCGGGCTGCCCCGTTCCGGTCCCTTCTGCAACGGCAGCCGAAGTCAGAAGGAAAAGCAGGAGCGCGCCAGCACCCATCCGTCCGTTCAGCATTCGCCCCACGCCCCCGCCGTCCGACCGCGATCGGGCTTATTTAAGCAGGGGGGCGCCGGCCGCGCAATGCGGCTCGCTCCGGGCAAACGCAAAGCCGGCGGCCGATCTCTCGGCCGCCGGCTCGCGAACGCCTCGGACCGGCCGCGCGGCCGGCGCGTCGGGACTACTTGTTGAGGCTGTTGATCCACTCGAGATAGGCGCGATTGATGCGAACGGCGGTATTGGCGTTCGGGCTCTCGGCGACGTTGACGCCGACGATGACGCGCTGGTTGTTGCCGTCCATCGCATAGACCGAGCTTCCGCTCGAACCGGGATAGGTGTCGCAGTCGTACTGGAAATAGTCCTCGCCGATGTTCTCGGCGAGCACGCTGCAGGTCGCGCGCCACATCGTGCCGCCGGGCTTGTCGCCCGGATAGCCGACGATGTTCGCGGCGAAGTCGCCGAGATCGTCGTAGTTGTTGTATCCGAGCCAGCCGAGCTGGTCGCCGATCGGTTCGGACAGGGTCACGATACCGAGGTCCCACGGAACGACCGAGCCATAGTAGCCCTGGTAGTTCGTGATGAAGCCCTCGACGACATAGGCGGTTTCGTAGGAATAGGCGCCGAAGGGAACGTCGTTCTGGCCGTTGAGGCCCGGCACGAAGACGAATTCGTCGAGCCAGCCGCCGTCATCGTGGCTGTAGAGGCAGTGTGCCGCGGTGAGCACCGTACGCGGCCCGATCAGGGTCGCCGAGCAGCTGCCGTAGTTGCCGGAAGGCGACTTCGCCTCGAGATAGCCGATGACGCGGAACGGATAGGTCTTGGTGTTCTTGATCTGGACGCGGTCGTCGGCACCGAACACCTGGCGGTCGGCCTCGTCCCCCGCAGTGAAGGCGGGATCCTCGGCCTTGCGCTCGGTCGAGGTCTTCTTGGCGTCGCCCGGCGCAGCGAGTTCTTCCTTGATGATCGACTTGAGCGCGTCGCTGGGAGCGACCCTCAGTTCCTTGCCGTCGCGGGAGCGCCCCACCGCGGTCAGCGAATTGACGATCGCGGCCTCGTCGGTGATCGGCGCGGCGCGGCTTTCCTCGCCTTCCTCGAGCTTCGGCGAGGCGATGGGTTTCACAGCGTCGCGAAGCACAAAATCTTCGGCCATCGGGCTGCGCGAGGCTTCGCCCGATCCCTCGCTCCCTCCCGAATACTGCTGTGCGTATGCGGCGCCCGACCACGCGGTAGTGGCGAGCAGGGCGGTGAGGATGAGTGAAGATGCACGTTTCTTCATGGTGAGACTCTCCCAAAGTCAGCAAGGAGCCGGAGACAACCTAAAAATCGTGTCCAGATCGTGGTGAGCGGAAATTATCGCCGGGGCGCAGCACCGACCTCACCCGACCGGCGACCTTCCCGGCGATACCAGCCGGGAGCCTCCCGTACCCCGATCACCTGTTTCGCAGCAAACGGAGCGGCGGGAAAGGAAAATCGCGAAGGGGCGTGGCGGGCGTGCTCACCATGAATGTCCGTCGCGACCGTATCCGCCGGAAGCGGGGGCGGAAACCTGCCGTGGCGTCACGTGCCGCAAATATTCCAACATTGGCGCCGACAAATCGCTTCCGCCATCGACCAAAGCGGTCTTACATGGCGCCGAACGGGCGGGGCCGGGGTGGTTCGCCCATCCGACAGAGAAGTCTCAGGAGGTTCACTTGACGATCTACAGACGGTTGAAGCCGCTCGCCGCCGCTTCGCTCCTCGCGTTGACCGCGGCGCTTCCATCGGCGCCCCTGGCGCTCGCCGGCGAGGGTATGACGCGGCCGGAATTGTCGCCGATGCGACGCGTTCCCGGTGCGCGCGCCGAACAGAGCGCCGAGGGCGCGGGCGACCGCGTCTTCGGCGGCAACGAAGCCGACAAGGGCGAATGGCCGTTCCAGGTGGCGCTGCTGACGAGCGAGATGCTCGACGCGAACCCCGCATCGCAGCCCGACGCGCAGTTCTGCGGCGGAAGCCTGATCGCGCCCGAGTGGGTGCTGACGGCGGCCCACTGCCTGTCGGACGGTGATGCACCGATCGATCCCGCCTCGGTCACCGTCCTGTCGGAGGCGACCAATCTCGCCGAAGGCAAGCGCCACAAGGTCGCCGCGGTCTTCGTCCACCAAGGCTACAGCACGGAAACGCTCGACAACGATATCGGCCTGATCAAGCTCGCCCAGCCGGCGACCGCGCCGGTGATCAAGCTGCCCGCCTCGCCGACCCAGGACGCCGGCAAGGCGATGGTCATCGGCTGGGGCATGATGGAGAACGGAACCTTCCCGAACGACCTCATGGAGGCGGAGATCGACGTCGTCGAGAACGCCGCCTGCAACGCCGGCATCAAGGAGATCTATGCCCGCGACCTCGGCGAGATCCTGCGCGGCTGGGCGACCCGGATGCGCTATTCCGAGGACGCGGTGGACTCCGCCACGAAGGCGATCGCGGCGACCATGCGCGATCCGCTGACGCAGAACATGATCTGCGCCGGTACGACGACGGGCCAGCGCGACGCCTGCAACGGCGACAGCGGCGGCCCGCTTTTCGTGACCGGCGACGGCGGGCCGACCCAGGTCGGCATCGTCAGCTGGGGCGAAGGACCGCTCGACGCCGGTGCCGCCTGCGGGCACGCGAACGCCTATGGCGTCTATACCCGGCTTGCCAACTACACCGACTGGATCGCCGCGACGATGGAAGCCGGCAAGGCCGCCGGCGGCGGTTCGGGCGGCGGTTCGGGCGGCGGTGTCGGAACGGCACAGAAGCCCTGACACGGGCTCGTGTGGACGGTTTCGCGAACGGCGGG
>DUSC01000274.1 GCA_012842935.1 Hyphomicrobiales bacterium | reverse complement strand
GCATCTGGCTGGAGGCCGACGTTTCCCGGCTTCGCGACCGCGTGCGTGCGCGCGTCGGCGGACCGTCGGACGCGACGACCGCGGTGCTCGAACGGCAGATCGCCGGCGACGTCGGCGCGATGGGCTGGACCCGCGTCGACGCGGGCCGCCCGCTCGCCCAGGTGGTCGACGAGATTCGCGGACTGGTCGGCGCAAGCCCGCCGCGGGGTGATTGACCGGCGTCAAGGAAGAATTTGCGCAGGAATGGAAAGTTCGGACCGGTTTCGTCGCCCAGAGGTACGAAAATGGCCCACAAGCAAGTGCTTTTCCGTTCCGCCGCGCGCGAGAAGGTCCTGCGCGGCGCCACCCAACTCGCCGACGCGGTGCGCGTTACCCTCGGCCCGCGCTCGAAATCGGTGCTCATCGAGCGCAAGTGGGGTGCGCCGCTCGTCTGCAACGACGGCGTCACCATCGCCAAGGAGTTCGACCTCAAGGATCCCGAGGAGAATCTCGGCGCGCGCATGATGCGCCAGGCTGCCGAGAAAACCGGGGAGATGGTCGGCGACGGCACCAGCACATCGACCGCCCTGGCGCATGCCATCTTTTCCGACGGCGTGCGCAACGTCGTCGCCGGCGCCAGCGCCATCGACATCAAGCGGGGGCTCGACCGCGCCACAAAACGCGCCATCGAGGCGCTGAAGGCCATTTCGCGGCCTGTCGCGACGAAACGCGAGAAGGAGCAGGTGGCGACGATCTCGGCGCACAACGACCCGGCGATCGGCCAACTCGTCGGCGATGCCATGGAGAAGGTCGGAGGCGAGGGCGTCATCACGGTCGAGGAATCGAAGACGACCGAAACGGTGCTCGAAGTCGTCGAGGGCATGCAGTTCGACCGCGGCTTCCTGTCGCCCTACTTCGCCACGGATGCCGAGAAGATGGAGGCCGCGCTCGAGGACGCGCTGGTGCTCATCGTCGACCGAAAGGTGTCCTCGCTCCACGACCTGATCAAGCTTCTCGAGGCCGTCGCCAAGTCGGGCGCGCCGCTGCTGGTCGTCGCCGAGGACGTCGAGGGCGAAGCGCTCGCCACGCTCATCGTCAACCAGATCCGTGGCACCTTCCGCAACTGCGCCGTCAAGGCCCCGGGCTTCGGCGACCGCCGCAAGGCGATGCTCCAGGACATCGCCGTGCTGACCGGCGGCCAGGTGATCTCCGAAGAACTCGGCCTGAAGCTGGAGAATGTCGAGATCGGACAGCTCGGCAGGGCCAAGCGCGTCGTCGTCGACAAGGACACGACGACGATCATCGGCGGAGGCGGCGACCCGAAGGCGATCGCGGGCCGGGTCGAGCAGATCCGCCGCGAGATCGCCGACACCACCAGCGACTACGACCGCGAGAAGCTGCAGGAACGGCTAGCCAAGCTCGCCGGCGGCGTCGCCGTGATCCGCGTCGGCGCGCCGACCGAGGCCGAGATGAAGGCGCGCAAGGAAGCGCTCGACGACGCCATCAGCGCCACGAAGGCGGCGGTCGCGGAGGGGATCGTGCCGGGCGGGGGGCTGGCGCTCCTGCGCTGCGTCACCGCGGTCGCGGAGGAGGAGGGACGCTGCGACGGCGACGAACGCACCGGGGTTCAGATTCTGAAGCGCGCGCTGGAGGTCCCCGTCCGCCAGATCGCGGAGAACTCGGCCGTGGACGGCGGCGTCGTCGTAGCGAGGATGACGGACGGTGCCGGCAATTTCGGCTTCGACGCCGGGCGCAAGCAGTATGTCGATCTCATCGAGGCCGGGATCATCGACCCGACCAAGGTGGTGCGGATCGCCCTCGAGAACGCCGTTTCGGTAGCCAGCACGCTGCTGCTCACCGAGGCGACCATGACGGAGATCCCCGAGCCGCCGCGCGAACGGACGGCGGAGCCGGAACTGTCGATGTAGCGGCGGCCGTTTGGCGCGGCAGGATCACAAGGAAGGAAGACAGGAAAATGCAGAGCGAACCCAGGATCGCGTTTCGCAACATCGCGCCGTCCGAGGCGATCGAGGATCACGTCCGGCGCCGGATCGGCGAACTGGAAAAGGTCTTCCCGCGGATCGTCGGCTGCGAGGTGGTCATCGAGGCCCCGCAGAAGAAGAAGCTCGCCGGGCGGTCCTTCAAGGTCCACGTGAAGGTCGAGGTCCCCGGACCGGACATCGACGTGACGCGCGCGATCGACTACGGGGAAGCCTCGGACAACGTCGCGCTTGCCGTACACGAGGCCTTCGACGCCGCTCAGCGACTGCTTCTCGAGCGAAAACGCGAGATGTCGGGGCACTGAGCGGCCGCGGGAAGGCCCACTGCGGCGAGCGCTCGCATCCTCGCGGCAGCGCCGGAGTCGCCGGGCGGGCGGCGTGCGGCCGGCCGCGGACGGCGAGACGCCGTTCGTCCGCATCGGGACGTCGGATTGCAAGGGGAAACGGATCGCATGATCTACAACACCATCATGGTCCAGCTCGACATCGACGAGCCGCCCGCATTGCGGCTGGCGTTCGCTTCGGCGCTGGCGCGGCGCTTCGAGGCCGACCTGATCGCCTTTGCGGCGGCCGATGCGCCGATCGTCTTGCCCGGCAGCGACGGCATCCTGGCCGCCGGCGGCGTCCTGAGAGCGCAGATCGACGAGATCGAGGCCCGCCTGGACGCCCTGCGACGCGAATTCGAATCGCTGGCGGGCGAAGACGTCCGCGTCTCATGGCGCGGCTACGTCGCCAATCCCACGCAGGCGCTGGCGGTGGAGGCGCGTGCGGCCGACCTCATCGTCACCGGCAGTCCGGCGATCGGTCCGTTCGCCGACCACGCGCGCCGCATCGATGCCGGCGGCCTCGTCCTTTCCGCCGGGCGGCCGGTCCTCTTCGCGTCGCACGATCTTGCGCCCGTCGAGGCGCGCAGCGTGCTCCTCGCGTGGAAGGACACCAGGGAGGCGCGGCGCGCGGCGGTCGACGCGCTGCCTTTCCTGACTTCCGCGGCGGAGGTGCTGGTGGCGGCGGTCGAGGAGGAGACCGGCGCCGCCGCGCGCTCGGGCGTCGCCGACGTCGTGCGTTTCCTGATGAGACACGGCGTCAGGGCGCGGTCCGAAGTCGTGCATGCGGGCGGCGCGGAGACCGGCGAGAGCCTGGCGAAGCTGGCGGCCGACGCCGGCGCCGACCTCCTCGTCGCCGGTGCCTACGGCCACAGCCGCCTGCGCGAATGGGCGTTCGGCGGCGTGACGCGGACGCTGCTGCAGAAATCGAGGTTGAATCGGCTGCTGTCCTGCTGAACTGTCACGACCGGACCCTGGCGATCGGAGAGGAACGGACGTCGGCCGATGGTTGATCTTGCCGAGAAGGTGAGGTTTCTCAGCGATCCGGCCGCCTATGCCGGTGCGACGGAGCGCGTCGAGACGCGAGAGACCCACATGTCGTGGATCTTCCTGACCGACAGGCGCGTCTACAAGCTGAAGAAGCCGCTCAGGCGACCGTTTCTCGACTTCACGTCGATCGACAGCCGCAGGCATTTCTGCGAGGAGGAATTGCGTCTCAACCGCCGGCTGGCCCCATCCACCTACCGGGCCGTCGTGCCCTTGCGCGTCGACTCTTCCGGCAGGCTTTCCCTCGACGATACCGGTTCCGT
The DNA here is from genome assembly GCA_012842935.1 of Hyphomicrobiales bacterium. Taxonomy (GTDB): domain Bacteria; phylum Pseudomonadota; class Alphaproteobacteria; order Rhizobiales; family Rhizobiaceae; genus DUSC01. The sequence continues at coordinate 15,770 of DUSC01000274.1, read as the reverse complement.
CGTCGACTGGCTCGTCGAGATGGAGCGGCTGCCGGAAGACGAGATGCTCGATGCCCGGATCGCGGCACATGCCGTGTCGCGGGGCGACGTCGAGCGGATCGCATCCCTGCTCGCCGGATTCTACGCAGGCCTGCCGCCGCAGCTCGCCGACGGTGGCGCGGCCATCGAGCATTTCGTTTCCGAACACGAGGCCACGCGCGTGGTCCTCGAGGACGCCGAGTTCGCGCTTGGGCCGCGTGTGCGAACGATCCTCGACCGGGTCGAGGCCGGCATCGTGTCGCTGCGGCCGGCCATCGAGCGCAGGATCGCGGGGGGCCGGATCGTCGAAGGCCACGGCGACCTCCGCCCCGAACATGTCAGCCTGGCTGAACCGCTGCAGATCATCGACTGTCTCGAATTCAGCCGCGCCTTGCGCATCGTCGATCCCTATGACGAAGCGAACCATCTCGGCCTCGAATGCGAGATCCTCGGCGCCTCCTGGATCCGCCCCCTTCTGCTCGACAGGCTGGAGACGCAACTCGGCGGCCGGCCCACGCCGGAACTGATGGCGCTCTATGGCGGATTCCGCATGCTTCTCAGGGCCAGGCTCTGCCTCGCCCATCTCCTCGACCGGCCGGTGCGCAAGCCGGAAAAATGGCGCCCGCTCGCCATGGGCTACATCGCGCTCGCCGAACGGGAGACGGTCAGCCTGGCGACCCGAGCAGTTCGGTGATCGAGCCGTTTGTGGACAGCCGGCGGATCGCCTCCGCGATCAGCGGACCGACCGCAAGCACCTCGATCCGGCCCGCCGGCCGGCCCGAGGCGGTGTGCGCCGCCGCCGACAGCGTGTCGGTGACGATCACCGCGTCGACGGCCGGATCGTCGAGCATGGCTTGAGAGCCCTCGCCGAAAAGGCCGTGGGCCGCGAGCGCGTAGACCCGGCGCGCGCCGTGCTCCCGGCAGGCCTTTGCGGCGCGGAGCATCGTCCCGCCGGTGCTGATCATGTCGTCGACGATGAACACGGCGGCGTTCGTCACGTCCCCGGCGAACAGATCGCCCGACACGACGCCGCCGCTGCGGCGCTTCTCCATGAAGCCGAAACCGGCCTCCTCGCCCGTCTCGGCCTCGTAGGCCTCCTTCAGCAGTTGGGCGCGCTTCACGCCGCCGCCGTCCGGCGAGAAGACCGTCAACGGCAGATCGCCGGCCAGCGTGCGGATCGACGGGACGAACAGCCGACGCGTGTCGAGGTGGACGGTGCGGCATCGGAAGGCGTTCTGGAAGGCGACGATGTTGTGAACGTCGACGACCATGACGCAATCGGTTCCGACGGCCTCGAAGAGCTGGGCGACGTAGCGGGTCGTGACGGGGTCCCTGGATTTAGTCTGCCGGTCCTTCCGGGCGTAGGCGAGGTAGGGGACGACGGCGGTCACCCGGGCGGCGCCGCTTTCCTTGCAGGCGGCGATGAAGAACAGCAGCTTGACCAGCTTGTCGTTCGCCGAAGCGCTGCCGTCGCCGGCGAGGCTGTGGACGATGTAGACATCCTCGCCGCGAACGCCGACCAGGGGCCGGGCCTTGTGCTCGCCGTCCTCGAAGTCCCGTTCCTCATGGAGTTCGACCTCGGTCCACAACGACCGTGCGACCGCGTCGCCGAGTTGCTCCGATCCCTTCAGGGCAAAGATGCGCATGGCGACTTGATAGCAGCTTCCGCCGGATCCGTCTTGACGCGCGTCAAGACGCTGCGGCCCGCGATTGACGTGCGTCAATGCCCGTGCGGCGGGGAAGGTCTTTCATTCCCGCGTTTCGGGAAAAGCGCACGACGCCACGGGCGGAACGGGTCGTCATTCCTGCCGCGTGTCGTCGGTTTGCCAGTTCCCGGGCATTCCGTCCCGTCCCGCGATCATGCGGTCGGTGCGTCTTCACGAATTCGATCAGGAGTACTCATCATGGCTGATGCGTCCAACAAGGTTCCGGTCAAGAGTGCCGGCAAGGCGGCTCCGGCTGCGCGCAGCTGGTCGCCCTTCGAAAACCTGCGCCAGGAGATCGACCGGCTATTCGATGACTTCCATCCGCTCGGCTGGCGCTCGCCGTTCGGCCGGATGGCCGGCGGCGAAGTGCCGTGGCCGAAACTCGGGGCGCTGCAGATCGCGCCCGCTGTCGACCTCGTCGAGAAGGACAACGAGTTCGAGATCACCTGCGAACTGCCGGGGATGGACGAGAAGGACATCGAGCTGAAGCTCGCCGGCGACATGCTGACGATCAAGGGCGAGAAGACCGAGCAGAAGGAGGAGCGCGAGAAGGACTACTACCTTTCCGAGCGCCGCTACGGCTCGTTCCAGCGTTCCTTCCAACTCCCGGACGGGATCGACACCGGCAAGATCGATGCCAGCTTCGCCAAGGGCGTGTTGACGGTGAAGATGCCGAAATCCGCTGAAGCGCAGAAGAAGGAAAAGAAGATCGAGGTGAAACCGGCCTGAGCTTCCGCACGCACGCACTCCCGGCGCCTTTCGCGGTGCCGGGAGGAGCGGGATGCTGCATCTCTGCTGCGTTATATCGGTAAGTGAAAACTTACGGAACAAGTACTGCCGCACCTGAAAATCGGCCGTTGCGCAGATCGTCCAGCGCCTCGTTTGCCCGCGTCAGCGGATAGGCGGTGGTATGCGTCCTCACGCCCGCGGTTCGCGCCGTTGGAAAGAACGTGCGGGCGTCCTCCCGCGTCAGGTTGGCAACGGAGGCGATCGAGCGCTCTTCCCACAGGATCGAATAGGGCATGCGCGGAATATCGCTCATGTGGATGCCGCCCAGCACGACGCGGCCGCCCTTGCGCACCGCGCGCAGCGCGAGCGGCACGAGGTCGCCGACCGGCGCGAAGACGATCGCGGCATCGAGCGGTTCGGGGGGTGGCGCGTCGGACGGACCGGCCCACCCTGCGCCGAGCCCAAGGGCGAAGCGCTGCGCGGCTTCGTCGCCGGGACGCGTGAAGGCGAAGACGGTCCGTCCCTGAAAGGCACAGATCTGCGTCAGGATGTGGGCCGCCGCGCCGAAGCCGTAGAGGCCGACGGAGCGGCCGTCGCCTGCCTTGCCCAGCGCCCGCCAGCCTATCAGCCCGGCGCAGAGCAGCGGCGCCGTCGAAACGGGATCGGCGTCCGCGTCGAGATCGAAGGCGTAGGCGCTGTCGGCGACGACATGGGTGGCGAAGCCGCCGTCCCGGGTGTAGCCGGTGAACAGCGGCGCGTCGCAGAGGTTTTCCGCGCCCGACCGGCAGTAGGCGCAGTCGCCGCAGGTGTGGCCGAGCCAGGGCACGCCGGCGCGCCGCCCGAGACGCGCGGCGTCGACGCCCTTGCCCACGGCGTCGACGATCCCGACGATCTCGTGACCCGGCACCAGCGGCAGGCGAGGGTTCGGCAGGTCGCCGTCGACGACGTGGAGGTCGGTGCGGCATACCGCGCAGGCCTCGACGACGAGCCGGATCTCGCCCGGCCCGGGCAGAGGATCGGGCCGCTCCTCGAGGACCAGCGGCTTGCCGATGTCGCGGAGGACCATCGCCTTCATCGTCGTGCTCCCTTCGTCGGCCAGAAGTAACCGTGCCGGGCCTTCGCGCCTTGACCGTCGTCAAGGGCGGTCCACGACGGCGTCTGCGCCCGCTCCGTCAGAGCAGCGCCTTCAGGTCGGCGTAAATATCCGCGGCGAGCGCCTTCGGCACCGCCGTTCCCTGGCCGATCAGGCGCCGAGCGACCATGTGGTCGGCCGCGGCATTGACGCTCTCCACCGCCAGCAGCTTCTCTCCGCGGTAGAGAAAGATCGAGAACTTCTCGCCGAGCGGGTCGCCGCGCGTGACGGCGTCGTCGTGGCCGTCACCGAGCCCGGCGATCTGCAGCCGCTGGCTGCCCTGGTTCGACCAGAACCACGGGGTGGCCTGATAGGTGCCGTCCTCGCCGCATAGCCTGGCGGCGAGGAATTTCGCCTGGTCGACGGCGTTCTGCACCGATTCCAGGCGGGCCATGCCGCCTGCGTGGACGTTCGGATAGAAGACGCAGTCGCCGATCGCCGAGATCGCCGGGTCGGAGGTGACGAGCCGCGCGTCGGCGACGATTCCGTTGTCGACGGCTAGCCCGGCGCGCCGGGCGAGTTCGGTGTTCGGCACGACGCCGGCGGCGACGAGGACGGCATCGGTCGCAATTGTCTCCCCGGACGACAGCACGACCGCACAACCGCGTGCGGTCTCGTGCACGCCGCGCACCAGCGTCTCGAAATGGAGCCGCGTGCCCAGCGCCTCGTGATGGAAGCGGAAATGTGCCGACATCCGCGCCGAGAGCACGCGGCCCATCAGACGAGGCGTCGCCTCGACCACGTCGACGGCGATGCTGCGGGCGCGCAGCAGAGCGGCCACTTCGAGGCCGATGAAGCCGCCGCCGATGACGGCGACGTGGCGAAGCCTGTCCAGCCGTTCGTGCAACCGGCGGGCATCGGCCAGCGTGCGCAGTTCCAGTATCGGCGCCCGGTCGAGGCCGGGGATCGGCGGAATGCGGTTCCTGGCACCGGTCGCCAGCACCAGATGGTCGTAGGGCAGTCGCTCGCCGCCGGCGAGCTCGAGCGCATGGGCCGAACGATCGATCGATGCCGCGTGCCGTCCGAGGCGCAGCGTGATGTCCTTGGCCGCGTAGAAAGCCTCGCCCTTCAGCGGCAGGCCCGCATCGTCGCTCGACTTGAGGAATTCCTTCGAGAGAGGCGGGCGCTGATAGGGCAGGTCCGGCTCGTCGCCGACGATGGTCAGCGGGCCGGTGTGGCCGTGCTGGCGGAGTGCGGCGGCGAGTTCGACACCCGCGTGACCGCTGCCGACGATGACGATGCGCCGGTCGAGGGTTGTCATCGGCGGAATTTCTGGTCGGCGAAGGGGTGCATCTCGATCGCTCCTGGGGGCGGATCATGCCGCAGGGGACTGATTCCGCGGCGGCCGGGTCGCGGCATAGCGCGTCGAAAGGAGAAAAGCCATGGGCCGGCGGCGGCAGGCCGCCTGCCGGTCGCTCAGCCCTGCTGCGCGACGCGGCGCTCGGCGGCGCGGACGCGCAGCCTGGACGCGACGAAGGCGGCGACGAACATCGCGGTGAGCAGGAGCACGATGGTCGGCGCCGGCGCCGAATCAAGGAAGAAGGAGAGATAGACGCCGAGGAAGGCGGCGGCGACCGCGATCGCCACCGACAGCGCCAGCATGCGCTGAAAGCGCCCGGTGAGCAGGAAGGCGATGACGCCGGGCGAGATCAAGAGCGCGACGGCGAGAATGATGCCGACGGCCTTCAGCGCACCGACGATGGTCAGCGACAGGATGGCGAGCAGCCCGTAATGCAGGAGCCGCACCGGCAGTCCGATCGCCTGCGCATGCTGCGGGTCGAAGGAATGCAGCAGGAGGTCGCGGCGGAAGACGAGGATCGAGCCGGCGGCGATCGCGGCGACGACGGCGCTCTCCGCGACGTCCGCCCACGACACGCCGAGCATGTCGCCGAATAGGATGTGGTCGAGATGCACGTCGGTCTGGATCTTCGTGTAGAGCACGATGCCCAGCCCGAACATGCCGGAGAAGACGACGCCCATCACGGTGTCCTCCTTGACGCGGCTGTTCTCCTTCAGGAAGCCGGTGGCGAGCGCGCAGCTCATGCCTGCGGCAAAGGCGCCGACGGCGAGCGGCAGGCCGGCGATGTAGGCGAGTACCACGCCGGGCAGCACGGCGTGGCTGACGGCGTCGCCCATCAGCGACCAGCCCTTCAGCACGAGGAAGCAGGAAAGAAGGGCCATCGGCACGGCGACCAGCAACGCGATGACGAAGGCCTGCTGCATGAACGGGAAGCGGAACGGCACGAACAGCGTCTCGACGACGGTCACGACACGGTCTCCTTTCCGAGAGCCGCGCGCGCCCGCCGCCGCGCGGCGAGCATGCCGTGCTTCGGCGCAAGCACGAAGGCGGCAAGGAAGATCGCCGTCTGCAGCACAACGATCACGCCGCCGGTTGCGCCGTCGAGAAAATAGCTGGCATAGGCGCCGAGGAAGCTGGTCAGCGTGCCGATGGCGACGCTGATGCCGATGAGGCGGGGGAAGCGGTCGGTGAGCAGGTAGGCGGTGGCGCCGGGCGTCACCACCATGGCGATGACGAGGAAGGCACCGACCGTCTGCAGCGCGGCGACGGTGCAGGCGCTGAGCATGGCGAAGAAGACGATTTTCAGCCGCTCCGGGCTGATGCCGATCGAGCGCGCGTGGTTCTCGTCGAAGAAGACGACCATGAGGTCCCGCCATTTGACCAAGAGCACGGCGAGCGAAATGCCGGCGATCAGCACGAGCTGGAGCGTATCGGCCGGCGTCACGGCGAGGATGTTGCCGAGCACGATGGTCTGGACGTTCACCGCCGCCGGCGACAGCGAGATCATGAACAGGCCGAGGCCGAAGAAGGAGGTGAAGATCAGGCCGATGATGGCGTCTTCCCTGAGCTTGGTGCGCTGGTTGAGGAAGAGCATGGCGGCGGCGGCCAGACCGCCGGAGAGGAAGGCGCCGAAGGCGAAGGGCAGGCCGAGCATGTAGGCGCCCGCCACTCCCGGCACGATCGAATGCGAGAGCGCGTCGCCGATCAGCGACCAGCCCTTCAGCATCAGATAGGCCGACAGGAATGCGCACACCCCGCCGACGAGGGCGGAGACCCACATGGCGTTGACCATGTAGCCGTAGGCGAACGGCTCGGCGAGCGTCGCGGTCACGCCTTTCGGTCCTTCTCTTCGGGCGCCGCCGCAACGTGCGGGTCGCTGCCGTTGCCGTAGATGACGAAGGGCCGCTCGTCGTCGGTGAGCACGGTGACCCGGCGCGTGTCGTCGTCGTCGTGAAGGTCGGCGCCGCCGAGGATGAACTGCCTGAGCACGCCGCCGAACGCCTTTTCGAGATTGGCGTGGGTGAAGACCTCGGCCGTCGGCCCCTCGGCGAGCACGGTGCGATTGATCAGGATCGCGCGGTCGCAGAAGCGCGGCACGCTGCCCAGATTGTGCGTCGAGACGAGCATGATCCGGCCCTCGTCGCGCAGAGCTCTCAGAAGCGCGATGATCGCCTCCTCGGTGCGCACGTCGACGCCGGTGAACGGCTCGTCGAGGAGGATGATCCGACCTTCCTGGGCGAGCGCGCGGGCGAGGAAGACGCGCTTCTTCTGGCCGCCGGAAAGCTCGCCGATCTGGCGCTTGCGGAAACCGGCCATGCCGACGCGGTCGAGCGCGGCGGAAACCGCGTCCCGGTCGGCCGCCTTCGCCCGGCGCATCATGTTCATGTGGCCGTAGCGGCCCATCATCACGACGTCCTCGACGAGGACCGGGAAATTCCAGTCGACGTCCTCGGCCTGGGGGACGTAGGCGACCGCGTTGCGCTTCAGCGCCTCGGCCGCCGGCCGGCCGAAGATGGACACGCTGCCGGTCGCAAGCGGCACGAAGCCCATGATCGCCTTGAACAGGGTCGACTTGCCGCTGCCGTTGACGCCGACCAGCGCGGTGATCGAGCCGGGCGGTATGGAGAAGGTGGCGCCGCGCAGGGCGGTGTGGCCGTTCCGGTAGGTGACCGTGACGTCGCGGCCGACGAGCCCGTCGGCGGTATTCGCAGTCGCGGCGGCCGTTGCCGGGGCGTTCATTCGGCAAGCCCCCTCGCGATCGTCTCGGCGGTGACGCGGAGCAGGTCGAGATAGGTCGGCACCGGCCCGCCGGCGTCGCTGAGCGAATCGACGTAGAGCACGCCGCCGTATTTCGCGCCGGTCTCGCGCGCGACCTGCTGCGCCGGGTCGGCCGACACCGTGCTCTCCGAGAAGATCGCGGGGATGTTGTGGGCGCGCATCGCGTCGATCACCCTGCGCACCTGCTGCGGCGTGCCCTGCTGGTCGGCGTTGATCGGCCAGAGATAGAGCTCCTTCAGGCCGAAGTCGCGGGCGAGGTAGCTGAAGGCGCCCTCGCTGGTCACCAGCCACCGGCGTTCCTCGGGAATGGCAGCGAGACGCTCGCGGATCGGCTCGACCGTGGCCCTGATCTTTTCCGAATAGGCCGCGGCGTTCCTGGCATAGGTCTCGGCATTGGCCGGGTCGCGCTCCGCGAGCGCCCTGCGGATGTTCTCGACATAGATCAGCGCTGCCTCGGGCGACATCCAGGCGTGCGGGTTGGGCTTGCCGGTATAGGGACCCTCGGCGATGCCCATCGGCGTCACGCCCTCGGAAACCACCGCGCCGGGAACGCCGCTGAGATTCTGGAAGAACTTCTCGAACCAGAGTTCGAGGTTGAGGCCATTCCACAGGATCAGCCCGGCGCCCTGGGCGCGGATCAGATCGCCCGGCGTCGGCTGGTAATTGTGAATCTCGGCGTTGGGCTTGGTGATCGATTCGACGTCGGCGGCGTCGCCGGCGACATTGGCCGCCATGTCGGCGATGACGGTGAAGGTGGTGACGACCTTCAGCCGGGCCGGCCTCTCGCTCTCGCTGCAGGCGGCGAACGAGAGCACCGCCAGGAATGCGGCTGCAAGTGCAGGCAGTCTCATGCTCAACCTCGGGGGTCGGTCCGACGCCTGCCTGTATGCCGGATCGCCATGCGGTTGTCAATGCAATTGCAAATCGTTTGCAAGTAAGTCGATTCGGTCACCGTATCGGGCGCTGCGCGGCCATTCCCTTTTGCAATTGCGAAGCAACTTGCCCATAGTCGCATCATGACGAATCCGATCGCCGAGAAGCGCGACTACGAGGAGGAACTGCGCCAGGCGGGCGTGCGCATCACCCGCCCGCGGCGGATCATCCTCGGCATCCTGTCGGAGACCGAGGACCATCCCGACGCGCTGGCGATCTTCCGCCGCGCGGTAGCGCTCGATTCGAGCATCTCGCTTTCCACCGTCTACCGCACCATGAAGCTGCTCGAGACGGTCGGCGCCATCCGCCGTCACGCCTTCGAGGGCGGGCCGTCGCGCTTCGAGCAGGCCGGCGGCGCCCATCACGACCACCTGATCGACATCGAAACCGGCGACGTCGTCGAGTTCCGCTCGGACCGGATCGAAAAGCTCCAGGACGAGGTGGCCCGGGCGCTCGGCTACGAGATCGTCCATCACCGCCTCGAACTCTACGGACGCAAACTGCGCTCGAAATAGGCCGGCCGGGATCGCCCCGGACCGCGACCCGTCGCCGCGCGGTTGATTTCGGCGCGCATTCGCGCCTACCAATGCGCCGCGAACGGAGGATGATCATGGCAGGGCTGCTGGACGAGGACAGGCTGTTTCCGGTCGAACCGTCGGTTCGTGCGCTGGCGCGCGATCTCTATGCCGAAATCCGCGGCCTGCCGATCGTCAGCCCGCACGGCCACACCGACCCGCGCTGGTTCGCCGAGAACGAGCGGTTCCCCGATCCCGCTCAGCTGCTCATCGTTCCCGACCACTACATCTTCCGCATGCTGGTCAGCCAGGGCGTGCGCCTCGAGGACCTGGGTGTCGCCCCGGTCGAGGGAGGCGCGGAGACGGACGGGCGCAGGATCTGGCGCCTGTTCGCGTCGAACTACCACCTCTTCCGCGGTACGCCGACGCGGTCGTGGCTGGACCACACCTTCGCCACGCTCTTCGGCCTCGACGAGCCGCTGAGCGCTGCCACTGCAGACACCCATTACGACCGCATTGCCGAATGCCTCGCCGACGACGCGTACCGTCCGCGGGCGCTCTACGAGCGCTTCGGCCTCGAAGTGCTGGCCACGACGGAAGGGGCGCTCGACGATCTGCGCTGGCATCGCATGATCGCCGAATCCGGCTGGGCCGGCCGGGTCATCACCACCTACCGCCCGGATTCGGTGACCGACCCCGACTTCGACGGTTTCGCGGCGAATCTCGACCGGCTCGGCGAGCTGACCGGCTGCGATACGGGTTCCTGGGTCGGCTATCTGGAAGCCCACCGGATCCGCCGCGCCTTCTTCAGGCAGCACGGCGCGACCGCAACCGACCACGGCCACCCGACGGCCGCCACCGCCGATCTCGCCCCGGCGGAAGCCGAGGCGCTCTTCCGGCGCGTGCGCGGCGGATCGGCGTCCGCGGCCGATGTCGAGCTTTTCCGTGCCCAGATGCTCACCGAGATGGCGAAGATGAGCGTCGAGGACGGCATGGTCATGCAGATCCATTCGGGCTCGCGGCGTAACCATTCGGCCTCGATCTTCGCCCGCTTCGGCCGCGACAAGGGCTTCGACATCCCAGGCCGCACCGACTACGTCGCCGCCCTGAAGCCGATGCTCGACGCGGTCGGTCTGGAGCCGGGGCTGACGGTGATCCTGTTCACCCTCGACGAGACCGCCTATTCGCGCGAACTCGCGCCGCTGGCCGGCGTCTACCCGTGCCTGAAGCTCGGCCCGGCCTGGTGGTTCTTCGACAGTCCGGAGGGCATGCGCCGCTTCCGCGAGCTGACCACCGAGACGGCGGGCTTCTACAACACCGTCGGCTTCAACGACGACACCCGCGCCTTCCCCTCGATCCCGGCGCGGCACGACGTCGCCCGGCGGGTCGATTGCGGCTACCTGGCGACACTCGTGCGCACCGGCCGCCTGCGCGCGGACGAGGCGGCGGAACTCGCCCGCGACCTCACCTACGGCCTGGCGAAGCGCGCCTACCGGCTCTGATCCCCGGGGACTGCCGGTTCGTCGCCGGCAATGCCCGCAAAGCCGCTGCGCGGGGAGCGTCGCTCAGGCGGCGCGTGTGCTCGAGCGCACGATCAACTCCGCGCCGAGGACCTTCACCTCCGGGGACGTCTCCGAACCGCCGCCGCGGATCCGGCCGATCAGCGCGGTCGCCGCGCTTTCGCCGATCTCGCTGCGCGGTTGCCGGATCGTGGTCAGTGCCGGGATGAACTGTTCGGCGATGTCGATGTCGTCGAATCCTACCACCGAGACGTCGTCGGGGACGGACAGCCCGGCGCGATGCAGGCCGGATATGAAGCCGCAGGCCATCTCGTCGTTGGCCGCCGCAATCGCCGTCGGGCGGTCCTCGAGCGCCAGCCAATGCGCCGCCGCCCGCGCGCCGGCGGCAAGCGAGAAGTCGCCGTCGAAGAACCAGTCGCTGCGCGCCTCGAGGCCCAGCGCGCCGAGCGCGCTGCGCACGCCTTGCTCGCGCTCCCTGGTCAGCACGTTGTCGCCGGGCCCGAGTATGTGGCCGATCTTGCGGTGGCCGAGGCCGTGGAGATGGCGGACGGCGAGTGCCGCGCCGCCGCTGTTGTCGAAGCGCACCGACGGCAGGTCGTTGTCTTCGTTCCATTCGCAGCAATAGACGATCGGCGGGCGCCTGTCGGGTGCGCCCGGAATGAGGTCGGGCCTGATGGCGCCGTCGAGCAGGATGAGCCCGTCGGCCCGGTTGGCATGGAGGTACTCGCCGATCAGCCGCGGGCTGACCTGCGGCTGGCGCGTGTCGGCGATCAGCACGTTCAGACCTTCGCGCGAGGCGGTCGCCTCGATGCCGGAAAGGATCTTCGAGAAGAACGGGTTGCCGAGATTGGGCACGAGCACGACGATCGCGCCGCTCTGCTTGCGGCGCAGGTTGCGCGCCGTCTGGTTGACCCTGTAGCCGGTGCGTTCGATGGCGTCGATGACGACCCGCCGCGTCTCCTTGGAGACACGCTCGGGATAGGACAGGGCGCGGCTCACGGTCGCGGTCGACACCTTGGCCACGCGCGCCACGTCCTGGATCGTCGGAAATGCCTTGGTCACCTGTCCCGCCTGCTCGTCAAAGCCCTCAAAACACGATTCGCCGGAATTGGCTTGACATTTCTTTTTTTCGGCAACAGAAATAAATGTAATCGATTGCATGGCGCCGTTCCCGGCACTTTAATCGATTGTATCCGCCGGAGCAGGAGGCCGGGGGATGGGAGAAGAGAAACGCCTGTCGCGGGAGCGGCGGGCTTCTGGGAGGAATCAATGAACTCTTTCAAGGCACTCATCGCTGCCTCGACCGTGCTCGGTACCGTCGGGCTGGCGCAGGCGACCGATCTGGAAGTGACTCACTGGTGGACATCCGGCGGCGAGGCGGCGGCTGTCGCCGAACTGGCCAAGGCTTTCGACGCGACAGGCAACAAATGGATCGACGGCGCCATCGCCGGCGGCGGCAACACGGCTCGCCCGGTCTTCATCAGCCGTATCACCGGCGGCGACCCGATGGGTGCGACCCAGTTCAATCACGGGCGCCAGGCGGAAGAGCTGGTCCAGGCCGGCCTGATGCGAGACTTCACCGAGCTTGCGGAGAAGGAGGGCTGGAAGAACTTCATCCGGCCCGTAAGCCTGCTCGATGGCTGCACCGTCGACGGCAAGGTCTACTGCGTGCCGATCAACATCCATTCCTGGCAGTGGCTGTGGCTTTCGCACAAGGCGTTCGCCGACGCCGGCGTGCCGGTTCCGAAGAACTGGGACGAGTTCGTCGCCGCGGCGCCGGCGCTCGAGAAGGCCGGCAAGATCCCGCTCGCCATGGGCGGCCAGGCATGGCAGCGCACCGGCGCGTTCAACGTGCTGATCCCGGCGATCGCCGGCAAGGAGACCTACCTCAAGGTCTACCAGGACAAGGATGAGGCAGCCGCGGCCGGACCGGAGATCGCCAAGGTCTTCAAGGCGGCCGACGACGCCCGCCGGATGGCCGCCAAGTCTAACGTGCAGGACTGGAACCAGGCCACCAATCTCGTCATCACCGGCCAGGCCGGCGGCCAGATCATGGGCGACTGGGCGCAGGGCGAATTCCAGGTGGCGGGACAGGTTGCGGGCAAGGACTATTCCTGCCTTCCGGGTCTCGGCGTGAACGAACTGATCTCGGTCGGCGGCGACGCCTTCTACTTCCCGAAGCTCAAGGACCCCGACAAGACCGCCGCGCAGGAGGTTCTCGCCTCGGTCATGCTCAGCCCCGAGACGCAGGTCGCCTTCAACCTGAAGAAGGGCTCCGTGCCGGTGCGCGGCGACGTCGACCTCAACGCCGCAAACGACTGCATGAAGAAGGGCCTCGAAATTCTGGCAAAGGGCAACACGATGCCCGACCCGCCGCGGCTCAACACCGAGGACACCAACAACCAGCTTAACGACCTGTTTGTCGAGTTCTTCGCCACGCCGTCGATGACGCCGGAAGAGGCGCAGAAGCGCTACGCCGAGATCATCGCCAACGCCGACTGAGCCAGCGAGCCGATCGCTCCCGCCGCCGCGCCGCATGGGCGCGGCGGCGGGCCTTCCTCGACCCTGAAGCCGGACGACGACCATGGCGAACGAAGCCCCGGGGCGCCCGAACTCCCTGTTCCGCAATCTGAACGCCAAGATCGCGTCGATCCCGATGATCTTCACGGCGCTGGTCGTGTTCGTCGGCGGAACCGTCTGGACCGTCGTCTATTCCTTCACCAATTCGCGCCTGCTGCCGCGGCTGCAGTTTGTCGGACTGGACCAGTACGATCGGCTGTGGGCAACCCCGCGCTGGATCGCCTCGATCCAGAACCTCCTGATTTACGGCAGCCTGTCGCTGGTCTTCTCGCTCACCATCGGTTTCCTGCTCGCCGCGCTGCTCGACCAGAAGATCCGTTTCGAGAACACGTTCCGCACGATCATCCTCTATCCGTTCGCTTTGTCCTTCATCGTCACGGGCCTCGTCTGGCAGTGGCTGCTCAATCCCGACTTCGGCGTGCAGCATTTCGTGCGCAGCCTCGGCTGGGAGAGCTTCACCTTCAACCCGCTCTACAACCAGTCCATCGTCATCTACGGCATCCTGATCGCCGGCCTCTGGCAGGGTACCGGCCTGGTGATGTGCCTCATGCTCGCGGGCCTGCGCGGTATCGACGAGGACATCTGGAAGGCGGCGCGCGTCGACGGGATCCCGATGTGGAAGACCTATCTGTTCATCGTCATCCCGATGATGCGGCCGGTCTTCGTCACGACCCTCGTCATCATCGCCTCGGGCATCGTGCGCGTCTACGACCTCGTCGTCGCGCAGACATCGGGCGGACCCGGCCACGCCTCGGAAGTGCCGGCAAAATATGTCTACGACTACATGTTCTCGGCGCAGAATCTCGGCCAGGGCTTCGCTGCCTCGACGATGATGCTGCTGACCGTCATGATCGTCGTCGTTCCCTGGGCCTATCTCGAATTCGGCGGGAGGAACAAGCGTGGCTGACGCGGTCCTCAAGTCACGTCTCGCGGCCGGTGTCGAGCCCTACGGCCCGAAACCGCGGCCGGTCCTGTCGCGGCGCAACATCGTCGTCTACGGGACGCTGCTGCTGTTTTCCGCCTATTACCTGTTGCCGCTCTACGTGATGATCGTGACGTCGCTGAAGGGCATGCCCGAGATCCGCCTGGGCAACGTCTTCGCACCGCCGGTGGAGATCACCTTCGAGCCGTGGGTGAAGGCCTGGGCGACGGCGTGCACCGGTCTCAACTGCGACGGGCTCTCGCGAGGCTTCTGGAATTCGGTACGCATCACCATCCCGAGCGTCGTCATCTCCATCCTGATCGCCTCGGTGAACGGCTACGCTCTGGCGAACTGGCGATTCAAGGGCGCCAACGTCTTCTTCACCATCCTCATCGTCGGCGCCTTCATCCCCTACCAGGTGATGATCTACCCGGTCGTCATCATCCTTCGGGAAATGGGCGTCTACGGCACGCTGACGGGGCTCGTCATCGTCCACACCATCTTCGGCATGCCGATCAACACGCTGCTGTTCCGCAACTACTTCGCTTCAGTGCCGGAGGAGCTGTTCAAGGCCGCACGCGTCGACGGTGCCGGCTTCTGGGCGATCTATTTCCGCATCATGCTGCCGATGTCGCTGCCGATCTTCGTCGTCTCGATGATCATCCAGGTGACCGGCATCTGGAACGACTTCCTGTTCGGCGTCGTCTACACCCGCCCCGAAACCTACCCGATGACCGTTCAGCTCAACAACATCGTCAACTCGGTCCAGGGTGTGAAGGAATACAACGTCAACATGGCAGCGACGCTGCTGACGGGGCTGGTGCCGCTCGTCATCTACTTCATCTCGGGCAAGCTGTTCGTGCGCGGTATCGCCGCCGGCGCGGTGAAAGGCTGAAACATGACCAGCATCCTGATCAAGGACGTCTCGCTCTCCTTCGGCTCCGTCGACGTGCTGAAGTCGCTCAACCTCGACATCGCCGACGGCGAGTTCCTGGTTCTCCTCGGCCCATCAGGTTGCGGCAAGTCGACCCTGCTCAACTGTATCGCCGGCCTGCTCGACGTCACCGCCGGCCAGATCTTCATCAAGGGCAAGAACGTCACCTGGGCCGAGCCCAAGGACCGCGGCATCGGCATGGTCTTCCAGTCCTATGCGCTCTATCCACAGATGACCGTGCGCGGGAATCTTTCCTTCGGCCTGAAGAACGCGCGCATGCCGAAGGACGAAATAGCGCGCCGCGTCGCCCGCGCCGCCGAGATCCTTCAGATCGAACCGCTGCTCGACCGCAAGCCGTCGCAACTGTCTGGCGGCCAGCGCCAGCGCGTCGCCATCGGGCGCGCCCTGGTGCGCGACGTCGACGTCTTCCTGTTCGACGAACCGCTCTCCAACCTCGACGCCAAGCTTCGTTCGGAGCTCCGCGTCGAGATCAAGCGCCTGCACCAGCGGCTCGGCAACACCATGGTCTATGTCACCCACGACCAGATCGAGGCGCTCACCCTCGCCGATCGGATCGCCATCATGAAGGGCGGGGTGATCCAGCAACTCGACACGCCGCACGAGATCTACAACCGTCCGGTCAACCGCTACGTCGCCGGCTTCATCGGCTCGCCGGGGATGAACTTCCTCGAGGGAGCGATCG
>DUSC01000273.1 GCA_012842935.1 Hyphomicrobiales bacterium | reverse complement strand
TTTGAATGGTGGGAGTTTCAAGTTCGCCGACGTAGCGAATCCGTAGCGACGTGACTTGGATTTCGGGATAGTTCACGTACTCCAGTCGCTTGTAGACGAAATCGAGCCTGTCAGTCGGCGCTTAAAACCAGCCAGTGATCGGCGGGTGAAAATCGGCCATTTTGAGAAAGGTTGGGTTCGGCGTAGAGGCCTTCTAGTCTCCGGCGTGTCGCCGGGGCGGAAGGAGGCTTGTGATGCCGAATCTGCTCAAGATGGCGAAAGTGCAGTCGATTTTATCGCTTCATGCGCAAGGGCGATCTCAGCGTGAGATCGCGCGCACGCTGGGCGTGGACCGAGGCACGGTCCATAAGTACCTCTCGCTCGGGTTGTACGGGTCAAAACCCGCCATTGCGCCGGCCGGGTCCGACCCTTCAAAACCCGCCGCGCCGGGTATCGACCCAAAACCAGCCAACGCGCCGATCGGCATCACGACCGGCACTACGGCCGATGGATTGAACGCGCCGATCGGCGGGTTGCCTCCACCGCCCGGCTCAAAACCGGCCAATGCGCCGATCGGGCCGCCGGGTCCGCAGAGCCGTTGCGAGCCTTATCGGGAAACGATTCGCGCCAAGGCGACCGAAGGCTTGTCGGCGCAGCGGATCTACCAGGATCTCGTGGAGGGCGGCGCGACCGTCAGCTACGACAGCGTGCGGCGCTATCTGCGGCGGTTGGGCCACGTGCGGCCACTGCCGTTTCGGCGGATGGAGTGCGCCGCCGGCGAAGAGGCACAGGTCGACTTCGGCACGGGCGCGCCGATCGTCGGCGCGGACGGCAAGCGCCGCAAGACGCACGTGTTTCGCATCGTGCTTTCGCACAGCCGCAAGGGCTACAGCGAAGCAACGTTCCGCCAGACGACCGACGACTTTCTCGCGGCGCTCGAAAACGCCTTCCGGCACTTCGGCGGCGTGCCGAAGACGCTGGTGATCGACAACCTCAAGGCGGCGGTCAAGCATCCCGATTGGTTCGATCCGGAGTTGACGCCGAAGGTGGCCGCGTTCTGCCGGCACCACGGCACGGTGATCCTGCCGACGCGGCCTTACACGCCGCGGCACAAGGGCAAGGTCGAAGCCGGCGTGAAGTACGTGCAGAACAACGGGCTGGCACGCCGCACGTTTGACAGTCTGGCCACGCAGAACGCGCATCTGGCGCACTGGGAAGCGACGGTCGCCGATACGCGGATTCATGGCACGACGAAGCAACAAGTCGCCAAGGTGTTCGCCGCGAGCGAACGCGCCGCGCTGTTGCCGCTACCGAACGAACCGTTCGCCAACTTCCACGAAGCCGAGCGGAAGGTCAATCGCGACGGCCACGTCGAGGTCGCCAAGGCGTACTACTCGGCGCCGCCGGAATACTTGGGCCGCGTCGTCTGGGTGCGGTGGGACGCGCGGTTGGTGCGCGTGTTCAACCAGCGGTTCGAGCAGATTGCATTGCACGTGCGCCGCGAGCCGGGCCGCTTCAGCACGCTCGGCGAACACGTCGTGGCCGAGAAGATAGGCGGCCTCGAACGTGGCGCCGCGTGGCTGCTGCGAAAGATCGAAGCGATCGGCGAGCACGCTCATGAGTGGGCGCAGGCGATGCTGCACGCCCGTGGCATCGAAGGGACGCGCGTGCTGCAAGGCCTGCTCGCGCTGGCGGTGAAGCATCCAGCCGAAGCGTTGGACAACGCCTGTAAAACGGCCCTTTCGCACGGCGTTTATCGGCTCCGCGTGTTGCGACAACTGCTCAAGCATCATGCGCCATCGCAACAGCCACTGCCGTTTCTCGACGAGCATCCGATCATTCGGCCGCTCGGTGATTATGCCGCGCTCGTGGCGCGCGCGATCCATCGCCAGGCAGATCGCCCCTCCGTGGGCGAAGGTTTTACAAGGCATGGCTCGGGCGTTCGAGGCGCGGAGGATCGACACATGAAAGAAAAAAGCTCCGGCCGAGCGAACGACCGGAGCTTCGGCACGTTCTCGACGCGCCCTCGATCCGGCTATCCCTCGGCGGGTTGCTCCTCAGCAGAGCCCGACTCCGTTTCACCGGACAATTCAACGGTAGTTCAACCTCAGTCGTTTGACCAACCACTTCTTCCCAACCAGGAGCCACCCCATGAATGATCGCCTGCACACCGCGCTGCGCCAGCTTCGCCTCTCCGGTTTAGCTGAAAGCCTGGACGTCCGCCTACAAGAAGCGGCCGGCCATCAGCTCACGCACGCCGACTTCCTCGAACTCGTGCTGCAAGACGAGCTACTGGTCCGCAACCAACGGCAGATCGACCGCCGCGTGAAGACCGCCAGCTTCCGCGAACTCAAGGCGCTCGACGACTTCGACTGGTCGTTCAATCCGTCGATCCCGCGCAAGCAGATCTTCGACCTGGCCACGTGCCGATTCGTCCGCGAAGCACGCGACGTGCTGCTGCTCGGACCGCCGGGCACCGGCAAGTCGTTCCTCGCTCAAGCGATCGGCTACCTGGCGATCAAGCAAGGCTTGGTCGTGTTGTACCGCTCGATCTTCGACGTCGTCCGCGACTTCCTCCACGATGAAATC
>DUSC01000272.1 GCA_012842935.1 Hyphomicrobiales bacterium | reverse complement strand
GCGTCCGGGCGATGCCCGGAAACGTCCCCCTGTCCTGCATCGTACCCGCCATGTCCGGGCCTCCGTTGACCGCAGCGAATCTACGCCGGCCGCGAGGGAGGGGGACAAAATCGCCGCCGGCGCGGGGTGCAAATCGCGGAAGTCGTTGATTTCGCTGGAGGGGGCGGTGGACGTTTGTCCCCGCGTCGGCGAGACGTGAAGCGGCTCGAGCCCGGCGACCATGTCGGGCGAAGCAACGGGTCGGCGAGGCCGGTTACGGTTGCGCATCGAGATCCCGGTTTCGACCGGTCCGGCCTTCATGACGTTTCCGCGACATTCGTTGGCGATCAAAGAGGAAAACGAGAATATCCGCCCCCCGTCCCGCCCGAATTCCTTCGGGCGCAAGACCCCCTCACGTCTCCACCCCGACAAACCCCGCCATGTGTTCGGCCCAGGCGCGGTAGCCGGCTTCCGAGGCGTGGAAGCCGTCGGACGAGAAGCCGGCTTTCGGGTCGAGGATCGGCAGGCGGGTGGCTGGGACGGCGCCGCGTTCGCGGCAGAGGCGCTCGCCCAGGCGGTTGATCATCACGGCGCGGATTTCGAGCAGGCGGCCGAGCGCGCTGGGCAGCGCCGGTACCAGCGTCATGTCGACGACGGGCGACCAGACGATGCGGGCCTGCGGCCACTTCGCCCGCAGCGAATAGAGCAGGCCGCCGAACTCGCGCTTGAAGCGCCGCGCGGTGTGAAAATTCTTGGCGTCGTTGGTGCCGATGGAGACGACGATCAGGTCCCACGGGTCGGGCGAAAGATTGGGCAGGACGAAATCGCGGATCTGGCCGGCAGTGGCCGAGTTGAAGCCCGCGGCGCGCCAGGCGACGGCGCGCCCGGTGCGTTGGGCGAGGATCAGCGCCAGCTGGTGGGCGAGGCCGTCCTCGGAGCGGCCGATGCCGACGGACGCCGCCGAGGAATCGCCGACGACGAGCAGGCGCAGCGCCGGGCCGGCGCCGTCGACCTCGTGAAGCACCGGGCCTTCGGCCGGCAGCATGCGCTCCGTGCGCCGGCGCACGGCGAGCCCCTGCCAGACATAGACCGGGAAGAGGAGCCAGGAGAACAAGGGAGCGAACCGCGACATCGCCGTTTCTTACGACGCGACGCGCAAAAGAAAAGCCCCGGCGGGGCGGCGCGTTGGCCTCCATGAGTCGGGAACAGTCCCGCGCTTTCGCGCTTTGTCATCCTGGGGCGGAGCCGAGCGAAGCGAAGGCATAGACCCCAGGATCCATGCCTGACCGGTGCGGCGGCGCGGGACGGCGGGCGAAGGGCGCCGGGTTCTGCGCCGCGGCGCACTTCCCGGCCGTTCCGGCATGGATCCTCGGGTCGCGCGCCGCTGCGCGTCGTTTGCCCGAGGATGACGAAGAGGCGGAAGCGCTGCGCGTTGCCGAGACGACCCCACCCGGCCGCTGTGCGGCGCGTTGCCCGAGGATGGCGAAGAGGCGGGGCCGGCAGCAGGTGGTGCCTCGGAAAGGCCCTCTCTCCGGCTCGCTGCGCTCGCCACCTCTCCCCCACTTCGTGGGCGAGCGGATGGGCGTCAGGCTGGATGCCGCCGGCCCTACTTCGCGCGCGAGGCCTCGAAGATGGAATCGATCGCTTCGGCGAGCACGGCGTCGAACTCGGCGTCGCTCTGCTGCGCCGAGAGGCCCTCGGTCAGCGCCCGCGAGAAGCTGGCGATGACGCCGGTGTTCTCGGCAAGCTTCGCGTTGGCCTCGGCGCGGGTGTAGCCGCCCGACAGGGCGACGACGCGCATGACGCGCGGATGGTTGACCAGCCGCTTGTAGAGGTTGGCCCTGGTCGGCAGCGTGAGCTTGAGCATGACCTGCTTGCCCGCCGGCAGCGTGTCGAGATGCTTCAGGATCTCGGCGAGCAGGAGGTCCTCGGCTTCGGCCTTGTCGGGGATGGAGATGGTCACCTCGGGCTCGAGGATCGGCATCAGGCCGTGGGCGAGCACCTGGCGGCCGACCTCGAACTGCTGGGCGACGACCGCCGCGATGCCCTTCGGATTGGCGGCGTCGATGACCGAACGCTCCTTGGTGCCGAAGATGCCCTTGGCGACGGCGCGCTCGAGCAGCGCGTCGAGGTCCGGAATCGGCTTCATCAGGCGGACGCCGTCCCTGGCCTCCTGAAGGCCCCGGTCGATCTTGAGGAACGGCACGACGCCGCGCTTTTCCCAGAGATACTGCGCCGTCGGCACGCCGTCGATGTCGCGGTCCATGGTCTGCTCGAACAGGATCGCGCCCATCACCTTGTCGCCGGTGAAGGCGGGCGACTTGATGATGCGCGCACGCATGGCGTGGATGAGATCGAACATCTCGGCCTCGTTCGACCAGGCGCTCTCGTCGAGACCGTAGAGCTTCAGTGCCTTGGGCGTCGAGCCGCCCGACTGGTCGAGCGCGGCGATGAAGCCGTCCTTCCTTGCCGCCTGGGCCGCCATGGCCGCGATCCGCTCGTTCATCCCATGCCTCCTTTTTCTCGTGCCGGAGGCCGCTTAGCAGAGGCGGACGGCGAACGGAATGGCGCGGCAAAGGTCGAATCGATTGAAAGATCGGCCTCGGCAGATGTGCCGCGGCAAGCTCATAGGGAGGCCTCGCGCGACCGTCCGGATCAGGCCTGGAGGACTTTCACGCCCGGCAGTTCCTTGCCTTCCATCCATTCGAGGAAGGCGCCGCCGGCGGTCGACACATAGGTGAAGTCGTCGGCGACGCCGGCGTGGTTGAGCGCGGCCACCGTATCGCCGCCGCCGGCGACCGAGACCAGCTTGCCCTCGACGGTACGCCGGGCGGCGTGGCGCGCGGCCTCCACCGTGGCGCGGTCGAAGGGCTCGATCTCGAAGGCGCCGAGCGGGCCGTTCCACACGAGCGTCGCGGCGCGGTCGACCCATTCGCAGATGGCCGCGACCGTCCTGGGGCCGACGTCGAGGATCATGCCGTCGGCCGGAACATGGTCGATGGCGACGGTCTGTGCCGCCGCGCCGGCCCTGAATTCCTTCGCCACGACGCCGTCGACGGGAAGGACGATGGCGCAGCCGGCGCCGGCGGCCTCGATCATGATCTGCTTGGCGGTGGCCGTCAGGTCGTGCTCGCACAGCGACTTGCCGACATCGGTGCCGCGCGCCGCGAGGAAGGTGTTGGCCATGCCGCCGCCGATGACGAGCGCGTCGACCTTGCGCACGAGATTCATCAGCAGGTCGATCTTGGTCGACACCTTGGCGCCGCCGACGATGGCGACGACCGGCTTCGCCGGATTGCCGAGGCCCTTCTCCAGCGCCTCCAGTTCGGCCTGCATGGTGCGGCCGGCAAAGGCGGGAAGGCGGTGGGCAAGCCCCTCGGTCGAGGCGTGCGCGCGGTGCGCGGCGGAAAACGCGTCGTTCACGTAGAGGTCGCCATTGGCGGCGAGCCTGTCGGCGAAGTCCGGGTCGTTCTTCTCCTCGCCCTTGTAGAAGCGGGTATTCTCGAGAAGCGCGATGTCGCCCGGCATCATGGCGAAGACGGCGCCCGCGGCCTTCTCGCCGATGCAGTCGGAAACGAAGGCGACCGGCCTGCCGAGAACGTCGGCGGTGGCGCGGGCGATCGGTTCGAGCGAAAACTCCGGCGACGGCCCGTCCTTCGGCCGGCCGAAATGGGCGAGCAGGATGACCTTGGCGCCCTTGTCGGCGAGCTCGAGGATGGTCGGGGCGACGCGCTCGATGCGGGTCGCGTCGGTGACCTTGCCGTCGGCGACTGGAACGTTCAGGTCGACGCGGACGAGCACCCGCTTGCCGCTTACGTGGCCGATGTCGTCGAGGGTCTTGAAGGCGGCCATGGTGTGGTCTCTCCGGCTGGATCCGCGCGGCAACATACAGAAGGGCGACCGCCTGCGAAAGCGGCAAGGGCCGCGGCTTTAGAGCGCGTCGCGAGCCTGTTCCGGACCGGCCTCCGAGCGGGCGGCCGGCCCCGGCGGCGCGGCGGCTCCGTCGGGCTTGCGGCGGCGGCGCAGCAGGCCGCGGAGCTTTGCGGCGAGTTCGCGACCGGTGAGGAACAGCGGCACCTGCGGGTGCTGCAGTTCAGGCTCGAGCGAGATGCCGACCGACACGATGCGGCCCTTGTCGTCGGTGTCCCGCACGATTAGCTCGACCGGCCCCATCGCGACGCGGTCGGCATATTCGGCGCGGCCGCCGAGGCGGGAGACCATGACGTCGGCGATGGTCATGTCCTCCTCGCCGCTGCGCAGCGGCGCACCGTAGGCCGCCGTCAGCTGACGAGCCGGCTGTGTGGGGTCGATGGCGAAGGCGCCGAAGAATTCCGCATCGTCGACTTCGACGCGCGCCGGACTGGCGAACAGCCGGTCGAGCAGTCTCGGGTAGCGGTTCGAGATGAAGAGATACACGTAGTCGCCTTCCTGCAGGCGGCCCGCATACTGGTAGCGCATGGACTGGCCGTCGCGGATGACCAATGACGGTCGCGCCCAGCGCGGCACGCGCTCGCCGCGCGCCACGGGGCTGTCGGCGACGACGCGATAGACGAGCAATTCGTGCCGGGCCGTACCGGGCAGCTCCAGCTCCACCTTCTCCACCGGTCCGATGCGCTTGGGGATGACGAGTCCCAGGCGCCGGGCAAGCGGATTTATCGTCCAGCCCTGCAGCAGGAGCGACACCAGGACGATGATGAACGCCGAATTGAAGTAGACCATGCCCCCTTCGATGCCGCCGAGCAGCGGCACGATGGCGAGCAGGATGGAGACGGCGCCGCGCAGACCGACCCAGGAGATGAACACCGTGTCGCTGCGGGCGAAATCGAAGGGGATCAGGCAGATCCAGACGGAAAGCGGCCGCGCCACGAAGGACAGGAACAGCGCGAGCAGCACCGCCGGCAGCGCGATCGTCGAGAACTGCGAGGGCGTGGCGAGCAGCCCGAGGAGGACGAACATGATGATCTGCGCCAGCCAGGTGGCGCCTTCCTGGAAGTTGCGCAGCGCCGGCGCAGCCTTGATCTGGCGGTTACCGGCGAAGATGCCGGCCACAAACACGGCGAGGAAGCCGCTGCCGCCGATGGCGCCCGTCACCGAGAAGACGAGAAGCGACAGCGCCAGGACGAAGATCGGAGCGAGGCCGCGCTCCATGTCCAGCCGATTGACGAGGCCGACGATCGCGGCGCCGCCGGCGATGCCGACCAGCAAGCCCAGGCCCATCTGCCTGACGAATTCGAAAAGCAGCTCCCAGCCGAGCTCATCGAGGCCCGTCCCGGCCGCGATGATCTGGACGAGGGTGATGGTGAGGAAGATGGCCATCGGATCGTTCGAGCTGGATTCCACTTCCAGCGTGGAACGCACGCGTTCGCGAATGTTGATGCCGCCGACGCGCAGCAGGAAGAACACGGCCGCCGCGTCGGTCGAACCGACGATGGCGCCGAGCAGCATGGCTCCCAGCCAGTCGAGACCGAGAAGGTAGCGGGCGGCGACGGCGAAGACGGCGCTGGTCAGGAGCACGCCGACGGTCGCAAGAACCAGAGCCGGCGCGGCGGCGTGGCGGAACGACTGGGAGGACGTGCCGAAGCCGGAATCGAAGAGGATGACCGCCAGGGCGAGCGAGCCGACGAAATAGGCGACACCGGCATTGTCGAACGGGATGCCGAGACCGTCGACGCCGAACGCCAGCCCGATGCCGAGGAAGAGCAGCAGCAGCGGAGAGCCGATGCGCGACGCGATCAGGCTGGAGAACGCTGCCAGCAGCACGATCAGCGTGCCGACCAGCGTCACCAGGTAGATCGTCTGCCCCATTCCCCGGTGTCCCTTTCCTGATTTCGTCGCTCTCCCCTTCGCCCTAGAGTGGGGTGAACCGAAGGCGGCGACAACCCTTCCGCCGTGCTTTGGCGAAGGATGCGGACCGGCGGCCTGCGCCAAACGGACCAATCGGTAGGTCCAGCCCGGTTCCCGCCGCCGATGTCGCTTTTGACCTCGCGACAGCGGTGGCGGCCGCGCTAGACGTTGCCGATGACGACAGTCTCCGACAGACCGCACCTGCCCGTTGCGCACGACGACAGCGCGCCGCCGCGCTTCGTCGCCATCGCCAGCGTCATCCTCTCGATGACGCTGGTCGCGATCGGAAACGGGCTGCTGTTCGCCTACGTGCCCTTCCGCCTCGGTGCCGCCGGTCTGCCCCCGACCTGGGCCGGCATGATCCTGACCGGGCTGTCGGCCGGCGGCATCCTCGGCTGCTTCCTGACCGGCGGCATGGTCCGCCGCGTCGGCCATGCGCGGGTCTACATGACGCTCTCGGCGCTGATCATCCTGTCCAACGCGGCGATCTCGGCGGGCACCTACCCGGTACTGTGGATCGCCTCGCGCGCCCTCTACGGCTTCGCCATCTGCGGTCTGTTCATCGTCGCGCAGAGCTGGCTCAACGACGCGGTAGGCAATGCCATACGCGGCCGCGTCATGTCGGCCTTCTACATCTGCTACATCGTCGGCCTCGGCCTCGGCTCGCTCGCCATGAGCTTCGTCGACATCGACACGCCGGCGGCGCCGATCATCGCCATCGTCTTCGCCGCGCTGTCGATCGTTCCGGTCGGGATGACCAGCCTGAAGCCGCCGCCGCCGCCCGAATCGGCGTCGATCGCGCTCGCCCGCGCCTGGCGCATCTCGCCGGTCGGTCTCGCCGGCATGCTCGCCGTCGGCGGCCTGTCGATGATGGTCGCGGGCTTCGCCCCGATCCACGCGACGGCGAGCGGCTTCAGCCAGGGGCAGGTCTCGGTGCTGATGGTGTCGATGCAGCTCGGCACCATCCTCGTCCAGCTGCCCTTCGGCTGGATCTCCGACCGGACCGACCGCCGCTACGTGCTCGTCGCCGCCTCGCTGCTGGTGATCGCCGGCGGCGTCACCGCCAGCCTGACGATCGGCGCGCCGTTTCCCGTGCTGGTGGCGATCTTCATGGTCTGGGGCGGGGCAACGGAATCGATCTATTCGATCTCCAGCGCGCATGCCAACGACCGCGCCGGAAAGGCCGATCTGGTGGCGCTGTCCAGCACGATGCTGTTCGCCTGGTCGCTGTCGGGTTTCCTCATCCCCGGCATGGCGACGGCGCTCACCGCCGTCTTCGGCACGCAGGCCTTCATGTACGTGGCGGTGGCGATCGCCGCAGCCTTCTGCGCGTTCGTCCTGTGGCGCCTGTCGCGGTCGCCCGCCGCCCATGCGGAAGCCAGCTTCGCGCCGATGTCGGCGCAGGCGCCGCTTCCGGCCGACCTCGCCTTCGCGCCCGACGCCGCGGACAGCCGGCGACAGCGCGCCGCCCCGCCGTCTTGAAACTGTAACTCGACTCTGCCTATCTAATGAAAGTCGCCTGCGTTGCGGCGACGACGTTGTTCTTGTTTGAAAGGAAAGACACTGAGAACAGCACTTCGGAAGAAGGCCGATATCGTGCCTTCGCCGGCCGGGATGAACGACCTCGTGTCCCGAGCCATCAAGACAGTCCTTGCCAGTCTGGAAGACTCCAAGGCCGAAAACATCGTCTCCATCGACATCCAGGGCAAGTCCAGCATCGGCGACTACATGGTCGTCGCGTCGGGCCGCTCGCACCGCCATGTCGCCGCCGTCGCCGAGCACCTGCTGAAGGCACTCAAGGACGCCGGCCTCGGCAATGCGCGCGTCGAAGGCCTTTCGGGTGCAGACTGGATCCTGATCGACACCGGCGACGTGATCGTCCACATATTCCGGCCGGAAGTCCGTGAATTCTACAATCTCGAGAAGATGTGGCTGGCGCCGGACCTCGAGGAAGAGACGCTGCACTAGGCTCCGGACCGGGCACGACGCCCGAGGGCAGGACATGCGGATAGCGGTACACGCCGTGGGCCGGATGAAGGACGGCCCCGAGAAGGAGTTGGCGGACCGCTATCTGGAGCGGTTCGCGCGCAGCGGGGCCGCGCTCGGCCTCGAGTTCGGCGGCGTGATCGAGACCCCGGAGAGCCGGGCCCGTGACGCGGAGACGCGAAAGCGCGAGGAGGCCCTGCGGCTTCGCGTGCTCGCGGCGGAAGGCGCCGAGATCATCCTCCTCGACGAACGCGGCAAGAACCTTTCCTCCCAGGCCTTCGCCGACAGGATCGCGGCGCTGCGCGACGGCGGCAGGCGCTCGCTGGTGATCGCGATCGGCGGCGCCGACGGCCACGAGGCGGCGCTCCGCGAGATCGCCGGCCTCAGCCTTTCCTTCGGTGCCGCGACCTGGCCGCACCAGCTGGTGCGCATCATGCTCGCCGAGCAGCTCTATCGCGCTGCGACCATCCTCGGCGGGCACCCCTACCACCGTGCCTGAGCGGCACGGCGCCTTCCGCTCGTCGCCCGCAGAGTCGCCCCATTGCGCGCAATCCCGGCATGGTTGATGGTTCATTAACGAACCTCTCACTAAGGTCGGGCCTCACAGCGGTATTGGCGCGATGGTTGCGATGTTCACCCGATCCGGCGCGACGGCGCGGCTCCTCGCCGCCGTCTTCGCCGTGGCCATGACCGCACCCCCGG
Source organism: Hyphomicrobiales bacterium (assembly GCA_012842935.1). Taxonomy (GTDB): domain Bacteria; phylum Pseudomonadota; class Alphaproteobacteria; order Rhizobiales; family Rhizobiaceae; genus DUSC01. The sequence goes on along the minus strand of DUSC01000272.1, from coordinate 728 downwards.
CGCCGGCGAACGAGCAGTTACCGGCCTCGGCGCTCGTCAAGCAGCATGCCGACAGCGTCGCCGAATACGAGCGGCTGGCGCGCGATTCGACCGTCTCGCGCGAGCGCCTCGACCAGCTCGCGGCGGAGGTGGCGTCGATCCGCAAGGATCACGCGAACATCACGGCGGCGCTGATCCAGGCGGCCAAGACCGAAAAGAAGCTGGCCCGCGACGTGGCCGACATCACCGACCGGCTCGAGGGGCTCAAGGCCCAGGAGCAGGATCTGAGGCTGTCGCTCGCCGAGCGCCGCGACGTGCTGGCGGAAGTGCTCGGGGCACTCGAGCGCATGGGGCTGAACCCGCCGCCGGCGCTGCTGGTCAAGCCGCAGGACGCGCTGTCGTCGGTGCGCAGCGCGATCCTGCTCGGCGCCGTGGTGCCAGAGTTGCGTGCCGAAACGGAGCTGCTCGTCGCCGATCTCGCCGAACGCAAGCGCGTACTGGCCGCGATCGAGGCCGAACGCGACAGCCTGACAGCAACGATCGCGCGGCAGCGCGCCGAAAAGCAGCGGCTCGACCTTCTTCTCGCCGAGAAGGAAACGCTGCGCCGCCAGTCCGAAGAGGCACTGGCGGAGGAGCGGCGGCGCTCCGAGGAACTGGCCGCAAAGGCGCGAAACCTCAAGGACCTCATCGGTGCGCTGGAGAGGCAGGCGGCGGCCGCCGCCACGGCCGAGGAGCGCGCGCTGCGGGAG
>DUSC01000271.1 GCA_012842935.1 Hyphomicrobiales bacterium | reverse complement strand
CCTTCGCGCCGCTGATGCGGGTGCTGAGGCTGCCGACCGAGGAGATCGACCGGCTTCTCGGCGATGCCGTCACCGAGACGCTCGGCAGCGTGCTCATCTCGCTCGTTGGGGATCGCGCATCGGACCTCGAGGAAGCGCTGGCGGATCTCGAGATCGACGATTTCGTGCGCAGCGCCGTCTTCGAGGCATGGACGGCGCAAGTCCTGACCGGCAAGGTCTCGAAGGAGAAGGCGAAGCTTTTCCTCGCCGACTATCCCCTGCGCGTCGGTCTCGACCCCACCGACTTCGGCTGGTCGTCCTGGGTGAGCGCGGTCACGGTCCTCGGCCTCGCCGAGACGGCCGAATTCGCCCGCCGGCATCTGCCGGACCATGCGGCGCTGACCTCGAACCTGGATGTTGCGGACGTCACGATCGAAGATTTCGAGCATGAACTCGCAGCGACCAGGGCGGATCCGGACCGCTGGAAGGCGAACCCGAACTACCGGCCTTTCACCGACACGATCGGAGAGCTTTCCAGCTGGCACGGCTATTCGGAGGCGTTCCGCGCGGAGACTGCCCGGCGCCGCGCTGCCGGGAGTGGGGGCGAGTGGAGCGACGGCAAGGACGAGGACTTCGACGCGCCCTATATCGCAGAGAATCCCTACCGGGACGTCGGCCGCAACGATCCATGTCCGTGCGGCAGCGGGAAGAAATTCAAGAAGTGCTGCCTGAACAAGGTGGCCGGCGCCTCCTGAGGCCCGCCTGAACGGGCGGCCGGTCCGCCGGTATGGATGAGGCCGATTTCGCAAGGGCCGCGACCCGTGGACGGCCTGCTCACGGCGAGAGCTTCGCCAGCGCCGCCTTCGCCGCGTCGAGGCGCTTGCGGTAATAGTCGTCGTAGCCGGTCTCGCCGGTGTCGCGGTCGTATTGCCAGGCGGCCTCGATGTCGGCGATGCCGGCGCGGATCAGATCGGGCGCTGCGGTGGCCGTGCCGAGCGCGACGAGGGCGCCGCCGCGGTTGTTGGTCGCAACGGCCCAGTCGTAGGGGACCCGCTCGCGGGTCCATTCCTGGAGCGCCAGGTCGAAGGCGTCGACGGCCGCGCGCAGCATGGCGGCGTCGTTGCGGCGCTCGCCGAGGATCGCCAGCGCATCGCCGAGATTGTTCTGCGCCGACGCCCAGGAGAGCGGCATCTCCGGCCGTATCCAAACCTCCATGCACGACCGATAGAGGGCGATGGCCTCTTCGAGCCTGGCCTCTTCGCCGGTCGATTGGCCTAGCTTCTTCAGGACGTTGGCGAGGTTGTTGCTGGCCCGCGCCCAGTCGTCGGGGACGCGGTCGCGTCGCCATTCCTCCAGCGCGTCGCCATATTCGTAGACAGCGGCGCGCAGGAACGTGTCGTCTCCGAGCACGAGGCCGAGCACCTGGTAGGCGTTGCCGATGTTGTTGCGGACCGAGGCCCAGTAGAGCGGGAAGGCCTCGCGCGTCCAGATGGCGAGCACGGCCTCGGCCGTCTTCGCCGAATCGGCGAGCAGCTTCGGATTGCCCTCGCGCTCGCCGACGAAGAGCATGGCGCCGGCGAGGTTGAACTTCGCCAGCGCCCAGGGGATCGGGTCGGCCTCGGGACGGACTCTTTCGACGATCCCGGCCAGAATCTCCATCGCCTCGCGGGTGGTCGCGGTCGAGCCGCTGCGCTCGCCGAGCCGTGACAGCGCCGAGGCGAGGTTGAGGCGCGCCGTCATCCACTCGACCGTGTCCTGCTCGAACGGCGCCTCGGCGACGAGCTGGCGATGCAGCGCGATCGCCTCGTCGAGCCGCGTCGTCTCGGCGTCGTTCTCGCCGAGCGAGACCAACGCGCTGGCGAGGTTGTTCTTCAGGCGCGACAGGCCGGTGCGGTCGCCGGCCGCCTCGAAGACCGGCAGCGCCTGGCGGTAGGAGGCGATGGCCTCCTCGAGGGTCTTCGCGTCGGAACGCAACTTGCCCAGCACGTTCAGGGCATTGCCGATCTGCAGCAGCGCTTCCGCCCGAGGCAGCTCGGAGGGCAGGCGGGCGGCAGCGCGAAGGATCGTGTCGCGCCGCGCGACAATGCGTTCGAGCGCCGCGACGTCGCCCATGTACTCGCCGTGGCGGTACTGGGCGATGGTGGCGCGGCGCCGGTAGTCCCAGGCCAATTCGTCGTCCCAGCGTTCGACCTCGACGAAGGCTCGCTCGTAGTCTTCGGCTGCGGCGGCGAAGTCGAAGGCAAGCTCGTAGGCGGCGGCGCTTTCGGCATAGACGCGGGCATATTCGACGCGGCGGTCGCGGATGTCGCTTTCGACGGCGTCGAGTTCGCGCGACAGCGTTGCGACCCGCGCCTTGGCGCGCTCGAAGATCGCCGTCGCCGTTGTCAGCGCGCCTTCGTCGATCGCCTCACCTGCGAGCGAGGCCAGCCGCGCGATTTCGGGATCGCTTCGGGTCAGCCGCGCCCGTTCGGCCATGATCTCGGCCAGCCGACGGCTCTGTTCGCGAAGCAGCGCGTCGAGGCGCGAGGGGTCGCTCGGCGCTTCGGTGCCGAGGGCGCGCAGCAGGCCGAACAGCGCATCCATCGGCACCTTCCCGTCTGCTGCAACGGCCTCCACCTGGCGGCGGCCGATCTCGGGCAGGGCGGCGATTGTGAGCAGGAGCTGGCGGCGCTCGCCGAGAATCATGCCTTCCTCGCCGGCCGCCGGTTCGGGCGCGCGGCCGAAATAGAGCCGGCGGTGGAGGCTTTCGTTGATCCAGGGGCGCTGGCGCCCGGCGGTCCTGAGATAGACTTCCTCTCCGACCATGCGCATCACGAGGCCGAACTCTTCGCCCGCCATGGCGTCGAGATGGCGCAGCACGGCCGCGGCATAAGGGCTGTGACCGCCTGGCGTGCCGTCGAGGGCGGCGCGACCGGGTTCGGCGGCGAAGGCGACGAGCGTGCCGATGCCGTCGGCGTCCGCCGGCGGCTCGCCCAACCGCGCAGCGCCTCGCGTCTCGCCGAGGCCGGCCGTGCCGATGGGCATCGGCTCGGCGCCCGGTTGCTTGCGCACCAGCGCTCCGGTGGGAAACGGGTTGTCGCGGCAGGCGTCAAGCATGACGATTGACAGCGGCACCGTCGCCTGCAGTTCGGCGAGGAAAGCCGAGAGCGGCACCAGGCGTTCGCCGGCGTCGTCGAGTGCCGCGAGATCGGCGTCGACCGGGACGAGCCAGTTTTCGCCGCCGGCCTCGATGCCGTGGCCGGCATAATAAAGCACGGCGACGTCGGCGCCCTCGGCGTCCTCGACGAAACGTTCAAGGGCGCGGCGGAGTTTGCGGGCGTCGGCGTTGCGCGCATCGACGGTCTCGAAGCCGAGGCGGTCGAACAGGTCCTCGATCGCCGCGGAGTCGCCTTCCGGATTGGCGAGTGCGGGCAAGTGTTCGTAGGACGACTGGCCGACGATGAGCGCGACGCCGCGCAGTGCCTTGCCCTCCTGGCGGGCGCGGCGGCAAACAGGGCGAGGACGAAAGCGGCGGTGAGCAGGGCCTGCGCGAGGCGGGCCAGGCCGTCGCTCGCGTCGCGCTCCTGGCGCATGCTCGTGCCCATTCCGATCACCGCCGCAACTTGAGTGGCGGCTTGTAGCGACAGAATGGCGCGAGACGCGGGGCAGTGGCAAGCGGGCCGGTATCGGCGGCGCATGCCCCGCCGAAGCGGACGCGCGAGTCGCTACAGGGTCCGTGCCAGCCAGTCCGCCGTGCGACCGAGGATCTCCGGCAGATGGTTGGAAAGGATCTCGTAGTGCTGCCCGGGATATTCGATCTTCTCCTTCGGCTCGGGCACGCGGCCGTACATCTCCCGCGCCTCCTCCACCGGTGCGACCGTATCCTCGCTGGCCAGAACCATGAGCAGCGGCTGGCCGATCCGCTCCGCATAAGCCTGCACCTCCATCTCGTAGAGGCAGTCCAGCGTCGACAGCGTGATCGCGTTGCGGAAGCTCGGCGATGCCTTCAGCATGTTCTCGACGAATTCCAGTCCCTCCTCGTCGGAGAACATGACCGGGTCGTCCTTCATCCTTTGGCCGTGAAGCCGGATGGTCAGCGCCTCGCCGCCCAGCAACTGCGTCTCGCGATCCTCGGGGATCCTGGCGTCGAGCTCGGCCAGCACGTCGGCAGGCTGCAGCTTGCGCGCCGACCAGCCGGAAACAGGCGGGATGAGGCTGACGACGGCCTTGACCCGCTTGTCCATTGCGGTGACGAACAGGGCATTGGCCCCGCCGATGGAAATGCCCCACAGGCCGATCCGCGCCTTGTCCACCTCGGGCTGCAGTCCGAGCCAGGTGATAACGTGGCGCAGGTCGCGGCATTGCTGCCAGGGATCGAAGAGCTGGCGCGGCTCGCCGTCGCTGATACCCGTATAGCGGTGGTCGTAAACCAGCGTCGCGAGCCCGGCGCCGACGAAAGCCTGCGTCAGCGGATAGATCGAATCGGCGGGGCCGCCGAGACCTGATTGCAGGATGACTGCGGGATAGGGACCTCTGCCCTCCGGCAGGAACAGCTTGCCCCTCAAGGTAACACCAGGAATCCTGATCTCGACGTCTCTTACGCTCACTGTGCGCGCTCCTCTTCATCGTTCGCCGGGCGGACGAAACTCTTCTTTCGTCCGCGCAAAGCATTCAGAAACGGTCCGATTCCGACGAGCCGGATCAGGCGGAGAACTCCCATGGGAGTGAAGCCCGAGGCGCTGCCCTCCTGCGTGATGGCGCGTTTGACCAGCGGAAAGGCATAGCCGCGCATCTCGGCTTCATAGGAGCGAACCGCGGCGACGATCGCCGCCCGGCTGCCGGACGCGAGCCCGTTCAGCTTTTCCGCGAGAACCTGCGCGTCGCGCAAGGCGAGGTTGGCGCCGATGCCCAGTGTGGGCGGCATTCCGTGAATGGCATCGCCGGCGAGCGTCACCCGCGATGAGGCCCAGTCGTAGGGTGCCTCGACGTAGCGCACGCGCGTCGCGAAGAAATCTTCGGCCCTGGCTGCATCGACCATCGCGACGATGTGAGGGTCCCATCCTTTCACCAGTTCTTGCAGCGAATCCTTCATCTGCGGGCCGGTGATGGTGTCCGACCTCAGCCCCTTTTCGCGTACCATCGATGCCGGCAGGCTGCCCGCGATCATCATGTAGGGTGCCACCGGCGTGAGGCGGGCGTCGATACCACAGCGGGCGGGAGCCTCGTCGACGGCAATGCGCGGGTCGAAGACGCCGAGCGAGAGAACGCCGTTCTCGAGAACCTTCGGGCCGAAGACGATGACAAAGCCGTCCATGAGCTGGGGAGGGAGCGAAGGCGGCAGGGGCGCGCGCCCGTAGATGGCGAAAAGCCCCGTGTCCATTACCCGCGCCTGCGGCAGCTTCGACCGGCGGACGCGGGAATGAACGCCGTCGAACCCGACCAGCAGGTCGCCCCTGTCGCGGCGTCCGTCCTCGAGAATGATTTCCACGCCATCGGTCGTCTCCTCGTAGCCTTGGATCTCCCCGGCGATGACGACATCCGCGAGCCCGATCATGAGCAGCTCTCGCAACGTCGCGCGGTTCGCCGCGGTGTCCTTCGGCCGGTCCACCACCCTAGCGCCCAGATGGGGCCGTTCGCCCAGTTCGCGGAGATGGTTGTCGTAGAAGACGAGACGTTCCTTGCGCGGATCCTTGCGCGAGGTGGCGAGGTAGAGCTGGAACAGATCCGGCGGGAGCAAATCCTTGAGCGCGTTGCCGCCGTCGCCGTTCATGTGCAGCCGGTAGCCCGCGGCACCGCCCGAAACGCTCTTCTCGTAGAGCCGGACGGTGTGTCCCGCCTTCTTCAGGCCCTGTGCCAGGGCAAGCCCGCCGACGCCGCCGCCGGCGATCAGGATTCTCAACGAAACGGACACGGTATCCTCCCGAGCGCGACGCGGGCACTCTATACAAGTCACCTGTCCAGTCAATAGACATATGTCTATATTGCGTCGACTGGAAGGATCACCGAAAAGCATCTAGAGAGGCCCGATGGAAAGCGTGCTACGAGACGAGGCGAAGGAACGGACCCGGGAGCGGATCGTGCGCGCGGCGACCGAGGCGTTCGCGGAAATGGGATATCGCTCGGTGACGATGAGCCATATCGCCACGCGGGCCAGAATCGGCCGCGCCACCCTCTACCTGCATTTTTCGAGCAAGGCCGAGATTGCCGACGAAATCGCCCTCACCCTTCGGCCGCACATGGTGGCGGTGGTGATGACCCTGCCTGATATCGAGTTCGGCCTGGAGGGGCTCGAACGCTGGATCGCCTCGATCGTCACGGAGCAGCGCAAGTTCAGCCGGATCGCCGCGGTCGCGAACGAGGCGCTTGTGCACAACCGCGATCTGGCCGACATCATGGTCGGTTCCATGCAGGATACGGCCCGGCAGATCGCCGCGGCGCTGCGGGCGCAGGGCCGCTGGCCCGAGGCGCTGGGAGAGGGCGGCCTGGCGATGCTGCTGACGGGTACGATGCAGCTGGCGACCACCGTTTTCGGCGCCTCGCCCCGCCCCGAGGATGCAACGCTGACCGCCGACCTCGCCCGGCTGTGGCACGTGGCGCTGGCCCACAAGGACGACAACGAACCGCCTGTCGGCGTTGGGGTGGAGCAACCGTAGGCGGACCGTCCGGCAAGCGAGCGCGGAGCGGCGCCCCGGGGCGGCGAGCGCCGCCATGGCGTCGACGTCGCCGGCCTCGGCGCGGCGTTCCAGCGCGACGATGCCTGCTGCCGAGCTGATGCCGGCGAAGGCGAGGATGACGAGCGGGGCCGCGACGACCCGCGCGCGGAACTTGGCGCCGGCGAGGCGCTTCCAGAAAGGCCGAGATGCCGCTTCGCCTGCGCCCGTCGCCGCCAACCGCCCCACGATCGCGGCCATTCGACGCGATGAATGCGGAGAGCGTATGAATTGCGGGTTTTCTTCGCCCGCCGCCGGGCCTAAACCAGCAGCCGGAAATGCAGGCGACCGCACCATGACCTCCGCCATCTCGACGATCGGCTTCGACGCCGACGACACGCTTTGGCAGAACGAGCAGTTCTTCCGCATGACGGAGAAGCAGTTCGCCGCGCTGCTCGCCGACTATGCTTCCGCCGACCATCTGATGGAGCGGCTGCTGGAAGCGGAGAAGCGCAACCTTCGCCACTACGGCTTCGGAATCAAGGGTTTCACCCTGTCGATGATCGAGACGGCGATCGAAGTGACGGCCGGCAAGGTACCGGCGGCGGTAATCGGCGACATCCTCGATGCCGGTCGCGAGATGCTCTCCCATCCAGTCGAGACGCTGCCCCGGGTACGCGAGACGCTGGAGGCGCTTTCCGGGCGCTACCGGCTGGTGATGATCACAAAGGGCGACCTGTTCGACCAGGAGCGCAAGCTCGCGGCCTCCGGGCTCGGCGACCTCTTCGACGCCGTCGAGATCGTCTCCGACAAGTCGGCTTCGACCTACCGCCGTATCTTCGCCCGCCATGGTGACGGGCCGGAGCGGGCGATGATGGTCGGAAACTCGCTGAAGTCCGACGTGGTGCCGGCGATCGAGGCCGGCGGCTGGGGCGTCTACGTGCCGCACGACCTGACCTGGGTGCTGGAGCACGTGCCCGAACCCGAAGGCGAACCGCGATACCGGAAAATCGCCGGTATTGGCGATCTGTTGCCGGTGATCGATGCGATCGGGTAGCACCGGCTTTCCCGGCTTGCCTTGCGCGCGCGGGCAAGCGAGGATCGCGCCCGATGACGAGGAGGAAGCCATGTCGCTGAAGGGCAAGACCCTGTTCATCTCCGGCGGTTCGCGCGGCATCGGTCTCGCCATCGCCCTGCGCGCAGCGCGCGACGGGGCGAACGTGACGATCGCGGCGAAGACGGCCGAACCGCATCCCAAGCTGCCCGGCACGATCTACACGGCCGCCCGGGAGATCGAGAAGGCCGGCGGCAAGGCCTTGCCGGTGATCTGCGACATCCGCGAGGAGGCGCAGGTGGCCGATGCGGTGGAGAAGACGGTGGCGACGTTCGGCGGCATCGACATTTGCGTCAACAACGCCAGCGCAATTCAGCTCACCGGCACGCTCGCCACCGACATGAAGCGCTTCGACCTGATGCACCAGATCAACACGCGCGGCACGTTCCTGGTGTCGAAGACGTGCATCCCGTACCTGAAGAAGGCGGCGAACCCCCACATCCTGACACTGTCGCCGCCGCTCGACATGGCTGCAAAGTGGTTCAAGAACCACGTCGCCTACACGATGGCGAAGTTCGGCATGTCGATGTGCACGCTCGGCATGTCGGCGGAGTTCGCCAAGGACGGCATCGCCGTCAATTCGTTGTGGCCGCTGACGGCCATCGATACGGCGGCGGTGCGCAACCTGCTCGGCGGCGAGACGGTGGCGTCGATGAGCCGGTCGCCGGAGATCATGGCAGATGCCGCGCATGCGATCCTGTCCCGCCCTTCGCGCGACTGTACCGGCAACTTCTTCATCGACGAGATGGTGCTGCGCGAGGAGGGCGTCACCGACTTCTCGGTCTACGCGCCCGGTGCCACTGGGCCGCTCGCCGGCGATTTTTTCGTGCCCGACGCCGTGTTCGCCGAGACGCCGACCAAGGTCACGCGAGCTTTCGGCTAAGCCTGCCTCCTTCCGCTGCCGGATCAGCCGAACATCAAATCCTTGACTAGCGCCGAAGCGGACTGGAGCTGCTTCAGCACCGACTTGAGATCGGCCTGCTCGACCTTGGAAAGCTTCGCGACCTCGACCCGGTTCGAGGCGGGAATGCCCGAATGCAGGTCGCGGCTCTGCTGCGCCAGTAACAGCGAGAGCAGCAGTGCATGGCCCGAAAGCATGGCGGCCATGTCCTGATCGCCGCCGATGCCGAGCCCGATCAGCCGCTCCAGGCGCGCCTTGGTCGAGCGCTCGCGGACATCGTGGCGGATGGCGAGGGTCCGCGCCGTCGCCACGATCGGGAACAGGCCGTACTTCTTGAGGTCCAGCCGGCCATCCTCGAGCTGGAAGCCGCCGAACAGGGTGAAGGGATTGCCGATCTGATCGAGATTGGCGCCGAGCAGCTTGGCGAAATGCGCCTCGCCATGGCCGGTCCGGTAGGCATGCTCGAAGAGCTCCCAGCCCATGGCGTTGTCGCCATGGATCGGCCGCATGTCGAAGAAGATGTCGACGTTGAGCAGGTCCTGGGGGCGTGAGCGGCGCACCCAGTCGGCGATACGCGACTTCCACAGGTCGAGCGAGCCGCGGAACTCGGGATTCTTCGCCATGACGCCGCCCTTGCAGTACGGGACTCCCGCGGTGTCGAGAATGTCGGCGATACGCCGGCCGAGTTCGGCGAACCAGCGGTCCTCAGGTCCGCCGGGTTCGCCCGCGGCGAAGACGATGGCGTTGTCCTGGTCGGCGGCGAGCAGGCTCTCGCCGCGGCCGCCCGAGCCGAGGACGAGCAGCGTCCACGGACAGGGCGGCGCGCCGAAGCCCTCGGCCGCCATCGACGCCTCGGCGAGCATCGCGGCTCGGCGCGTCACCGCACAAAGTTCCTCGCTGACGATTTCCGCGATGACGCGGGCGTCGAGGCGCTCGGCGATCAGGCCGTCGGCGACGGTGGGCAGCGTCGCCCAGGCGGCCGCCATCTCGGCCGCGGAACCGGTCGCCTCCAGCCGGTCGTCGAGGTTGATGGCGACGCCGGCGCGCAGCTTGAGCAGGTCGCGCGCCGAGACGATGCCGGCCAGCCGGCCGTCCTCGTGGCGCACGGCGAGGTGGCGGATCTTCAGTCGATCCATGCGGCCGATGGCACGGTAGGCGAACGCCTGGGTCCTGATCGAGGCCAGCGGGCGGGTGGCGATCTCGCCGACCCTGCAGGAAAATGCGGCCTCGCCGCGCGCCGCGATCAGGCGCATGACGTCGCGCTCGGTGACGATGCCGTAGTCGCCGATCGGCGCACCGGGTTCGCCGGCATCGGAGACAAACACCGACGAGATGCGTCGCTCCACCATGAGGGCGATGACGTCGCGGGCCGTGGCGTCGGAACGGACGACGATCGGTGGGGCGCTCATCAGATCGCCGATACGGTGGCGGTAGGCGTAGGGATCGATCGCCTGGAAGACCGGCGCAGCGGGCGCGGCCACCGGCGCCACCCATCCGGCCTGATGGGCCTTGTCGAGTTCGCTGGTCAGCCGGAGCGAGGCGCGTTCGGCTTCGGCCAGCGTGCGGATGCCGCGCTCCTGCAGCTTCGGCAGCAACGCCAGGAAGATCTCGGCCGCGGCCTTCGCGTCGCCCAGCGCCGAGTGGCGGCCGCCGACGGTGACGCCGAGCCACGAGGCCAGCGCGTCGAGCGAATAATCCGCGAGGCCGGGATTCGCCACCTTGGCCAGAAGGCGTACGCAAAGCGTACGCGGCCGTTCCCAGGGGAGGTTGGCGCGGCCGGTTTCCTTTTCCAGCACGGCCAGATCGAAACCGATCGAATGGCCGACAAGGACACGGCCGGCGGCAAACTCCCTCAGCTTCTCCCAGGCCGCGGGAAACGGGGGCGAGTTGCGCACCAAGGCGTTGGTTATGTTGTGGATTCGCGAGGAAGCCGACGGAATGGGGACGCCGGGATCGACAAGGAGATCGAGCGTGGCCCCTTCGAGGAGCCGGCCGGCGCCGATGGCCAGCGCACCGATCTGGACGATGCGGGCCTTCGACGCGTCGAGGCCGGTTGTCTCCGTATCGAGCGCCACGGCGTCAAGCGCTATCAGCGGCGTTGCGCCGCTCGCCATCTTCATGGAACCTCCCCCAATCCCGATACCGGAATCAGTAGGATGGCATCCGCCGGGTGGCAAGATCGGGCGGCGCCATGCCGCACGCGGCCGGCTTCAGTCGCCCGCTCGGCCAGCTTCGCCCTTGCCGCCCTTTTCGCCCTTGGCGAGGTCCATGAGGCGGTCGATATAGGCGAGCAGCAGCGCAGAGACGACGAAGGCGAGGTGCATGATCGTCACCCACATCAGTTGCTGAGGTGTGAAGGTGGCGTGATTGAGGAAGATCTGCAGGAGGTGGATGGAGGAGATCGCCACGATGGTCGAGGCGACCTTGATCTTCAGCGAACCGACGTCGATCGTGCCCAGCCAGTGAACCTCGCCGTCATGCTCGTCGAAGCGGCTGACGAAGTTCTCGTAGCCGGAGATGATGACCATCACCACAAGGCTGGCGACGAGAGCGGCATCGATGAGGCCGAGCATTCTCAGGATCGTATCGGTGTCGTTCAGCACCAATGCACTCTCGGCGAATTCGAAGAGCTTCTTGCCAAAGGTCACCGCGTAGATCGCCAGCGCCACGCCGAGGCCGAGATAGAAGACAACGAGCAGCCAGCGCGAGGCGAGAATGATCGACTCGATAAGCGATTCCAGGCGTTTCATGAGGGCGGGGATCCTGAGCGGTTTGAGCGCTCTATCGCGCCCCGGCCGGCCTTTTTCAAGACGGCGTGATCGGCTCCGTGCAAAGAAATGCCGCCCGGCCGGAGCGCGGTCCAGTCGGGCGGGCCGGCGTCCTCTCGATCGAGGACGCAGCCGCGACGGGGCGGCCCCGGCCGGACCAGGCCGACGCCGCGTGTGTCACCGGGCGCTGGCGACCGGCGCGACCAGCGGCGTGATGCGTCGGATGGCGACGCGTCGGTTCTCCCGCTCGGGCGCCTCGGTCTTCACCTTCAGGTATTGCTCGCCGTAACCCTGGGTCGCGAGGTTCTCCGGCGGGATGTCGAAGACGTTGGTCAACGCCTCCGCCACCGCCTCGGCGCGCCGGTCCGACAGGGCGAGGTTGGCGATGTCGGAACCGACGGCATCGGTGTGGCCCTCGATGAGGAAGGTCTCGGCCGGGTTCTCCTCGAGCAGGCGTTCCATTGCCCGGGCGACGCCTTCGAGCCTTTGGATCTCGCTTTCGGCGATCGAGGCCGAGCCGAACTCGAAGGTGATGGTGTCGAGGTCGACGCGCCGGGTCTTGTCGCGGATGCGCGCCGAGCGCTTCACCTCGTCGAGCGAATAGAGGCGCTCGACTCGCTCTACCGGGGGCTGGTCGAGGAACGTGTAATAGGCGTCCGCGTCGCGAACTAGCCCGGCATCGAGGATGTATTCCTCGACCGGTATGGTGAGCCGCATCGGCGGCAGGTCCCGGCCCGGATCGCGCCAGTCGCGGACGCGCTCGTAATAATCGTCCTCGACATAGACCAGGACGTATTCGCGGCCATCCGGCGCGATCCGCGAGCGGCGGATGACGTCGCCGTAGCGGTTGCGGATGGTGACCACCTGGACGCCATTTTCGCGAACGACGACCTCGCGGGTTCGGCCACGCGGCAGTTCCTCGTAGTAGACCTCCCGGGCGCCGCGGGAGATCCGCGGCCGGTCGTCGCTCTCGACGAGGATCCGGTTGTTGAACCGGATGACGATGCGGTCGCCGATCTCGCGTACCACCTCCGCGCCTTCGGGCCGCTCCTCGCGCCTGTCTTCCGGACGGCGCTCGATGCGGCGTCCCTCCTCGGCGGTGACCGGCTCCAGTTCGGCCGGACGGGCCTGTTCCTGAGCAGCCGAATCGTCCGCCGGAGGTGCTACTGCTTGGGCAGGTTGGTCCGCCGGCTGCTGGGCGGGCGTTTCGCCAGCCGGCTGCTCACCGGGCGTGGCCTGTTCGCCCGTCACAGGCTTTTCGCCTTCCGTTGTTTCGGCGCTGCCGGCCCGCTCCTTCTGACTGTCGAGAACCGGCGCTCCGCCTCCGCGCTGCGACTCGCCGCCCGCATCGGCCGGCAGGCCGCCGTCGGGCTGCGCGGAATCGGGCCGTTCGCCGTCCTGTTGTCCGCCTTGGGGAGCGCGCGACTCTTCAGCGGGCGCGGCCGGTGCAGCATCGTCGCCGTCGGCGGCGGGCGCCTGCGGGCGCGGTTCTGGCTCGGGTGCACCTGCCTCGGGCGCGACCTGCGGCGCCGGCGCGGGGCGCGGCGCGTCCTCGGACGTGGCATCCGCGGGCGGCTCACCGCCGTCGGGTTCGACGCTATCGACGGCACCCTCCGGGGACCCGGCCGAGCGAGGTTCGGGCCGGATCTCGTCCGGCCGACCTTCGTCGGTTTCGCCGACTTCAGGCTGCTCGGAAGCCGGCTGATCCGGCGCCGGTTCTTCGGCGTGCGGCGGCGCTTCGGTTTTCGCTTCCGGCGCAGCCGACCGCCCGTCGGACCCGGCCCCGTCCTCGGGTGCAGGCTTGTTTTCCGGTACAGTCTCAGGCCGCGGCTCAGGCCTCGCCTCTTCGGCCGGAGCAGGTTCGGCGTCGCTCGCCTCGGCAGGGGTCTCGCGCTTCGGGCGCCGTCCTAACCCGTCCTCGGCCTCCGTTTCGGCCTGGGCGAAGACCAAAGGCAGCGCCACACGCGGTGCGGTCGTGCCGGGCTCCGCTGCAGCGGGTGCAGGGCGGACGGCGGCCGGGACCCGGGCATGGGCCAGCGGCGACGTCACCATCACCAGCCCGATGGCGGTGCCGGCCAAGATCCTCGCATGGCGTTTCATCGAATTCTCCTTGTTGGGGGGTCCTTCGGTACTCCAAACCCACGGCGGACCGGTTGGTTCCGATCCCGCGGCCAACGCGGCGAGACGAAGGCGGCCCGTGGCGGGGCAGGACGACAGGAGACATCGTGGCCCGCCCGGGAAAATCCCCGCCTCTTGACCGCGGCAGCGCCGCGGGCCACACCCGCCCGATGGACGAGCCGTTCTGGAAGACGAAGAGCCTGGAGGCGATGAGCCAGGCGGAGTGGGAATCGCTGTGCGACGGCTGCGGCAAGTGCTGCCTGTCGAAGCTCGAGGACGAGGATACGGGCGAGATCTACTGGACGACGGTCGGTTGCCGCCTGCTCGACGCGGGGCTTTGCCGCTGCCGCGACTACGCCAACCGCCTGTCGCTCGTTTCCGACTGTGTGAAGCTGACACCGGCGAACGTCCGCACCATTCCCTGGCTGCCCGAGACCTGCGGCTACCGCCTTGTCATGGAGGGCCGCGAACTCGCCTGGTGGCACCCGCTTGTGTCGGGTCGCGCGGAGACCGTGCACGAGGCCGGCATTTCCGTACGCGGCAAGGTGACGGCCTCGGAGACGGAACTGGACGAGCCGGAAGACTATTTCGACCACCTGGTCGATGCCGAGCCGTGAGGAGAGGATGATGAGCGAGAAGGAAACGCGGGATCTCGTGCGTCGCTTCGTCGCTGCTTTCAACGCCGGCGATCACGAAGCGATGCTTGCCCTGGTTTCGGATGACGTGGCGCACGACCGCGGCGACGGTCGCCGCGAAATCGGCCGCGATCCGTTCCGCTGGTTTCTCGGCCTGCAGGCGCGGCATTTCCGCGAGACCTGGGCCGACGTCGTCGTTATGGTCGGCGAAGGCGGAGGGCGCGCGGCCGCCGAGTTCACCCGCCGCGGCACCTATCTTGCCACCGCCGACGGGCTGCCACCGGCCTCGGGGCAGCGCTATGCGGTCGCGGCGGGACTGTTCTTCGAGGTCGACGACGGGTCCATCACGCGCATCTCCGAGCATTCCGGCCAGGCAACGCTTGCGGCCGCCCTGCGTTGATGCAGGCATGAACGGTGGATGAACGGCCGGTTCGCGCTCCGTTCAGCGGCGCCGTGCGATTGTCCAGCCATCGCTTCGGCGATGAAGGACAAGAAAAGCCCCGCCCCAGGAGAAGAACGATGTTCAACAAGATCAAGACCGCAGCTCTCTCGGCCATCGTCGCCCTCGGCACGCTCGCCGCGATCCCCGCCACCGCCCAGGCCGACAGCCTCTATCTCAACTTCGGCGGCCATGGCGCCGGCATCGGCCTTCGCTTCGGCGACAGCGGCCATGGCTGGCGCGACTACGACCGCCGCGACTGGCGAGACTACGACCGCCGCGACTGGCGCTCCAGCCGCTGCACGCCCGAGCGTGCCTTGTGGAAGGCCGACCGGATGGGCATCAACCGCGCCCGCGTGGTCGACGTCGACCGCCATACGATCGTGATCCGCGGCCGCGCCCGCGGCGACCGGGTACACGTGGTCTTCGGCCGCGCTCCCCACTGCCCGATCGTCGGCTGAGCCTCCGGCGAGCACCGGACTGACCAAAATCCCAACAAGAAGCCCCGGAGGCCAGGCCTCCGGGGCTTCTTGATGTGGGCTAATCGCGCGGCCGGCCGATCGCCGGCCGCCGGCGAATGCGCGATCACTTCAGCTCGAAGCTCATGTTGACCTGGACCCTGTAGGAGTTCTCGCCCGCCTCGACCGGCACGGCGGCGTCGGCCGGCAGCGCCTTGGCGAGGAACGGTTCGGGGCCCGACACGTAGGATTGCTCGGAGATCTCGACGACGCGGCCGAGCGAAACGCCGGCAGCCTCGGCGAGCGTGCGAGCCTTGGCGATCGCATCGGCGACGGCCTTCTTGCGCGCTTCGGTGAGAGCGGCGGACGGATCGTCGTTGGCGAAGGTGACACCGCCGCCCTGGTTGACGCCGAGCGTCACCGCCTTGTCGATGATCTCCCCGGTCCTGGCGAGGTCGCGCACGCGGACCGACAGCGTATTGGTCACCTGGTACGCGGCGAGCCGGGCCTCCTGGGTGCCGTCCGGCCTGTTGGTGTAGTCATAGCGCGGCGAAATCTGGATTCCCGCGGTCTGCAGGTCGCGGTCCTCGACGCCGGAGGCCTTCATGGCGGCGATTACGGAGGCCATCGCGGCGTTGTTGGCGTCGAGCGCCTCGCGCGCGGTCGGCGCCTCGCGCATCACCGACAGCGACAGAAGCGCCATGTCGGGCGCCAGCGCGGCCTGGCCTTCGCCCGTCACGACGACGCGGGGCGGGGGCGGCGGCTCGGCGGCAGCCGTCGCGACGGGGGCGGCAAGGGCGGCGGCGAGGGCGAACGCGGGCAGTCTCGGCATGGTGGTCTCCGTTGATTTTACCGGCGCGGACGCTAGGCGGCGATTGTGGGACGATTGCGGCGCTTTTCCTTGTCTCCCGCCGAAAAAGCCTCTAATCGACGCGCCGTGGGGCCTGTAGCTCAATGGTTAGAGCCGGCGGCTCATAACCGCTTGGTTGGGGGTTCGAGTCCCTCCGGGCCCACCATCTCGATCCTGGTACAGCCCGCAGACATGGGCACCGCCTGTCCCCTGGACATCGGTGGCTACCGGGTGCCGACCGTGTCCCGGCAGGCGAACGCGGCAGCCTACGACGACAACGCGTCGCGGATGGCCCGGATTGCCGCGAGCGCGGTGCGGCTGCGCGTAACGTTCACGAATTCGGGCCAGCTCGAGAGGATGACGACGCCGAAGTCGGCTTCCGAGTCGATGTAGATGAGCTGTCCGAAGACGCCGCGCGCCATATAGGCGCGGCGCTTGCTGTCCTCGATCCAGAACTGGTTGTGATAGGCGCCTTCCGGCAGCACTTCGCGATAGACGCCACCGAAGAGGTCCGGCCGGGCGCCGGAGCGTGTTTCCTCGATCCAGGCCGCGGGAACGATGCGGCGGCCATCGATCTCGCCGCCGCGCAGGTGCATCAGGGCGAAGCGCCCGTAGTCGCGCAAGGTCGCGTTGAAGCCGCCGTTGCCGAGCGCGTAGCCCGCCGGATCGACGGTAAACTCGGCGTCCTGCTCCGCCCCCATCTGCGCCCACAGCTCGCGGCTCACCAGTTCGGCGAGCGGCGTTTCGGCGACTCGTTCCAGCATGAAGGCGAGGACGTCCGCCTCGACCGAGCGGTAGCGGAAGGCGGCGCCGTGCGCGCACTCCGCCTCCTTCAGCGAAAGGACCAGTTCCCAGACGTTCGACGGCCAGGTGGGATCCCGGCGCTTCTTCCAGCCGCAGGCCGCGTCCATCTTCGCCATGTGCGAGTCGACGGCGGTATAGGTCTCGTCGAAAACGACACCGCTGGTCATGTCCAGCACATGCTGTACCGTTGCGCCGCGATAGGCGGTGGTCTCGAGTTCCGGAAGATAGCGCGTCACCGGCGCGGCGGGATCGATCAGGCCCCGACCGACCAGGATGCCGACGACCGTGCCGACCACCGATTTCGCCACCGATTGCGACAGGTGCAGCGTGCGCGGCGTCATGCCGTTCAGGTAGCGCTCGGTGACAACCTGGCCACGATGGAGCACCAGCAACCCATCGGTATAGCTTGTCGCCAGGAAACCGCCGATCGTGTCGTACCGGCCGTCCAGTTCGAAGCCGATGGGATCGATGTCCTGCAGCTTCTCGGGAAGCGGGCTCGCCGGTCCTTCACCTCGGCGGACCGGGGTCGTCGGTACCATTTCGCGCACATGCTGAAAGGTCCAGCGGTTCCAGGGCGCGCGATCCCAGTCCTGCCGGGGGATGACCGACGTTCCCGGAGTTGTCGCGGCGGTGAACGGGGACGTGCTGGTCATCGCTTTTTCTCTCAGGTTGTCATTCGGGAGCCGACGGCTGCTCAATCCTTGCGGCGCAGATAGCTGCCGCCGACGAACTCGCCGAACAGGTTGCCCATGTCGCTCATCGTCGCGAAATTCTTCTTCGCCTTCGGCCCGAGCCTTGTCGCCACCGCATCAAGCATCAGGTTGAGGACGGCGCTCAGGCTGGCGGTCGAATCCCAGAACGTCTTCACATGAGTGTGCGTTTCGAAGACGAAACGCGTGTAGGCGAAGGCCCAGTGGCTGAACTTGTCCGTGACGATGACGAGCGGCATTTCCATCGACTTCAGCTTCTCCGCCAGCTTTATTCCGCGGGCGGCATACGCGGCGGTGTCGACCATCACGACCAGGCTCTTCGTAGGATCCGCGCAGATGATCTCGCCGTAGGTGCCACTGATGTTGTCGACGAAGATGACGTTGGGCCGGACCCACAGCAGGCGGCTGGCGAAATCCATCGCCAGGCCCTTCGACGCCTGGAAGCCGACGACGTAGACGGTGCCCGCCTCGGCAAGCGCTTCGGCCGCTTCGCCCCAAATTTCGGTCGTCGCCAGTTCATAGGCCTTGACGATAGCGTCGAGCTCGAGGCGCAGGCTTTCCTGCAGCGCCGGCTGCTGACTCTCATGCATATTGAAACGCGCCATGTAGTCGTCGATATCGCTGTCCTTGCCGGCGACCGAGACACGCAACCGGTTCTTCAAGTCGCGCAGATTCTCGAAACCGAGACCGCGCACGAAGCGCGAAACGGTCATCTCGCTGACGCCGACGGCCTGCGCGATGCTCGAGCCCGTCTCGAAGGGAAGCATCTGGATGTTGTCGAGCATGTAGACGGCCAGATTCTGCTCGGATGGTGAGAAGGCAGACATTCGCGCGCGGAGAATCGCTTCGAGGTCCATCTTTTCCTCGCCGTTCGGCGCCCTGCCGCCCTTGCCGCCATCTGCTTCAGCCACAATAACCGCTCCCTGCATTTTCCGGCGCAACCCCTCGCCGGCCCTGTCCGCGAATGTCGACGCCGCTCGCCACCTCTTCGTCAAGTTGTCGAGCGACCGCAAGGCGCTCGCCGGGAACCGTTCCGTCAAAGGTGGCGCGGTTATCGCGTCGCATTGTTCAAGGCCGCTACCGAGATGGATGCGGATTTCTTCGGCCCCAGCTGGGCAAGCGATGACACGAGTTCCTGAGTGTAGGGATTTCGGGGAACGGAAAGCACCTGGCGGGCCGGTCCGTTCTCGACGATACGGCCGGCCTTGAAGACATAGACCCGCTGGCAGATGCTGCTGACGACGGACAGATCGTGGGAAATGTAGAGCAGCGTCAGCGCACGCTCGCGTTGCAGGCGAAGCAACAGGTCGAGGATTTGCGCCTGGGTGGTGACGTCGAGAGCGGAGGTGATCTCGTCGGCAATCAGCAGTTGCGGCTCGAGTGCAAGCGCCCGCGCGAGGCCGACCCGCTGGCACTGCCCGCCGGATAGCTGCCGCGGTTTGCGGTCGCGCAGGGCGCGCGGCAATTCCACCAACTCCAGCAGCTCGCCGGCGCGCCTCTCGGCCGTCCTGCGGTCTGCAAGCCGGTGCCGCCAGATCGGTTCGGCAACGGCGTCTGCAATCGTCATCCGGGGATTGAGCGAGTCGTAGGGATTCTGGAAGACCATCTGCACACGCCGGCGGAAAGCCATGAGCGCGTCGCCGGCGAGGGCGTGGACGTCCTGGCGTTCGAGGCGGATCGTGCCCGCACTGGGCCGGTTCTGGCGGATGATCGCGCGGGCGAGCGTGCTCTTGCCCGAGCCGCTTTCGCCGACGACGCCGACCGTCTCGCCGGCGGCGATCTGCAGGTCGATACCGTCCAGAGCGAGAAATGGCCCGGCCTTGCCGGCCAGGCGGCCGACCAGGCCGCGGCGAACGGCAAAGGACACCGACAGCCCCTCGACGCTCAGCAGCGGCGCGGCAGGCAGCGGTTCGGTCTTCACGTCGGGATAGGTTCTGCGGCTCGGCTGGGAATCGACCAGCAGTCTCGTGTAGGGGTGCCTGGGCCGGCTGACGACATCGTCGATCGGCCCCTGTTCGACCACCTCGCCGTTGCGCATCACGACCACACGCGAACAGATGTCGGCAACGACCCCGAGATCGTGCGAGATGAGGATGATCGCCAGCCCGCGCTCGCGGTTCAAATCCTTGAGCAGCCTGAGAATGCGGGCCTGGACGGTGACGTCGAGCGCGGTGGTCGGTTCGTCGGCGATGAGGAGTTTCGGGCCGCAGCCGATGGCGGTCGCGATCATGGCGCGCTGTTTCATGCCGCCGGAGAACTCGTGCGGATAGGCGCGGGCGCTCCTTTCGGGATCGCGGATGCCTACGTCGTCGAGGAGGCGGACTGCGCGGCGCATCGCCTCACGGCGGCCGACGCCGAGGTGGCGAACGATGGGCGCGGCAATCTGGCTGCCGATGCGGCGCAACGGATCGAGATGGGAGGCGGGGTTCTGAAAGATCATGCCGATTTCGCGGCCTCGGATGGCACGCCAATCGGCGTCGCCGAGGGTCAGCAGGTCGCGCCCTTCCAGCCGGACCCTGCCGCCGGCGCGGGCCGTGCCGGGCAACAGCCCCATTGCGGCGCGGCAGGTGACGGACTTGCCCGAGCCGCTCTCGCCGACGATGCCGAGGATCTCGCCCGGTTGAACGTGGAACGACACGCCCCTGACGGCCGCGAAGCCGCCGAAACCGACGGTGAGGTCTTCGACCTCGAGCAGTGGTCGCGTGACCGCTTCTGTCCGGTTCATGCCGCGGCCTGCCTGCGTTGTATCTGTCCGAGACCGTCGCCCAGGAAGGCGAATCCGAGGCCGAGCGAGATCGCTGCCAGGCCTGGAAACAGGCAGATCCACCAAGCCTGCTGCACGAAGGCCTGTCCGTCGGCGATCATGACGCCCCATTCGGCGACAGGCGGCTGCGCGCCCATGCCGAGGAAGCCGAAACTCGCGCCGGCCAGCATCACCAGGACGGCGTCGTTGACGGCATAGGCGATGATGGGACCGATGGCGTTGGGCAGGACGTGGCGGGTCACGATCGCGGCCGGCCGATAGCCAAGGCACTGGGCCGCCTGGACATATTCGCTTTCGCGGATCGTCAAGACTTCGGCCCGCACCAGCCGGGCATAACTCACCCAGCCGACGAGCGTGAGCGCGAGGACGAAATTGAGCAGGCCGGGGCCGAGCACGCCCACGATCGCCAGCACGAGGACGAAGAAGGGAAAGGCGACGGTCAGATCGTAGATACGCATGAACAGGTTGTCGACCACGCCGCCGAAATAGCCGCTGAGCAAGCCGACGGTCGTTCCGATCAGCAGCGGCGGCAAGACGCCGACCACGCACAGGAACAGGTCGACCCGACTCGCGTAGAGGACGCGGGAGAAGACGTCGCGGCCGACCTGGTCGGTGCCGAACCAATGCGCCGCACCCGGCGGCGACAGCATGTTCATGATGTCGACCGCGTCCGGATCGTAGGGCGCGATCAGCGGGGCGGCCAGCGCAATGCACAGCCATCCGCCGAGGATGGCGGTCGCGACCATCATCGAGACCGTCGTGCGTCTTGCGGGCGGCGGGCTTTCGAGCGTTGTGGGTGCGTCGGTCATGGGTGGTCTCATGCCCGGACGCGGGGATCGATGAAGGCAGCAAGCAGGTCGACGGCGAGCGTGACCAGAACGGTCGACATCGCAAAGACCAGCGTGAGACCCTGCACGACATAGTAGTCGCGCCCCAGCAGCGCGCCGATCATCAGGGTTCCCAGGCCGGGAACGGCATAAACCGTCTCCACGATCACGGCGCCGCCGATCAGGAACGCGACCATGACGCCGAGCAGGTTGAGCGTGGGAAGCACCGAATTGGGCAGAATTGTCCGCCAGAATATTTCCCGCTCGCTCGCTCCCTGCGCGCGGGCGGCGGTGACGAAGTCGGCCATGGCTTTCTCGATCAGCGCCGCCCGCAGGCTCTGCGTCAGGACCGGCACCAGCCAGACGGCCGTCGACAGGGCGGGCAGGAAGAGGTGATGAAGGTGGCCGGCGAGGCCCACACCATAGCCCGACACCGGGAACCAGCCGAGGCTGACGCCGAAGAAGCGCGACATCATGATGCCGAGCCAGAAGACCGGGATGGTGAGGCCGGCGATACCGACGAGACGGACGATCTGGTCGGCGGTTCCGCCGGGATTGCGGGCGCTCAGGATCGAAAGTGCGACCGCCGGAGGCACGGCCAGGCAAACAACATAGACGGTCAGAAACAGTGTCGGCCACATGAACTGCTGAATGAGCTCGCTGACCGGCCGTTGAAAGCGCAGCGACTGGCCGATATCGCCGGCGAGCAGATTCGCGACATAGGTGATGAACTGCTGCCACAGCGGCAGATCGAGCCCGTACTGCATGCGGATCGCCGCGATTGTTTCGGCACTCGCGCGTTCTCCGGCGAGGAGGCGCGCGGGATCGCCGGGCGCCATATGCAGCAGCAGGAAGGTCACGATGCTGATTCCGAGCATCACGCCGGCAAGCTGAATCAGGCGCCGCGCTATGAGTCGCAGTTGGGCCAAGCTGGTTCTCCGATCAGGGCAGAGGCGACGCGCCAGGTGAAGGCGCGTCGCCCCTCCGGTCTCATTTCACGATCGACGTGTCTTCCAGTGTCCACTGGAGCGACGGGGTGAGTCTGATGCCGGCGAGACGCCTCGAATAGGCCACCGCGTTCGGAGCATAATAGAGCGGAATTTGCGCGACTTCCTCTGTCGTGATCCTCTGGATCTCCTTGTAGATCTCCGCGCGCTTTGCAGGATCGGTTTCGACAGTTCCCTGCTCGACTAGTTCGTCGACCTTCGGATTCTCGTAAAAAGTGTTGTAGGAGTTCGAGCCGCACGAGCCGCAGACCGCCCAGCGCACCGCCAGGTCCGGGTCGGGGGTTTCGTTGTACCACCAGTTCGCCGCCGCGTCGTAATCGCCTTTGCCGGTGGAATCCCACCAGGCACCGCCGTCGACGTTGACGATGACCGGCTTCAGCCCGATCGCCTGCCACTGCGCCTGGAGCAGCAGCGCCATCTGCTGCTCGGTCGCGCCGGCGGTCGCGAGGATTTTCACCTCGCGGCCGGCCATGCCGGATTCCGCCAGAAGTTCCTTTGCCCTGGCGGGATCGTAGGGGATGCCGGGATATTCGTCGTCGTGGAAGTCGATGCTGCCCGGAAGGGTCGTGTTGGCCGGTTCCGCATAGCCGCGCGTGATCGCCTTGGCCAGCGCCTTGTTGTCGATGGCGTAAGCGGCGGCCTGGCGAGCCTTCATGTTGGAGAAGGGCTCTCTGGCGTGATTGAGGAGCGTCATGTAGATGGTGGTGGACGCCTCGAGCCGCATGTCGATGTTGGCGACGGTCTTCAGGTCGTCGATCTGCGACCACGGCACCGACCGCATGACGTCGACCTCGCCCGCCTTGAGCATGGCGACGCGCGTTTCCGGCGATGCGATCTCGATCAGTTCGACGCTCGCATCCGACCGCGGGTAGCCCTGGCGCCAGTAGTGGGGGTTGGGTTCGAGCACGAGCTTTTCGTTCGGCTTCCATTCCTTGACCGCATAGGGACCAGACGTCACGGGCGCCGTCGAGAAGGCGCTTTCCTCGCCCTGCTTTTCGACGTGGGCCTTCGATACGACGCCCATGTTCCAGATTTCCAGATTGCCGAGGAAGGGCGCGAAGGCCGATTTCAGTTTGACAACGACGGTCTTGGCGTCGGCCGCGGCGATCGACTCCACTGCGCCCAGAGGCGCCGGATAGGCCGACCTCTTGTCGCTGCGGATCCGCTCTAGGCTGAAGGCTACGTCGTCTGCGGTAATCGGCGAGCCGTCGGAGAACTGCGCGTCGCGCAGATGGAAGGTATAAGTCAGGCCGTCGGCCGAGATGTCCCAGCGTTCGGCCAGCGCCGGCTCCAGCGCCCCCGTCTCGGAATCGCGGCGCAGGAGACGAGAATAGAGCTGGCCGTAGGTCTCGATATTGCCGGCGGCGGCCGAACGCATCGGGTCGAGCGTGGTGGTCTGATACGGCGAAACGATGCGGATGACGTCGGCGGCGAATGCCGGCAGGGCCGATCCTAGCCCGATCGCCAGCAGCGCCGTACCGCGCAGGGCAGCGCTGGATAGCCGCGCGCGGGATGTTGTCCAGAAATTCATTTCGTCCTCCTCCGGAACTGTTCGTGAGGGTCCGTCAGGACCTGGAACAACCTATGTGACAAATATCACATTCGTCAATATAAATGTGATAAAAATAACATTCGGCATTCCGAAGACCGACGCTTCGCGCTCGTCCGTCCATCTTGCGCCCAATCGTTGCGGCGCTGCCATGCGGAACGCCTCCCATGGTCAAACGGCATCGTATTGCCGCTGCTGCGGTGTGCGCCGCCTCGACCGGGTTGCACCAAAGACATGTAAAAAGCTGGAATACTGCCTCTAGAAATCGTCAGAAAGATATATTATTGATCAGAATTGCGGGTCAGGATCGAATTTGGCATGATCACGGGATCACAAATGCGGGCTGCGCGGGCGCTGCTCGGCCTCGACCAGAAGGAACTCGCGGCGATCGCCGGACTGTCGGTGCCGACCATCCAGAGGATGGAGGCGAGCGAAGGGACCGTGCGAGGGGTGGTCGAAAGCCTGACGCGCGTCGTGGAAGCGATCGAACGCGCCGGCGTCGAACTGATCGCCGACGGTGCCGTGAGCAGCGGCGGAGGCCGCGGCGTACGGCTGAAGCGGTCGGCGCGGCCGTCCGAAGCCGCCGAAGGCGTCGACAGGGAAGAGGGTCGCTAGTCATGGGCGTCGCCGCGGCCGCGACCACGGCTGCCGTCCTTCTGGCGCTGTCGCTTGGCGCGGTCGCGACTGCGCGGCGCAGATGGGCGCCGGCGGTCATCTACATGTTGAGCGGGGCGGCGTGTGTCGTCCAGGCGTTGGCCGGAATCGCCGCACTGGCGACGCGCGCCGGGACGACGTCGCTGACGGTGCCGATCGGGTTGCCCTGGATGGGAGCGCACCTCGCGCAGGATGCCCTGTCGTCCGTCTTCCTCGCGTTGCTCGGCACCGGCGGTGCGGCCGCAAGCTTCTATGCCGCCGGTTACGGACGTCACGAACACGAGCCGCAGCGGGTGTTGCCGTTCTTTCCGGGCTTCCTCGGCGCGATGACGCTGGTCATACTGGCCGCAGACGCCTTCACCTTCCTTCTGTCGTGGGAAATCATGTCGCTGCTGTCCTGGGCGCTGGTGCTGGCGCACCACCGGGACGAAGGAAGCCGGTCGGCGGGCTATCTCTACCTCGTCATGGCCGCGTTCGGCACCATGGTGCTGCTGCTTGCCTTCGGGCTGATGGCCGGGGCACAGGGCGGCTACGAGTTTGCGGCGATCCGCGCGGTCGAACGCACTCCCGGCATCGCGGCGCTGGTTTTGGGGCTTATGGTAATCGGGGCCGGGTCGAAGGCCGGTCTTGTCCCTCTCCATGTCTGGTTGCCGGTCGCGCACCCCGCCGCGCCGAGTCATGTCTCGGCGCTGATGAGCGGCGTGATGACCAAGGTCGCGGTTTACGGCTTCATCCGGGTCTGCTTCGACCTCGTCGGGCCTGTCGACTGGTGGATGAGCCCGATCATCATCGTGATCGGCGTCGGCACCGCGGTGATGGGGATACTCTTCGCCATCATGGACGGTGACGGCAAGCGCATCCTCGCCTTTTCGACGATCGAGAACATCGGCGTGATCTTCACGGCCCTCGGTCTGGCGCTCGCCTTCAGGGCAAACGGCATGCAAGCCATGGCCGCTCTGGCCATGACCGCGGCACTTCTGCATGCGGTGAACCACATGATGTTCAAGAGCCTGCTGTTCATGGTCATGGGCGCCGTGCTGAACGCGACGGGACGAAAGGACCTCGATGGTCTCGGCGGCTTGATCCACCGAATGCCGGCGACGTCCTTTCTCGCGCTCGTCGGCGTGACGGCGATCTCGGCGCTGCCGCCCCTCAACGGCTTCGTTTCGGAGTGGCTCCTGTTCCAGACCGTTCTGCAAAGTCCGCGGCTGCCGCAACCGGCCTTGCAGTTCATGGTGCCTGCCGCGGGCGGCCTGCTGGCATTGGCGGCGGCACTGGCTGCGGCCTGTTTCGTCAGGTTCTACGGCGTCGCGTTCCTTGGAAGGGCGCGCAGCGGCGACGTGGCCGCAGCCACCGAGACCGATCGCTGGTCGCTCGGCGCCATGGCGGGAATGGCATTGCTCTGCGTCCTGGCAGGCATCCTGCCCGGGTACCTGGTCGACCTCCTGGCGCCGGCGGCCGATCTCGTGGTCGGAGCGCGGATTGCTCCGCAGGGCGGCAACGCCTGGCTGACACTCGTGCCGGTGGCGGACGTGCGCAGCAGCTATTCCGGCTTCCTCGTCATGGTGTTCGTGGCCGTGACGGGGAGCGCGGTGGCATGGCTGGTGCATCGCCTCGCCTCGCAACGGCTGCGCCGCGGTCCCGCCTGGGACTGCGGCTTCCCGAACGCCGATCCGATCACCCAATACGGCGGAGGCAGCGTCGCCCAGCCGATCAGGAGGGTCATGGCGTCGGTGCTCGCCGCGCACGAGACGGTCCTCATGCCTCGTCCCGGCGACATGGGGCCGGCACGCCATTCGGCCGGGGTCGAGGACCTCGCGTGGTCCCGCCTTTATCTGCCGGTCGCCGCCGCCGTGATCGGTGCGACGACAAGGCTCAACGGGCTGCAGTTCCTGACCATCCGGAGGTATCTCGGCCTGGTCTTTGCGTCTCTGATCCTGCTGCTTGTCGGGTTGGCGCTATGGAACTGATCTGGAACCTGATGCTGCAGGGCGTGCAGATGATGGTCGTCCTGGCGCTGGCGCCGGGGCTCACCGGGCTTGTGAGGAAGGTCAAGGCGCGGCTGACGCGCCGTCGCGGCGCGCCGATCGTGCAACCCTATCGCGACCTCGTGCGGCTGCTCAGGAAGGAGGTCGTGCTTGCCGAAAACGCCTCATGGCTGTTCCGCGTCTCCCCCTACATGATTTTCGCCGCGACCTGGGTTGCAGCCGCGCTGGTTCCGACCTTCGCCATCGGCCTGCAGTTCAGCTGGACGGCCGACCTGATCGCCATCGTCGCCCTCCTGGGCAGCGTGCGTTTCTTCCTGGCGCTGGCCGGAATGGACATCGGCACCTCTTTCGGCGGCATCGGATCCTCCCGCGAGATGATGATCGGCGCCATCGCCGAACCGGCGATGCTCCTGACCATGTTCTCGGTGGCGCTGGTCGCCGGAACGACGCAGCTGAGCTATGTGGTCGAATTCATGGCGTCGGGCGAAGTCGGCATCCGCGTATCGCTCGGCATGGCGCTGATTGCGCTGATCATCGTCGCCATCGCGGAGAATGCGCGCATCCCGGTCGACAACCCGTCGACCCACCTCGAACTGACGATGGTCCACGAGGCGATGGTGCTCGAGTATTCGGGCCGGCACCTGGCAATGATCGAACTGGCGGCCATGCTCAAGCTGCTTCTCTACGTTGCCCTGATCGGTTGCATCTTCGCGCCTTGGGGGATCGCTCCCAACGATTCCGGTCCGAGCGAACTGCTGGCCGGTTTTGCGTTCTTCCTCGGCAAGCTTGCGGCGGGAGGCATCCTCCTCGCGGTCTTCGAAACTTCGATCGCCAAGATGCGCGTCTTCCGTGTGCCCGACCTGCTTGGCGCGGCCCTGATGCTGGGGCTGTTGGGTACGCTGCTGCTGTTCGTGTCGCGGAGCCTGTAGGATGCACGACTACGCCTTCGATATCGCCCATCTTCTGGCCGGCAGCCTTGTCCTGGTCAGTTTCATGCTGATCTACCAGGACCGGATCTTCGCGCTTCTCAACGTTTTCGCGCTGCAGGCGCTACTTCTGGCCATGGCGGTCGCCTGGCAGGCCTACATACAGGGCGCCCACCATCTCTACGCCTCGGCGGCCATAGCTCTGGTCTTCAAGGCGGTGATCGTGCCCTGGGCGTTACACCGGATGGTCCGGCGCCTGGGAATTCACCGCGACGTGGAAACCGTCGTCGGCGTCGTGCCGACGATGCTCGCGGGCATGGGACTCGTGGCGCTCTCCATCCTGCTGATGCTGCAACTGACCGCGGCGGCCGAGAACGCCCTTGCACGCGAGGATCTGGCCTTCGCGCTTTCCGTGATCCTGCTGGGCATGCTGATGATGGTGACGCGGCGCAACGCAGTCAGCCAGGTGGTCGGCTTCATGTCGCTGGAAAACGGGCTGATCCTGGCCGCAACCGGGGCGCAGGGCATGCCCTTCGTCGTCGAGATCAGCGTCGCCTTCTCCGTCCTCATCGCCATGATCGTCATCGGCGTATTCCTCTTCCGTATCCGCGAGCGTTTCGATTCCGTCGATATCGAGGCGCTGGACCATTTCCGGGGTGAGCGCAGATGACCGCCGCGGACGCGCTCGGCGCCGTACTTGCTTTACCCGCTGTGGCGGCTGCCACACTGGCGCTGGTACCCGGCTATCGCGCCACGGCGTGGGGCAATGTCGCCGCGAGTTTCCTGACCTTCGTTGCGGCAGCGTCACTGCTCGTCCTCGAACGGCCGGAACCCGGCGAATACCTGCATATCGACGACCTCAACATCGTCTTCATCGTCCTGAATACCTTCGTCGGTTTCACGGCGGCCTTCTTCTCGGCGAGCTATATCGGACACGAACTGGAGATCGGGCGCCTGACGCCGGCGAACCTGCGCTTCTATCACGCCATGTACCAGCTGATGATGTTCGGAATGAACCTGGCGCTCGTCAGCAACAACATCGGCCTGATGTGGGTGGCGATCGAGCTTGCCACCCTGTCGACCGTCCTGATGGTCGGCCTCTATCGCACCCACGAGGCGCTGGAGGCCGCATGGAAATACTTCATCCTGGGATCGGTCGGCATCGCTCTGGCCCTGTTCGGCACGATCCTCGTCTACATGGCCGCCCAGCCCGTGCTCGGCGAGGGGCAGCCGTCGATGACCTGGACCAACCTCATCACCGCAGCGGATCGTTTCGATCCGGCGATCCTCAACGTGGCCTTCGTTTTCCTGCTGGTCGGCTACGGCACAAAGGTGGGCCTCGCACCGTTCCATGCCTGGCTGCCCGACGCCCACGCGGAGGGCCCGACACCGATCTCCGCGGTGCTCTCGGGCCTCCTCCTGAACGTCGCGCTCTACGCGGTCCTGCGCTTCAAGCTGCTCATGGCGGCGAACGAAGCTGCCATCGCGCCGGGTCCGCTGATGGTGGGCCTGGGGCTCCTGTCGCTCGTCTTTGCGGCGCTGATGCTCTACCGCCGGCGCGACATCAAGCGACTCTTCGCCTATTCCTCGATCGAGCACATGGGCATCATCGTCTTCGCCTTCGGCATGGGCGGACCGCTGGCCAATTTCGCGGGACTTCTGCACATGGTCATGCACAGCCTGACCAAATCCGCGATCTTCTTCGCCGTCGGCAGCATTGCCCAGATCAAGGGCACGCAGAAGATCGCCGAGATCCGCGGCCTGACGCAGAGCCATCCGGCGCTCGGCTGGGGCCTGGTGCTCGCGATCCTGTCGATCGCCGGAATGCCGCCTTCCGGGGTGTTCATGACCGAGTTTCTCGTGGTCACCTCGAGTTTCAGCCGGATGCCGCTGTTGACGCTCGTGCTCGTTCTCGGGCTGCTGCTCGCCTTCGCGGCCTTGCTCCTGCGCTTGATCGGCTTCGCCTTCGGCGAACCGACCGGCAAGGATGCGCCGATGCACGGTTCGCTCGCGCCATTCTGGCTTCACATGGCGCTGGTTCTGATGATCGGCCTCCACATGCCGCAGGCGATGGTGGACTGGTTCCGCTCGGTCGCGGCGCTGCTGGGATGACGTCGACATGACAAAGTTGCCCGAGCTTGCCTGGACCCGCTCTCGCGATTTCCGTGCTGCCCCCTTTCCCGTTTCGTCCGTCACCCGCAGCGGCTGGTCATCGATCGCCGAGGCGCTCGGCGAGGGCAGGATGACGCTTCTCAGCCTATGGGGCGAACCGGAAGCCGTGTGCATGGCTCTGCACGACGCCGAGGCGCGCCGGGTGGCCGTGGCCCGGCTTGCACCGGCCAAGGGCGGTTTCCCTTCGGTCGGCCGTCATCATGCGCCGGCCCAGCGGCTCGAGCGGGCGGCCGCGGACCTCTTTGGCCTTACCGTGGAGGATGCTCCGGACGCCCGACCATGGCTTGATCACGGCCGCTGGGAGATCTCGCAACCGCTCGGGGCTTCGCGTCCGCACGCGGGCACCGTTCCGTACAGCTTCCTGCCGGTCGAGGGCGAGAGCCTTCATCAGGTGCCGGTGGGGCCGGTCCACGCCGGCATCATCGAGCCGGGGCACTTCCGTTTCACGGCCCAGGGCGAGACGGTCGTGCGGCTCGAGGAGCGCCTCGGCTACGTCCACAAGGGGATCGACAGGCTGATGCAGGGCGCCACGCTCGAACGCGGCGCCGCGCTGGCGGGACGCACCTCGGGAGACAGCACGGTCGCCTATGCCACGGCCTTCGCGCAGGCGGCGGAGGCGGCGCTCGGCGCGAAGGTTCCCCAGCGAGCCTTCTGGCTGCGCGGCGTGATGGCGGAACTCGAGCGCCTCGCCAATCACCTCGGCGACATCGGTGCGATCTGCAACGATGCCGCGTTCGCGATGATGCTGGCGCAGACGAGCGTCCTGCGGGAAAAAGTCCTGCGCGCTGCGCAGACGGCCTTCGGCCACCGGTTCATGCGCGACCGGATCGTGCCGGGGGGTGTGACGAGCGACCTCGACAGGGACGGCGAGGCGCAGATTCGCGCCCTGCTCGAGGAAATTGGCGACCGCTTTCCGCTCCTCGTGGAACTCTACGACAACACGGCCTCGCTCCTCGACCGGACTGTGGCTACCGGCCGCGTCGGTTCCGGACTGGTGCGGCGCTTCGGCGCCGGCGGCTATGTGGGCCGCGCTTCGGGTCGCGATTTCGACGCCCGGCGCGATCTTCGCTACTCTCCATATGACATGCTCGCCTTCGACGTTCCGGTACGCGACGATGGCGACGTGAACGCCCGCGTCTGGATTCGCATCCTCGAGGTCCAAAAGAGCTGCGCGCTGATCTCGCAACTGCTGAACATGATGCCGAAAGGCGATATCCTCGCGCCCGTCCGCCCGACGGGCAAACCGGGCGAGGGGCTGGGCCTCGTCGAGGGCTTCCGCGGCGACATACTGGTCTGGCTCTCGGTCGAGGCGGACGGCACCATCCGCCGCTGTCACATGCGCGATCCGTCCTGGTTCCAGTGGCCGCTACTCGAAGCGGCCGTCGAGGGCAACATCATCGCGGATTTCCCGCTCTGCAACAAATCCTTCAACTGCTCCTATTCGGGGCACGATCTCTGAGGAGGGATCAATGCGCAGGTTCCTGCTCGAAGGCCTGACGCGCCGGCCGCTCACCGAAACGCCGCCCGTCCCCGAAGATGCGATGCGTGAGGAACTGGGCCGGGCGCTGGCGGACGCATCCCGACAGAAGCTTGGCCGAAGCCTGTCGATCCGGCAGGTCGACGCGGGATCGTGTAACGGCTGCGAACTGGAAATCCACGCGCTTTCCAACCCGTTCTACGACCTGGAGCGATTCGGCCTGCATTTCGTCGCGTCGCCGCGCCATGCCGATGTTCTCATGGTCACCGGCCCCGTGACGCGGAACATGGCCGAGGCCCTGCGCCGGACCTATGATGCGACACCCGACCCGAAGTTCGTCGTGGCGGTCGGCGACTGCGCCCGGGATGGCGGTTGCTTTGCCGGCATCTATGCCGTTGCCGGGGGAGTCGATGCCGTCGTTCCGGTGGATCTGCACATCCCCGGGTGCCCGCCGGATCCGACCGCCTTGCTGAAGGGATTGCTCGCCCTTCTGGACGATGCCAGCGCCCGCGGGGGTGTCGTGTAGAATCCGGGCGGCGTCGGTCGCCTTTCGAGGCAGCGGCCAGGCGATCCTTGACCCTAACCAATACCGGCACAGAATCGGAATCCGATCGTCCCGGCGAAGCGGCGGGGCGGCGACCGCGCGACGGGCGTGGTCCGGTCGACGAAATGGCCTAAATAGCCGATGATCGCCGACAACGAGGGAATTCCCCTCGTCATCGCACCACCGGATCCTGCTCCTTCGCCGCATGACCAAATCGCCGATCATCTGCTTCGTGACCGCCGGGGGCCATCACCCCTGGATCATTGCGAACGCGTTGGCAGCCCGATTCGGCGACGCCCTCGCGCTGGTCGAGGAGGAACCCGAAAGCAAATGGCGACTTCTTCAACGGCGGGCCCGGAAGCTGGGCTGGCTGAATGCAGTGGGCCAGTTGGGAACGATGGCCATTATCCGACTTGGCAAGGTCGTCCTCGGCCCCCGCATACGGCGCTACGTCAGGCGGCAGCGCCTCGAGGTCGAGCCGCCACGGGTGCAAAGGACGATTGCGGTCCCTTCGGTGAATTCGGACGAGTTCGTCCTGGCCATCGCCGACTTGAAGCCCGATCTCATCTTCCTTGCCGGGTGCAGGCTGATGGCGAAAAGAACCCTAAGTCGGATGCCCTGTCCGGTGATCAACTATCATGCCGGTATCACCCCCAAGTACCGCGGCATGAACGGCGGATACTGGGCTCTCGCCAGGGGCGAGCCGGACCAGTTCGGCAGCACAATCCACATGGTCGACGAAGGGATTGATACGGGTCCGGTTCTGCGCCAGGTGCGATGCCGGCCAGAACCGGGGGACTCGATCATCACCTATGCCTATACGCTTGCGGCAGCCTCGCGTAGCGCTTGCGTGAACGTGGTGGAGGATGTGCTTGCCGGCCGGATGGATACGCTTCCGGCCTTAGGGTTATCGCAACAATGGTACCACCCGCCGATATGGACGTACCTGTGGATCGGACTGACCGCGCGCGTTTGGTGAAATCCCGTGCTGGTCGGCGGAGGCCGACAGGCATGATTTCAGCCCCGAATAATCGCGCCTGTCGCCATCTTCCGCCGGCGCGGGCGAGCGGATGTGCGCGGAAAAGTCTGGTGACCACCGCATTCCGTCCGATGGCTTTCGAACTCCATGTTCGTTGAAGCCTGTTCACCCGCGTGTACTTCCTGGCTCGACGGACTGGGGGCTCTGGGCGGCCTGCTGGCGATCGCTTTCGTCGCAGCGACGGTCCTTCCGGCCCAATCGGAGGCGGCTCTGGTCGGCCTCCTGATCGCCGGGACGCATCCGCCCGTACAGCTCGTCGCCGTGGCCAGCCTCGGCAATGTGCTTGGCGCCGTCGTCAACTGGGCGTTCGGGCGCGGTGTCGAGCGCTTTCGCGAACGGAAGTGGTTCCCGGTCGGCCCATCTGCGCTCGAAAGGGCGACCGTATGGTATCGAAAGTGGGGACGATGGAGCCTGCTGCTTTCATGGGCGCCGTTCGGTGGCGACGCGCTGACAGTCGCGGCAGGGGTTCTTCGCGAGCCGCTCTGGAGCTTCGTCGTCCTGGTCACGATCGCCAAGACGGCGCGTTATGTCGTGCTCGCCGCCGCCACGCTGGCTTTTTCGGCATGACAGTCCCGGCGGCAAATCAAGCGGTCCGCCGGCGCCCTTGACAGGAACCTGCGCTGCACGACAAGGTCCTGAGGGGGATCGCGGTCTCCCATGAGGCTCCGGCCACAGAATCGCGTCCGGCAACCCGGCAACGCAGGACGCGCCATGCCATCTCCCGCAACGACATCGATCGAGAAGCTCTCGCGCCTCCGCGCGACGCCCGGCTGCCCGGGTCTGGCCGATGGGCGGATGGACGACGATCTTGCGGCCGATTCGAGGCTGCTGCCCGAATCGGCACGGAGGCCTCATGATTCGGGGTCCGGTCGGGGCGCGATCGTCCCCACGATTGCCGTGACCGTCATCTGCCGGAAAGTCCGGAAATACAGCCGGAACGTCTTCCGGCGCCATCGCGGCGAACTCTGCACTGTCGATCTCGTGGCCGAGGAATTCGGCCTGACGACCGAGCCGTCTCGTCGGCTGGCACGGATCGTTCGGGCCGCCGACCCGGCGCACCGAGACCTGGAAGCGGAGGCGGCCGGACCGCCTGCCGCGTCGCGCCGGCTGTCACCCACGTACTCGTATGATTTCACCCCGCTCGGCGCCGCGATGACGGTCTACGACGCCTGCTGCCGTCGGGCTCATGAGGTGACGGGGGAGACGCACGACTGGCCCTCGGCCAAGAGGGGAAATAGGCCATGAGCGGGACCCCCGGGCGCCGGACGGCCGGTTGGGGGGATCTGGACCACGGCATTCCCTTCGGCGAGGCGGTGCGCGCGTGGGCACGTGTCGCGGCCCTGTCCTTCGGCGGACCCGCGGGCCAGATCGCTGTCATGCACCGCATCCTGGTCGAGGAGAAACGCTGGATCGGCGAGCACCGGTTCCTGCATGCGCTCAACTACTGCATGCTGCTGCCGGGACCGGAAGCGCAGCAGCTCGCCATCTATATCGGCTGGCTTCTCCATCGCACGAAGGGCGGCCTCGTCGCGGGGGCGCTGTTCGTCCTGCCCGGCTTCCTGTCGATCCTGGCCCTCAGCTACGTCTACGTCCTCTTCGGCAATGCGCCGCTCGTCGAGGGCCTGTTCTTCGGGCTCAAGGCAGCTGTGCTCGCCATCGTTCTGCACGCGGTTCAGCGTATCGGAAGACGCGCCCTCAGGAACTATGAGATGAAGGCCATCGCAGTGGCCTCATTCGTCATGATTTTCTTTTTCGGAGCGCCGTTTCCGCTGATCATTCTCGCGGCAGGCATCGTCGGCTATCTCGGCGGCCGCTCGGATCTTTCGGCATTCGGTGTCGGCGGCGGACATGGCGCCGGTGCAGCCCGGTCCGATGCCGAGTCAGCACTGGGTGAGGGGATACCGGCGCATGCGAGACCGAGTGTCGGCTGGTCGTTTCGTATCTCGGCGGTCTTTCTCTTGCTGTGGCTGGTCCCGGTCGTCGCGGTCGTTTTCATCCTCGGTTGGCACAACGTCTTCTCCCGCATCGGTCTGTTCTTCAGCCAGATGGCGATCGTCACCTTCGGCGGCGCCTATGCGGTGCTGGCCTATGTCGCGCAGCAGGCGGTCGAGAACTACGGATGGCTGCAACCAGGCGAGATGCTGGATGGACTGGGCATGGCCGAAACGACGCCAGGTCCCCTGATCATGGTCGTCCAGTTCGTGGGATTTCTCGGCGCCTATCGTTCGCCCGGGTCGCTCGACCCCATGCTGGCGGCCACGCTCGGCGCTGTTTTCACCACCTGGGTGACCTTCGTGCCCTGCTTCCTGTGGATATTCCTCGGTGCGCCCTTCATCGAGCGGCTGCGCGACAACGCAGCCCTCTCCGGCGCGCTTTCGGCGATTACTGCGGCAGTCGTCGGCGTGATCCTGAACCTCGCGATCTGGTTTGCGCTGCACGTTCTGTTCAGGACCGTAGTCATGAGCGATTTTCTCGGCATGACGCTCGACCTTCCGGTCCTGGCGAGCGTCGACTGGGCGGCATTAGCGCTGACGGCCGCTGCCGCACTCGCCGTTTTCCGGTTCACGCTGTCGCCGGGCTGGGTTCTTGCCGGCGCCGCCCTGGCGGGCCTCCTGTATCGTCTGGTCCCTTGAAGAGCCGAGGACCAAGTCGGGAGCCCGACTCCTCCTTCGCGCGCATGCGTTCCGCCCCGCACCTCCGCCCGTCCGGTCACGGGGCGGAGGCCCGCACATGTTCAAACGTGCCCGGATCTTGCCATACCCAGCCGGCGCAGGCGGTAGTCGAGCTGTGCGCGGGTGATGCCGAGGATGCGTGCGGCCCCCGACACGCTGCCGCCCGCGGCGGCGAGCGCCCGCTCGTAGCTCTCGCGCTCGACATCGGCGAAGCGGCGCAGCGGCTCCTGTGTTGCGGAAACCGGATCGGTGACGCGCGCCGCTCTCGCGGCAGCGCCGTCGAACGGCTTCGCGCCAAGTCTGCCGTCCAGGTCGACGCTTACCGAAAAGGGCGGCAAGAGTTCCGATCCGCTGAACAGGTGGTTGATGTCGACCTGCCCTCCGTCATCCGCATACACGACGCCGCGCTCAATCAGGTTCTGCAGTTCGCGGATGTTGCCGGGGTAGTCATATTTCAGCAGGGCGTCGGTCGCGCGCCGGGTGAAACCGTTGAGCGATCGGCCATGCCTCTGGCAGTAGAAGCGCAGGAAATGAGCCATGAGCAGGGGGATATCGTCGCGCCGTTCGCGCAGCGGCGGGATGGCGATCGGAAAGACGCAGAGCCGGAAGTAGAGGTCGCTGCGGAAGCGTCCGGCCGCGACCTCGGCGGCGAGGTCGACGTTCGACGCCGCCACGACGCGCGCATCGACCGGGATCGATCGCTGGCCGCCGACGCGCTCGATCGTCCGCTCCTGAAGCGCACGCAGCACCTTGCCCTGCGCCGAATAGGCCAGCGAGGAGATCTCGTCGAGGAAGAGCGTTCCGCCCGATGCGCGCTCGAAATACCCCGGCCGTGATGCCGTCGCGCCGGTGAACGCGCCTTTCTCGACGCCGAACAACTCGGATTCGACGAGATTCTCGGGGATAGCCGCGCAATTGATGGCGACGAACGGTCCGGCGCTGCGCCGCCCGAGCGCATGGAGCTGGCGGGAGAAAAGTTCCTTGCCCACACCCGATTCGCCGGTGAACAGCGCCGTGGCGTCGGTGGCGGCAACCTTCTCGAGGAGATGGCGGGTGCGCATGAATGCCGTCGAGACTCCGACGGCGACCGTGTCGCCGGCGACCGCTGCCCCGGACGGCCGGTCAGGTTGCGGCGCGGGCGCGCGCCGCGCCGCCGAACTGCTTCGCCCGCCCTTCCACTCGAGACCGAACCAGGCACGCTCGGGGGCGTCTTTCCCCCAGGCTTCGGCATGCTGGCCGACGACCACGCATCGCGGCGCCCCCATGCCGGCGCATTCGACCTCGCGGAAGATCACAGGCTTGCCGAAGAGCTTCGTGGTGTAGCCCGAAGGGTAGCCGCACTGGAGCCAGCACACCGGTTCGCTGGCCACACCGTAGCTGGCGATATGCTCTGCGGCTTCGGATGAATCGTGCCAGTGGAACTCGCCGAAATAGGTGCCCTTCTCGCTGTCGAACTCGAAATGCTTGGTGGTCACCTTCACGAAGCCTTCGAGCGTGTGCACGCGCGGACCCGCGGCGAAGGCGTGCGTCAGATCCTCCTGGGGAAAGCGTTTCTGGATCAGTTCGGCGTCACGCGCTCCCTGCGTGTAGCCGACGCGCATGAAGATGGCGCGCGCCTTTTCGATGCCGAAGGCGTCGATAATCTCGGCTCGCAGCCGTCCAAGGACCAACGCCTGCATCAGGACCATGCGCTGGTCGTTCAGCCAGATGCGGCCGTCCCCGAGCGCGAAGTGCAACGCCTCGGCAAGGTCGGCGAAAGTCGGGGCCGCGCCGGTCTCCAGTTCGCTGCTCGCTCCGCGCGACAGGATGCGCGAGGTCCGCTGCGAGGCCTCGGCGAGCGAGATGCGCGCCTCCTTCTGCTTCATCGCCTCCTCCACCTTTCATCAAATGATGAATGTTCTACCCGTAATCAATTATGTCATGAAACATAACAATTTAAAGGGTCGTCCCAGCGACGTGATCCAGCCTGTGGTCGCGCCGAAGTCTGACCATTAAAACATTGAAAATTATACATTTTTTCCGGATCCGTCGGGTCGGCCTCCGGATGATGCGCGAAACTGGCACGCGACCTGCAAGCGCCAATGTCATGCCCGGCCGAAAACCGGGTGAGGGAGGATGACGGGTTTCGTGCTGCAAAGGCTCGCCGGCGCCGCAAAGGGCGCGGCGGTGGCACCGGCGAAGCTCTGCCTGCAGGGCATCGATCTCCTCCTGCACCCGCAATTCGCGCCTGGTCGAACAAACCGACTGGAGGAGCATCACAATGAACGTTCACAGCTTCATCGATATCGGCCGCTGGCAGGGCAAGGCTTTCCTCGGGGGCTGGCGGGCAACCGAAGGCGGCCTGATCGAGATCGCCGATCCCGCAACCGACGCCATCCTGGCCTCGGTCGGCTTGGCCGGCCCGGCCGACGTTGCCGCGGCGGCGGCGGCGGCGCGTCGTGCGCAGCCGGCTTGGGCGGCGAAGCTGCCGTCGGAACGCGCCGCGATCCTCAGCAGGGCGGCCGACATCCTCGAGCGCAACGCGGAAGAACTGATCGGCTGGATCATGCGCGAATCCGGTTCGATCCAGCCCAAGGCCGGCATCGAGATCGAGCACAGCGCCGGATTCCTGCGCCACGCGGCTGCCGCTGCGATCGAGCCCAACGGGCTGATGCTGCCGTCGATGGACGCCGGGCGGCGCAACCATGCCAAGCGGGTGGCGCACGGCGTCGTCGGCGTCATCTCGCCGTTCAACTTTCCGCTGGTACTCTCCATCCGCGCCATTGCGGCGGCTCTCGCCACCGGCAATACCGTCGTCCACAAGCCCGATCCGCGTACGTCGATCTCGGGCGGCATCATCATCGCGCGGATCTTCGAGGAGGCGGGGCTGCCGGAAGGTGTGCTGCATATCCTGCCCGGCGACGCGGCGGCGGGCGAGGCGATGTGTGCCGATCCGAACATTGCCATGATCTCTTTCACCGGCTCTGCGGCCGGCGGCTCGAAGGTCGGCGAAATCGCCGGCCGGCATCTGAAGAAGGTGCAGCTCGAGCTCGGCGGCAAGAACGCGCTCATCATTCTCGACGATGCCGACGTGGCGGTCGCGGCGTCCAACGCGGCGTGGGGCGCCTTCCTCCATCAGGGTCAGATCTGCATGTCGACCGGGCTGGTGCTGGCTCACGAGAGCATCGCGGAGGAGATCGCCGAGTTGCTCGCCGCAAAGGCCGCGCACCTTCCGGCCGGCGACCCGTCGACCGGCCAGGTCGCGCTCGGGCCGATCATTTCCGATCATCAGGTCGCAAAGATCCAGGCAATCGTGGAGGACGCGGTCGAGAAGGGCGCCCGGCTTCTTGCGGGTGGTCGCCCGAACGGACGTTTCTACCCGGCAACGGTGCTCGCCGGCGTCCGCCCCGGCATGCGCGCCTTCGCCGAGGAAATTTTCGGTCCGGTCGCCTGCGTCGCCTCGTTCGCCAGTGACGACGAGGCCGTGGAACTCGCCAACCTGTCCGAATACGGGTTGGCGGCCGGCGTCATCTCGTCGTCGGTCGGGCGCGCCCAGGCGATCGGCGACCGGCTGATGGTCGGCCATCTGCACATCAACGACCAGACGGTGAACGGCGGCCCGTACGCGCCTTTCGGGGGGCGTGGCCGCTCAGGCAACGGCAGCCGGATTTCGGGACCGGCGATCTGGGAGGAGTTCACCCAATGGGTCTGGGTATCGGTCAAGGACCAGGCGACGCCCTATCCGTTCTGAGGCGCGACCCTCCCCCCGGGGGCAGGGCGTTTCCAGGCTGCCCGTGCCTTCTTTCCGCGAAACAAGTCATGGAATTTTGTCGATGAATCTCTCCAGGAAAACCATTGTCGTCACCGGTGCCTCCTCGGGCATCGGGGCTGAGGTCGTGCGCCTCGCCCGCTTCCACGGCGCGACCGTCGTCGGTCTCGACCGCAACGACCCGATGCTGAGCCTCGACGGCTTCGTGAAGGCCGACCTGTCGCGGCCGGACGCCATCGATGCTGCCGTGCGCGAGCTGCCGGAGCGCTTCGATGCGCTCGTCAACGCGGCCGGCGTTCCCGGCACTGTCGATCGCGACATCGTCGCCCGCGTGAACTATCTCGGCCTGCGCCACCTGACGGAGGCGGTTCTCGATCGCATGCCCGCCGGAGGCTCGATCGTCAATTTCGCCTCGATCCTCGGCGGCGAATGGGCAGCCCGCCGCGACGCGCACAAGCAGCTCGCGGCGACCGTCGGCTTCGCCGCCGGGCTCGACTGGCTCGCCGCGAATCCGGTGCCGCAGGAGACCTGCTACCAATTCTTCAAGGAAGCGCTCATCGTTTGGACCTTCCAGCGCTCGCACGAACTGTTCATGCAGCGCGAATTGCGAATGAACTGCGTGGCGCCGGGGCCGGTCTTCACCCCGATCCTCGGCGACTTCGTCACCATGCTCGGTCGGGAACGCGTCGAGGCCGATGCCGGCCGCATGAAGCGACCGGCCTACGGCGACGAGATCGCGCCGGCCGTTCTGTTCCTGTGCTCCGATGCGGCGCGCTGGATCAACGGCGTCAATCTGCCGATCGATGGCGGCCTCGCCGCCACATACGTCTGAGCTCTGCGGGCAGGGAAGAAAGCATGTCCAAGGAACAACTCGACCTCATGCTTCAACTGAGCGCACAGTTTCCGCCGCCCGAGGGGGACCCCCGGGGAATGCGCGCGTGGTTCGAGGCGATCAACGAACGGACGCCCGTTGCCGACGGCGCGATCGTCGAGCGCGTGGGCAGCGGTCCGGCAGGCGGCGACCTCATTCGCCTCCCCGGCTCCGACGACAGCCGGCTGATCGTCTATTTCCATGGCGGCGGTTTCGTCTTCGGCTCGTCGCGGTCGCATCGTGTGGTTGCGTCCCATCTCGCGCGGGCAAGCGGTTGCATGGTGCTGGCGGCCGATTACCGGCTCGCTCCCGAGCATCCGGCGCCGACCGCCCATGAGGATGCCTTCGCGGTCTATCGCTGGGCGCTCGGGGAGGGCCGTCCGGCCTCGCGGATAGCACTCTGCGGCGATTCGGCCGGCGGCAATCTCGCCATCGGCGCAGCGATCCGGGCGCGCGACGCGGGCTTGCCGGTTCCCGCCGCGCTGATGCTGATGTCGCCCGCCCTCGACCTCGCCGACGAACTCGAGTCGCATCGAACACCCTCCGACGCCCCGCTCGTGACGCCCCGGCTCATGGAGTTCTTCAATATGCTCTACATCGGCCGCGGCGATCGCCGGGCGCCGGCCATCAACCCCCTTCATGCCGACCTGTCGGGCCTGCCGCCGACCCTCGTTCACGTCGGTTCCTGGGAACTCCTGCTTGACGACTCGAAGGAGGTCGCCGCGCGCATCGCGGATGCGGGCGGGTGCGTCGAACTCAAGGTGTGGGAGGGCATGTGCCATTCCTGGCAGCTCTGGGCGCCCATGCTCGACGAAGGCATGGCTTCGATCGAAGAAGCCGGCGCGTTCCTCAGACACCACCTGAACTGACCTGTCCAACGCTCTAACTGGGAGGAGACCACATGAGCACCGGAGCCGAGAAGAGACTGCAACTGAACCGCCGCCGGTTCGTCACCCTTGCGGGCGGCGCGACGGCCGCATTGGCCGTACCGGCGAGTGTCCGGTCGGCCTTCGCGCAGGGCGACGACGTCATCCGCGTCGGTTTCGTTTCTCCGCAGTCGGGTCCGATCGGCATTTTCGGCGAGGGCGATCCGTATGTCCTGGACTTGGTTCGCAAGGCGGTGGCCGAAGGCATCGAGGTCGGCGGGAAGCGCTACGGCGTGGAGTTCATCAGCAAGGACACGCAGTCCGATCCCGTCCGCGCCGCGCAGATGGCCAAGGACCTCATCAATGGAGACAAGGTCGACCTGATGCTGTCGACCTCCACGCCGGAGACGGTCAATCCCGTCGCGGACGCCTGCGAGGCCGCCGGAGTGCCTTCGCTCTCGGCCACCTCACCCTGGGAGGCTTTCTACTTCGGTCGCGGTGCCAAGCCCGGCGAGCCATCGCCCTTCAAATGGACCTACCATTTCTGCTTCGG
This sequence comes from Hyphomicrobiales bacterium, assembly GCA_012842935.1. Taxonomy (GTDB): domain Bacteria; phylum Pseudomonadota; class Alphaproteobacteria; order Rhizobiales; family Rhizobiaceae; genus DUSC01. The sequence continues at coordinate 4,158 of DUSC01000271.1, read as the reverse complement.
CGTCGCCAACTTCGCAACCCTCTATGCCGACCAATGGAGCAAGGTCGAAACCAACCGCCGAGTCGGGGTGCTGTTGCCCAGCGACGCCGACGGCAATGCCATTCGCGGCCTGCTGGTGCCGCAACTGGAGAAGGCCGGTTTCACCATTGTCGACGCCGGACCCTATGAAAGCGGCAATCCCGATTTCTCGACCCAGATCAACCTGTTCAAGCGCGAAGGCTGCGAGATCTTCAACACCTTCCCGTTCCCGCCGGACTTTGCCGTCTTCTGGCGCCAGGCGGCGCAGAAGGGGTTCGCCCAGCAGGTCAAGATCTGCCAGATGGCGAAGGCGGGGCTGTTTGCGCCCGAACTCGAAGCGCTCGGCCCGCTCGGATACGGGCTTCACGCCGGCGCCTACTGGCACAGGGCCTACCCCTTCAGGTCGCCCTCCACAGGTCTGTCCAGCCTCGAACTTGCGGATGGCTTCGAAGCCTGGAGCGGCAAGCAGTGGAACCAGCAGGTAGGAGCCACCGCGGCGTTGTTCGATGCCGCGCTCGTCGCCCTCAAGTCGGCTGCGAACCCGAAGGACAAGGCATCGATGGCCGCCGCGCTCGCAGGGCTGAAGGCGGAGACCGCCTGCGGCGCGATCGACTTCACCAGCGGGCCGGTCCCCAACTGCACGCCGATCGGCCTGGTCGGCGTGCAGTGGGTCAAGGCCAAGGAAGGATCGAAGCATCCTTTCGACCTTGAGATCGTCTCGAATGCCGACCATCCGTCCGTCCCGCTCACGGCCGAGATGACGGCCTACACGGTCCAGGGCTGACCTGCCATGCCGGCGGCAGCGATCGAGGGGACATTCCTGTCCAAGCGTTTCGGCGCCCTTCAGGTGCTGAAGTCGGTGAACCTGTCCGTTGCCGCCGGCGAAATCCTTGGGGTCGTGGGTCCCAACGGTGCGGGCAAGACGACGCTTTTCGGCGTGCTTGCAGGAGCGCTGCGGCCGACCGAGGGACGGGTGCTTCTGGAGGGGCGCGACGTCACCGCCGCGAGCGCGGCGCGCCGGTGCCGGCTCGGTATCGCGCGAACGCACCAGGTTCCGCGGCCCTTCCTCGGCATGAGCGTTTTCGAGAACGTGCTTGCCGCCGCCGCCTTCGGCGGCGGACTGGCCGGGCCGGCGGCACAGCAGGGAGCAGCCGATGCGCTCCGGCGCAGCGGCCTCGGAGTCCACGCCGATCGACCCGCCGCCAGCCTCGGCCTGCTCGATCGTAAGAGGCTGGAACTCGCCCGCGCGCTCGCCACCCGGCCGCGCGTTATCCTGCTCGACGAGATCGGCGGTGGGCTCACGGAGGCCGAACTCGACATCCTTGTCGCGCTGATCGGCGACCTGAAGGAAGACGGCATGGCGGTGGTGTGGATCGAGCACATCCTGCACACCTTGCTCCGGGCGATCGACAGGCTCGTCTGCATGGCCGACGGCAGGGTCATCGCCGTGGGCGAGCCGCGCGCCGTCATGGCCGACGAGACCGTGATGCGCGCCTATCTCGGGGGCGTCGGATGAGCCTGCTGTCCGTCGAGAACCTGGTCGCCGCACATGGCCTGCTGACGGCCGTGCGGGGCGTCTCCTTCGCCGTCGACGAGGGTGCCGCGATAGCGGTCGTCGGCGCCAACGGCGCCGGCAAGACGACGCTGTTGCGCGCGATTTCGGGCGTTCACCGCATCGAATCGGGCAGGATCGTGCTCGACGGGATCGACCTGACCCGAAGTAATGCACCGAAGCGCGTCGCCGCCGGCGTCGCCATGGTACCCGAGGGGCGGCGGCTGTTCGGCGACATGACTGTGCGGGAAAACCTCCTGCTCGCCGGAGAGTACGGCCGCGCGGGGCGGTGGACGCTGGATGCGGTACTCGACGCGTTTCCCGCGCTGAAACCGCTTCTCGACCGGCCGGCGGACGTCCTGTCGGGCGGACAGCGCCAGGCGGCAGCCATCGGCCGGTCGTTGATGTGCAATCCGCGCATACTTCTGCTCGACGAGGTGTCGCTCGGCCTGTCGCCGATCGCGGTCGACGGCCTCTACCAGTCGCTGGCGCTGTTGCGTCGCGCCGGCACCACCATCGTGCTGGTCGAGCAGGACCTCGACCGCGCGCTCGGCTTCGCCGACCGGATCCTTTGCATGCTCGAAGGCGGCATCGCGCTCGAGGGCGAACCGGCCGCCCTGAGCCGCGCCGATATCACCGCCGCTTATTTCGGCCTCGCGCGAGCCAAAGGGGGGGCGAGCTGATGCTCGACGCGATCGTTCAGGGCATACTGCTGGGCGGTTACTACGCCATCCTTGCGGCGGGACTCTCGCTGATGTTCGGCGTCGTCCGGTTCATCAATCTCGCCCATGGCGACCTTGCCGTGCTGGGCGCCTATCTCGCGCTGTTCTGTGTCGAGCGCCTCGGACTGCAGGTCTGGTTGTCGGTCGCCGCGACCTTGCCGATAATGGCCGCGCTCGGCTGGTTCCTCCAGGCAGCCATCTTCGCGCGTACGCTCAGGGCGGGCATCCTGCTGCCGCTGCTCGCGACCTTCGGACTCGGCGCCCTGTTGCAGAACGGCATGTTCGGCCTGTTCGGCTCCGATACGAAGTCCCTGGGCAACCACATCGGTAGCCTATCCTGGTCGAGCTGGCAGCTTCCCCTCGACGTCAGCATAGGCAAGCTGCCGACGTTTACCTTCGTCGTCGCCGTGCTCGTCCTCGGCGCGCTCCACCAGTTCCTGGCGAGGACGAAGGTAGGCCGTGCCATTCGCGCCACGTCCATCGATGCGGAAGCGGCCGAGTTGGTCGGCGTCGAGGCTGCACGCATCCATCGCGTGGCTGCCGCCGTCGCCGTCGCGCTCGCCGCGCTTGCGGGCGTGTTTCTCGCCATGCGTGCGCTGATCACGCCCTACGCGGGCCCGGCACAACTGATCTTCGCGTTCGAGTCCGTGGTGATCGGCGGCATCGGCTCGCTTTGGGGCACGCTCGTCGGCGGTATCGTGCTGGGCGTCGCGCAGAGCCTCGGGGCATGGCTGTCGCCGCAGTTCTTCCAACTCGCCGGCCATCTGATCTTTCTCGCCGTCCTCGGTGTCCGGCTGTGGCGTACGCACGTCGCGGAACATGGCGGGTGGCGGAGCGCCGTCCTCGGAGCGCGCACATGAACGAGATCGCAAGACCGGCGTCCGCCGCCACACCGAAACCGGCACCGCTGCCGGGCTGGATCGCGCTGGCCGCCGTCGCCATGCTGGCTGTTGCGCCGCTGCTCTTTGCCGACCACGTCGTCGACAAGCTCACCACGCTCTGCGTTTACGTGCTGCTGGCGGTGATGTGGAACCTGCTCGCTGGCTACGCGGGTCTGGTTTCTGTCGGACAGCAGGCGTTCTTCGGGCTCGGTGGCTATTTTGCTCTGCGCATGGTCGATGCAGGCCTGCCTCCCTATCCGGCGCTCGTGGCGGGCGCATTCGCCGCGGCCCTCGTCGCCGTTCCGGTGGCCTCCTTTCTGCTTCGCTTGCGCAACGGCGAGTTCGCGATCGCCATGTGGGTCGCCGCCGAGGCGATCCGGCTTCTGGTGATGTTTGATCCGCTGGTCCAGGGAGAAACCGGCACCTCACTGCTTGCGCTCAACGCCTATGATCCCGAGTTCCGGCGCAACCTGACGTATTGGCTGGCGCTCTCCTCGATGGTGGCGATGACCGGGGGCAGTTACTGGCTGCTGCGCGGGCGCATCGGCTGGGCGGCGCGTGCCGTCCGCGACGACGAGGACGCGGCCGCGTCGATCGGGATCGAGACCATGCGCGTCAAGCGCGTCATCTTCGTTCTCGCCGCGCTCGGTTGCGCACTGGCCGGCTGCGTCTGGCTGGCCAGCGCCATAACGTTCCAGCCGCGCACCAACTTCGGCGTCCAATGGACCGTGTTCATGCTGTTCATGGTCTTGGTCGGCGGCTTGCGGTCCTTCGAGGGGTCCGTCCTCGGCGCGCTACTCTTCTTAGCCCTGCAGCAGGTCTTCGGCGATTTCGGCGTATGGTACCTAGAGCATCGCCCGATCTGATTGAATCGGGATTCCCAAATCAGTCTGGTTCTGATTCAAGCTGCCTGCCGGAGCGGAGGCCGGCAGGCGATGTCGAAAGCTCTATCCCTTGATCTTCGGGTTCGGGTTCTGGCGGCGGT
>DUSC01000270.1 GCA_012842935.1 Hyphomicrobiales bacterium | reverse complement strand
GATGTCGGTCCAGCCGACGTCGGCGAAGCGGACCTTCTTGCAGCTCTCGGCATCGCCCGCGAACGCGGCGCCCGTTGAGAGGATTGCCGCCAGGCCGAGGCCGGCGACGAAGGACGTCATACGCGACATGCTTGTAACTCCCGTTGTTGCGTCAAGTATGTTCCACCAGGACGTCCGCGTTGCGGCGTCGCTTCTCTTTCGACGAGTCAAACACCATTTCGGCGGGGTTGCAAGCGGCAGGTCGCGCCGCGGACTTATCTGCCTGCGACAGACGCGACGGTTTTTGTGTGGAATGCGACGGCCTCCGACTCGCCGCGCCGACCGCCGGCGGCATAATAGGGCGATGGCCAAGCTCTACTTCCATTACTCGACCATGAACGCGGGAAAATCGACCGCGCTGCTCCAGGCGTCCTACAACTATCGCGAACGCGGCATGTCGACGATGCTGTTCATCGCCGCGCTCGACGACCGCGCCGGGCGCGGCCGCATCGGCTCGCGCATAGGATTGTCGTCGGAGGCCGAGACCTTCGGACCCGACGACGACCTGTTCGCGGCGGTCGAGTCGCGCCACGCCCACGCCACGGTGCACTGCGTGTTCGTCGACGAGGCGCAGTTCCTCACCGAGGACCAGGTCTGGCAATTCGCCCGCGTCGCCGACCGGCTCGGCGTGCCGGTGATGTGCTACGGACTGCGCACCGATTTCCGCGGCGAGCTTTTCCCCGGGTCGAAGGCGCTGCTGGCCATCGCCGACGATCTGCGCGAGGTGCGCACCATCTGCCGCTGCGGGCGCAAGGCCACCATGGTCGTCAGGCTGGGACCCGACGGCAAGGTCGTCCGCCAGGGCGCGCAGGTCTTCATCGGCGATTCCCAATACGTGTCGCTGTGCCGGCGCCATTGGGAAGAGGAGATGGGGCGCATGCCGGCCGACGACTTCGTCGGCTTTCGCGCGCCGTAGCGCCGATTCTCCGCCGCTCCGCCGTTTTGGCGTGACATTCGGGCCCTAAGCACCTATGTGAGGCACGTTCTTGCGCCGCGCGTCATGCCGGCGACTGCGTGCCGCGTTGCGGCCAGATCACCCGACACTCCAGAGCGAAGGAAGTCCGTTGCAGGTTCTCGTCCGCGAAAACAATGTCGAACAGGCCCTCAGGGTCCTCAAGAAGAAGCTCCAGCGCGAAGGCGTCTTCCGCGAGATGAAGGCGCGCCGCGCCTACGAAAAGCCCTCCGAGCGCAAGGCCCGCGAGAAGGCCGAGGCGGTCCGCCGCACGCGCAAGGCGGCACGCAAGCTGGCCCAGCGCGAGGGCCTGATCGCCGCGCCGAAGCGCAGGATCGTCGCGGGCGCCGGCGCACCGCGCCGAAACGCGGGCTGAGACCCGTCCCGGCGTGCGGTTCCCGGCGGCGGCGCCGGGATGCCGCGGCGCCCTGCCCGCCTGCCGGCCGCAGCGCGTGAACGCAGGCAAACGGGCCTCGATCCCCGGGCTTGCGTCGCCGTCGGCCCCGGAACCCCCGGTCGCCCGCGACGTTTTGTCAATGTCGCTCGCATCGCGTGCGACGACTTGCTACGTTCGCACGGCTGGCCTCCGGTCCGGTCGGTCTGGTATGGAGCCCTCAACACGAAATCGGGGTGTTCTCATGAAAGCTGCAATTCTGATTGCCGTCTCCGCCGCGGTCGCTGTTCTCGCCGCTCCCGCCTTCGCCGACGGCGACGCGGTGAACGGCAAGAACGTCTTCAAGAAGTGCATGGCCTGCCACGACGCCGTCGAGGCGAAGGACAAGGTCGGCCCGAACCTGGTCGGCGTCGTCGGCCGCACCGCGGGCACGGTGGAAAGCTTCGCGTCGAAGTACTCGCAGGCCATGAAGGACGCCGGCGCCGCGGGCCTGGTCTGGGACGAGGCCAACATCGCCGAGTACCTGAAGGATCCCAAGGCCAAGATCCCGGGCAACAAGATGGCGTTCGCCGGCCTGAAGAAGGACGACGAGATCGCCGACGTCATCGCCTACCTGAAGGCCGATCCCAAGCCCTGACACCGGGAAGGCCGTGCGAAAGGCCCTCCGCCTTCCCTCCGCGGCGGAGCGGCCGGCGGTCGCGAACCGGCCGCACCTCGTGATCTCTGGCGTCTTTCAATCGATGCAGACGCCACATATATTCGCCGGGCACTAGTCGGGTTGAGACCGGAGGGGATTGATGGCCACGCTGCAGAATTTCGATGCCGAGATCGAGAAGACCCGGCGGGTGGTCGAGGAGATGCGCTCCAAGATCGACCAGTCGGCCACCGTCCTCGACAGGTTCGCCAAGGCCGACGCCAAGATCGGCGCAGCCGACTTCGACATCGAGAACGCCCGCATCGCCGACGTGCTCAAGCAGCAGAAGGTCATGGAAGGCAACATCGCCGACCTGATCATCGGGCTGGAGGATGCCACCAACGTCTTCGGCTCCGAGTTCGAGTCGATGAAGAATTTCACCGGCTGGGAAACCTTCATCGGCATCTTCTCGGCCCAGTCCAAGCAGCGCATGCGCACCGAGCGGGTGCGCAACATGTCGCTGGCCGGCAACCTGCAGGAACTGCTCGCCAAGTCCGACACGATCGTCGGCATCCTGAAGGCGCAGAAGCAGATCCTCGACGAGCGCTACAAGACCTCCGAGGCCAGCCTCGCCCAGGTGATCGAGCGTCGCAAGATGACGATCGACAACCTGACCGCGGTGCAGAAGCGCATCGAGGAGCTGAACCCGCTCCTTCTCGACATCGAGAACAGGATCGCCGCCTCGACCAGCCAGACCGACCGCACGGCGCTGGAGGCGGAGCGTTCCAGGCTCGCCACCGAGTACAACGAGCGCCAGGCCAAGGAACAGGAGCTGCTCGCCGAGAGCCAGACGCTCGAGCGCTACACCTCGATGTTCCAGACCTTCGTCGATTCGCTGAACAACCAGATCGCGGCGCAGAACACGCTGATCAACAAGCTCACCATCGACACCGAGCAGCGCATCGTCCTCTACAAGGCCCTGGAGGACTCGCTGAAGACCGCCGCCCAGCAGGACGTCGCCCACAAGATCAACACGCTCGGCAGCCAGGTCGACAACACCGCGGAGGAGACCATGGCCGGCATCGGCGCCGCCGCGCAGAAGCACATCGGCGACCTGCTCGAGCTGCACGAGAAGAACATGGTGGCGACCGCCGACATCCAGCGGCGCAAGAAGCTCGCCGACGAGGCGTTCGCCCGCCGCTTCGACGAGGTGCTGAGGAAGCACAACGCCTCGGACTACGTGAAGGCGTAGGCGGGGCGGCGTCTCGAGGTTTCGCGTCCGGATGGTTCTTTCGAGGGGTCCGTGCAGGCTGCAGCATCCGCAATGACCCCCGACAATCCCTCCATCCGCTACTTCGACGCCATCGCCGCCGCGCTGGGCGGGCTCGAGGTGTTCATGCGCGACGACCGCTCGCCGCTCTACCGGCACGGCATCGTCGCCGGTATCGTCGCCCAGTACATCGCGCGGCTGGAGACATCCTTCGCCTGCTGGCGGAACCGCATCGGCTTCGCCGACAAGTTCCGCATCTCGCGCGCCGAGAGCGGCTTTCCGGTCTACCAGAACGTGCTCGAGCTGGAGAACGACCGCCGTACCGCCGACAAGCGGCTGGCCGCCATCCCCGAGCCCGACGAGATCCGCGCCGAGATGGCCGACTTCATCCTGCGCCACAAGGCCTTCCCCGAGGCGCTGCAGAAGTCGATGGCCGAACGGCTCTATCTCGAGGACGTGCGTGCCGGCGCCACGTTCGGCCCCTTCATCCTCGCCCAGACGGCGCTGGTCTCGGTCAACCCGAAGTCCGGCCGGCCCTTCTACCTCGTCCACTGGGGCGCCTTCGACGGCACCGCCAACCTGCCGCTGATCTACATGGCGACCGTCGAGGACAGTTCCGAGGCGATGGTCGAGCAACTGGTCACGCGCGACGGCAAGCTGAACGCCAAGGTCGAGATCCCGCTGCCCGTCGACGGGCTGCTCAATCCCGATCTCGCCCACCGCTTCGACGATTTCACCGAGAAGAACTCGGCCTACGCCCTGTCGCCGGCCACCATCGCCGGCAATCTCGACAGGGATTATCCGACGCTGCACCCCAAGCAGCTGCGCCGTGTCGTGCTCGGGCCGTTCTACACGGCCGGCATCACCGAGCACAATTCGGTCGTCGAGGAGGTGCTGTCCAAGGTACGCAAGCCGGAAAACGCGTGGCTGCTCACCTGGACCGTGCAGGAGGTCTTCTCCAAGGCCGAGAAACCGGCACGCAAGGGCCTGTTCTCCTCGACGCCGGCGTCCGAGGAGTTCCACATCGAGACTGACGACCTGGAGGCCGCCCGTCAGGGCGTGTCGAGCTACGAGAAGCACGCGCTGATCCCGCACGAGGCCTACCAGGCGCTCTACGCGGCCGGCGAGGCGCAGAAGATCTTCTCCGGCTACAAGGTCCACATCCTGTCCAAGGGGCAGGTGATCAGCGATGTGTGAGCCGGTCGGTTCTCGTCGGTCGTCGGTCGTCGGCCGTCGATCGAGTGCTGTTTTGCCGGTTCGCGACCCCACGATCGACGGCCGACGACCGACGACCCACGATTACGGACCGAACGACGCACAACGAGGCTCCCCATGGACACCGGCCTGACCGCCATTTCCGAAGCCGACATCGAGAAGCACCGCGCCATCGCGCAGAGCTTCATCACCCGCGTCGTGGTGCTGGAGGACAGTTCCGGCCAGTCCTCCACCAGCCTCGCCGGCACCGGCCGCCGCTTCGTCTCCACCGTCTCGGTCGGTTCGGTGCGGAAGACACGCGAGGTCGAGCTGGCGAAGACCGTCCAGGCGATCCGGCCCGACGACCCGCTGCTTTCCATCCCCCAGCACACGCTGCTCTACCGGGTGCGGCGCGGCCTGCAGATCGCGCTCGCTGTCGCCGACGTCTTTGCCCGCTCGACGGATCTGGAGAGCCTCCAGGCGCGCAATGCCCGCGCCCCGCTCGAGGGCGACGAGGCGAACCAGTTCCGCCGTCTGCTCGCCGCCTCCGCCTACGTCGCCGCCTTCACCTTCTCCTCCTACCTGCTGCAGCTGATCGACGCCGACGGCGAGCCGCCGAACGACATCGCTGCACCGGATTTCCTCTTCGACACGCCGCAGGACGCGGTGAAGTCGGTGCTGGCAGGCCTCGACCGCGCACTCGCCGGCGCCAAGGAAGACGCCGACCTGCTGGTCAGGACCCGCGCGCTGGCACGCATCGCGATCGACGGCCTGCTGGCGCGCAAGGGCCGCTTCGACGGACTCGGCGCCTTCGAGAATGCCCACATCCGCATCGACGCCGACGATTTCACCCTGGACGGCTTCGACGTCGCGCCGGGCCGCAAGTCGAAGCCGCTTGTGATGACCTTCAAGAAGCCGGAGGAGGTCGTCGGCAACCACATCGCCAAGTACCAGTCCGTCAAGCTCGCCAAGATGCTGATGGCCTACGACTTCGACCGCGAGTTGAACCCGTTCGTCGAACTCGGCGGCTTCCTGTTCACCTTCATTGGCGACGGCGCGCCCGGCACCGGCAAGACGACGCTGATCCAGATGATCGCCGGCCTCCTTCACGGCTACTGCCAGGTCGCCGGCTATCCCTTCGCCTACGAGAACTTTGGCGTCGACCAGATCTCGTCCTACCAGGGCAAGTCGGGACAGAACTGCCGCCAGTTCATCAACAATGTGCTCAACCCGCGCTCGATCGGCTTCGGCACGATCGACGACATCGACCAGGTCGCCGCGCGGCGCTCCGACGACCGTGCCTCCGCCGGCCAGCAGGAGATCACCGGCGTGCTCATGGACGCGTTCGCCGGTGCCGGCACGGTGGTGCGCGGCAACTGCTCCTTCGGCATGTTCTCCAACTATCCCGAAAATGTCGACGACGCGCTGCGCCAGCGCGCCGGTGCCCGCTGGCTGGTCGACGGGCCGCAGACGCGCGAGGACTACATCGACATCTTCGTCCTGCTCGCCGGCAAGAACCACAGGATTCCGCTCGGCGAACACCAGCTCTTTGCCGCGCAGGAGATCAAGCGCGCGGTCAGCGAAGCCTACGAGGAGCACGCCCGCCCGCAGGAAGACGGGCTGATGAAGGTCTACGAGCGCTTCATGAAGACGAACGGCGGGCCGAAGACGCTCGCCGACATCGGCACCTATCTGCACATGATCAAGGAGGCCGAGCCGCGCTTCACCGGACGCGCCATCAAGAACGTCACCGACGCCATCAAGATGCGCGCCATGGACATCGAACTGCCCGACGAATGGTTCGAGAAGCCGGAAGCCTTCATGCACAAGAGCTACGACGAGAAGAAGGCGATGATCGAGGAACTGCGCGGGCCGTTCTCCATGGAGATGGTCATGCAGGAGATCAACCGCTACGCCGATTCCGAGTTCCGCTATTCCGACCGCTCCGACGACAGCGCCGTGGCGAAGCTGGTGCGCGACGCCCGCCTGCGCGAGCGCGCCGTCCGCGAGATCGAGGAGTTGAAGCAGAAGGGCCTGTGGAGCGTCTGAACGCGGATCAGTCGGCCGCCGCTGCGGTCCGTGGACCGCCAGTGCGTTGTCGCGCACGCGCGAAATGGGTGACGATGACGGCGCTCGCCGCGGCGGCGAAGAAGCACCACACCGAGACGAAGGCCTCGCGGTAGAAATCGTAGGCGACCGCCGAGCCGGTCAGGACGATGGCGCCGAGCAGCACGGCAGCCCGTTGCGACGACAGGAGCAGCGGCAGCGCCGTCGCCGCGAGATAGGCGAGGCCGATCGGCTCGGCCCGCGCGTAGTCGCCCGTATAGACGATATGTCCGCCGACGATGGCGGCCGCGTGTTCGCGGCCGGCGATGTCCCGGGCGAGGTAGGCGGCGACCGCGGCGCCCAGCACGAGGCAGGCGAGGATCGCCCGCCGGCGCGCCGGCGACGGTTCGATCGCCAGGGCGGCGAAGGGCGCCCAGACAGGCCAGAACACCTGGGCGAACAGCAGGAAGGCGTAGGTCAGCGCCGTGGTCGCCGGCGATGGCGGCGTCTGCGCCAGTTCCAGCCAGAGGAAGCCTTCGACCGCCTGCTGTGCGGCGAAGAACAGCGGCATGGCGGCGAGCGGCAGGTCG
>DUSC01000269.1 GCA_012842935.1 Hyphomicrobiales bacterium | reverse complement strand
TCAGGAAGGCCGCCGCCAGAACCATCGACGAACTCTGGTCGGTCGTCGCCGATTGTCTCTCCGCCTTCACCCCTGAGGAATGCCAGAACTATTTCGAGGCCGCCGGATATGACCCCGAATAAGTCGAATCTGCTCTAGAGAGGAGCGTTATCCGCGAACGGAGCCCATACTCATGACTCTTTCTGCATACACGCGCTATCTAAAGGGCGGCCCGGTCGCTGCGCGCATCATCGAACAGGTGAAGGCGGCCGCCGAGAATGCCGCCGCAGAGGGGTTCCTGCCGAAACTGGTTTCGATCACGGTCGGCGATGTCGCCGCCGTCGACGTCTACGTGCGCAATCAGCGAGCCAAGGCCGAGCAGGCCGGCATCGGCTTCGAGGAACGCCGTTATCCCGCGAACCTTACCGCGGAGGAACTCGAGGCGGCGATCCATGGCATGAATGCCGACCCGCGCGTCACCGGCATCATCATCCAGCGACCGGTGCCGGCGCACATCCCGATCAAGGCGATCCAGGCCGCGATCCATCCGCTGAAGGATGTCGAAGGCATGCATCCGGCCTCGATCGGCAATATCGTCTACAACCAGCTTGACCTGGCGCCGTGTACGGCCGCGGCCTCCGTCGAGCTGCTCAAGGCGACCGGGCTCGATCTGAAGGGCCTCGAGGTCGTCGTTGTCGGCCACTCCGAGATCGTCGGCAAGCCGATCGCTTTTCTGCTGATGAGCGAGGGTGCCACCGTGACCGTCTGCCACCACATGACCCGTTCGGTCGCTGCGCATGCCAGGCGCGCCGACGCACTCTTCGTTGCCGTCGGTAAGCCGCGGCTGATCAGGGCCGACATGGTGAAGCCGGGCGCCGCGGTAATCGACATCGGCATCAACGCCGAGACGCTCTCGGACGGATCGAGCCGCATCGTCGGCGACGTTGATACCGAAAGCGTCAAGGACGTCGCCTCCTGGATCACGCCGGTCCCCGGCGGCGTCGGCCCGGTGACGGTGGCGATCTTGCTCCGCAACACAATGGTGGCGCTGAACCGCCAGCGTGCACTCTACCGCGCCACCTACGCCGGCGACGACAGGCTCGCCGCCGAGTAGGACGCGAAAAGGCCGGGCCGCAGCAGTCGCCGCAGCCCGGGCCGCGGTCAGGTGTACCGATCGTACTGGATGTACCCCATCATGCCCGCCGCCATGTGGTAGAGATGGTGGCAGTGGAAGGCCCAGATGCCGGGGTTGTCCGCGTCGAACGCGATCGTGACCTCTCGCATCGGCGGCACAAGGACGGTGTCGCGCACGGGGCCGGAAAAGCGGCGCCCGTCGATGCCGACGACCTGGAAATGGTGGCCGTGCAGGTGCATCGGGTGGGCCATCATGCTCATGTTGCGCATGGTCGCCTCGACGCGCTCGCCCTTGGCGACCGGTTGCGGGTCAGGCATCCCTTCCATCGCCCAGCGGTAGCCGTGCATGCCGCCGGTCAGAAGCACCCCGACCCGCCGGTCGGCGGGCCGCTCGGCAAGCGGCTGTGCGGCGGCGAGCTTTGCATCGAGATCGATGCCGATCAGCGGGCCCGGCTCGTCGGCGAGGATGGAGATCCTGTTCACGGGTGCGTCGGCGGTCGCGAGCACGAAACCCGTCCGCTGCGGCGCGCCTTCGCGCAGCGCGAGGATCGGCCAGGCTGCTGCCTCGCTTGGCAGTCTCAGCCGAATATCGAGACGCTGCCCCATGGCGAAGGGGAATTGGCGGGCGACCACCGGACGCACAGGCATCCCGTCGACCGCCGCCAGTTCTCCATCGAGCGAGCCGAGGTCGAGCGTATAGGCCGTGGCCGTCGACCCGTTGATGAGGCGCAGCCGCACCTTTCCACCGCGTTCGACGCGGAAGATCTCGGGGTCGTCCAACGTGCGGTCGTTGGCAAGATAGGCATCGTATTCAATGTCGTTGACGTCCGTTCCGCCCATTCCCATGGGCATCGAACGTGACCCGCCGCCCATCATGCCGCTGCCCGCCCCGCCTTCGGGACTCATGCCGCCATGACCCATCATGCCATGGCCCGGCGATCCGTCCTGCAGGCCGGCCAGGAGTTCCTCGGGCGACCGGAAGGAAAAGTCATGCAGCAGCACGACCACCTCCTGCTCGTCGAGGCTTCGCTCGGCAGGATCGCGGACGATCAGAGGCGCCGCCATGAGCCTCTGCTCCTGTAGCGTATGGGCATGCATCCAGTTGGTGCCCGGCCGGGCGAGGAGGAAATCATAGTCGGAGTCGGCCCCATCGGGCAGCAGCGGCGCCGAAACCCCCGGTGTACCGTCCTGCCGCCACGGCGGGGTCAGCCCGTGCCAGTGCACGAGAGTCGGTTCGCCTGACCGGTTCTCGAAGCGGACGGAGAAGCGGTCTCCGACATCGAAGGTAAGACCGTGCCGGCCTTGCTCGTCGAGCAGGCCAAACACCGTAGCCGCCCTGCCGGCGACATCGATGGTCCTCGTCGTGGCCCGGAGCGTCCTCGGGGCGGAGGCCTGGGTGAAACCGCTACGCGGGGCAAGTATGCCGGCAGCGACGGTCGCGGCGCCCTGAACGAAGCGCCGTCTGGATAGATATGCCATGGTTGTTCTCACTCAATCCGTTGCGTGAATCTGACTGCGCGGGCAGAGCCCGCCGGTTCATGCGTGGGATCGGGGAGGCGGGCTATCGGCGCCGCGGGAGACAGCGCGGAAGTCTGGTGGTTCGACGTAGCCGACGGCATGAGTGAGCACGCTGCCTCCCAGACCGACCACACAGCTGGCGATTTGCGCATGGAGGGGACAGCCGGCGAGGTCGACGCAGCTTGGACCCGAAGCTTTGTTGCCCTCGTGCGACGCGTCCTTGGCTGGTACTTGGCCGGCGTGATGCGAACCGTGGTCGGACGCGATACCGGCGGCCTTGCCGACGAGCACCACGGCGTGCTCGCGCGCGAAGCCGTGGGCCGGTTCGGCGGTCGCATGGAGAACGGGCAGGAGGAGCATGGCGAGTACCGGCGCAATCGCAGCCGCGGCCCGGGTGACGGAGACCAGGCGCTTCAGCAATACGGGGACGATGGCCGAGGCCATGGCGTGACTCCGTTGAACTATCCGATTTAGGTCGCGCTTTGCGGCGTTCAGATGGCGATGCGCGTGCTACTCTGCCGCAATCCCGACTTTTACCTCGGCGAGCGCCGTCGGCTTCGGTCCCCCATAGGCCCAGTCGAGCAGCGCCACCGTATGCACGATCGGAATGCCGGCGCGCCCGGCGATCTGTGTCATGCAGCCGATGTTGCCCGTCGCGACGATCGCCGCCCCGGTGGCGGCGATGTTCTTCACCTTCCGTTCGCGCAGTATCGCCGAGATCTCCGGCTGCATGATGTTGTAGGTGCCGGCCGACCCGCAGCAAAGGTGCCCCTCGCGCGGCTCCCTGACGATGAATCCGGCCCTCGCCAGCAGCTCCCTCGGCAGACCGGCAATCTTCTGGCCGTGCTGCATGGAGCAGGCCGAGTGATAGGCGACCGTGATGCCGGGGGCGATTGCCGGGGACGGCAGGTCGAGCGTGGCAAGATACTCGGTAACGTCCTTCGCCAGCGCCGAGACGCGCGCGGCCTTGGCCGCGTAGGCCGGTTCGAGGCGCAGCAAGAAGCCGTAGTCCTTGATCGTCGTGCCGCAGCCCGATGCGGTGATGACGATGGCGTCGAGTCCGCCTTCCTCGATCTCCCGCGTCCAGGCGTCGACGTTCCGCCGTGCCGAAGCGAGTGCGGCGTCCTCGCGGCCCATATGGTGGACCAGCGCGCCGCAGCAGCCCTCGCCTCGTGGCACGACGACCTCCACGCCGAGCCTCGTCAGAAGCCGGATCGTCGCTTCGTTGATGCCCGGCTCCAGCACCGGCTGGGCGCAGCCCGTGAGGATGGCGACGCGGCCGCGCCGCTCCCCGGCCGCGGCATGGGTCGACGGTCTTGACGCAGCCGACGGCGCAGGCACGCGGGCCGGAGCCAGCCGCAGCATGGCGGCGAACGGCTTCAAGGCGGGAACGGCGTCGAACAGGCCGGCGAAGGGCCGCCCTATCCTGGCGAGCTTCAGCGCCGCGCGGAACCGCGCCGGATGGGGCAGGACCGCCGCGAGAACGCCCCGTGTCAGCCGGTTCACCGGCTGCCGCTTGTATGTCTTCTCGATGTGGGCCCGTGCGTGGTCGACGAGATGCATGTAGTTCACGCCCGACGGGCAGGTCGTCATGCAGGCGAGACAGGAAAGGCAGCGGTCGATATGCGTGACGATCTCGGAATCGGCCGGCCGCCCGTTCTCCAACATGTCCTTGATCAGGTAGATGCGGCCGCGCGGGCTGTCGAGCTCGTTTCCGAGCGTCACGTAAGTCGGGCAAGTCGCCGTGCAGAAGCCGCAATGCACGCATTTGCGCAGGATCTTCTCCGCTTCCTCGACATGCGGGTCGGCGAGCTGTGCGAGGGTGAAGGAGGTCTGCACGAGCGGTCCTTTGCCGATGAAAATCCGATCAGTTGCCGAGCATCCAGCTTTCGGGGTTCTTGATCGCCTCGCCGCGGCCGACGGCCTGCAGACCGATGACGCATCGCGCGATCAACCAGACCGCTGTGGCGAAGGCGAGCAGGATGCCGATCAGCACGAACATCAGGACCACGGAGATGAAGCCGTAAAGCAGCCCGATCCAGAAGGTGCGGATCAAATAGGTATAATGGCTCTCCACCCAGCCACCCGCCTTCCCGCGGTTGATGTAGGCAACGACGACGCCGGCGACCGCCGTGATGCCGACGATGAAGCTGGCGAGATAGAGTATGTAGATGACTTGAACGTTGGTCGGTCCGGGTTCGAGCCAGCGGTCGGTCTGGCGCGGGGCGGGCGTCTGCGGGTCGATCGTGCTCATGTCCGTGTCTCCCTCGTTCAGGACGCGGCGAATCTATCAGAAGAGGCGTCGGCGGCCATCCGGCCCGGATTGAGGATCCCCTTCGGATCGAACTGCTCCTTGAAGCGTCTCGAAAGGGCGGCGAGCGCGGTCGGCTGGGGCTCGAAGACGGGAACTGCCGCAAGCCATTGCGGCTCGGCGCGCACGAGCGTCGCGTGGCCGCCGCCGAAGCGCTTCAGCAGTCGTCGCACCGCCTCTGCTTCCGGGTCCGCCTCCATGCGCAGCCAGACAAGCCCGCCCTGCCAGTCGTAGAACGCGTCCGCACCGGCCTCCATACGCAGCGCGAACACGAAGGGAGCCGCCGAACCCGGCGTCATCGACACGCGCCAAACCGGGCGCATCGTACCGTCGGCGAAAGGCGCGCAGTCGCGGATGTCGCGCCATATCGCGCGCGACGTCTCGCCCGCGACGATCTCGATCGCGCCGGCATTCTTCAGGAGCCCCTGCAGCATGTCGACCCGGAAGGCGACCGAGGGGCCGAAGCCCTCGACGCGGAGCAGCGTCGCCGGATCGCCGCCCAAAGCGCCGCCGGCGACGCGGGCCGCTACCCCCTCGGGCAGGTGCGCCGCGCTCGACACTTCGGCGCTCGATCCCATGGCCAGCGCCATCGCGGCTGCCGCGTCGCCGTCGTTCAGGCCACGCACCAAGACGGTCGTCTCGGTTTCGGCCGCCGGCAGCACCTTGAAGGTGACGTCGGTGACGACGGCGAGCGTGCCCCACGAGCCGGCCATGGCCTTGGAGAGGTCGTAACCGGTGACATTCTTCACGACACGGCCGCCGGCCCTGAACGCATCGCCACGCCCCGAAACGGCGGCGACACCGAGAATGTGGTCGCGCGCCGCGCCCGCCTTCAGCCGCCGTGGCCCGGAAAGATTCGCCGCGAGCGCGCCGCCGATCGTGCCGCGGCCCGGTCCGGTCCCGAACAGGCGGCCATAGTCCATCGGTTCGAAGGCGAGCTGCTGGCCGCGCCCGGCGAGCAGCTCCTCGATCTCGGCGAGCGGCGTGCCGGCGCGGGCGGAAAGGACCAGTTCCTCCGGCTCGTAGAGCGTCACGCCCGTCAACCTGGAAAGGTCGATCGCATGCTCGGTCTGCGACGGCCGCCCGATGCCGCGCTTGGTGCCGTGACCGACAACCTCGACGGGGGCCTCCTCGGAGACCGCCCAGCGGACTGTGTCGAGGACTTCGGCGGCGGTGGTAGGAGCGAATATCGTCATTCTTGCGGGCAACCTTTCCTCGACCCGGCGGAGAGAGGAAGGACTTCCTCAGAACCTCGGTATGTCCGGGAACGCCAGTTGTCCGCGGTGCACGTGCATGCGGCCGAGCTCGGCACAGCGCCTGAGCTGCGGAAAGACCTTGCCCGGATTGAGCAGATGGTTCGGATCGAAGGCGCACTTGACCCGCATCTGCTGGTCAAGGTCGGCTTCCGAGAACATCTCGCCCATCAGGTCGCGCTTCTCCACCCCGACGCCGTGCTCGCCGGTGAGCACGCCGCCGACCTTGACGCAGAGGCGGAGGATATCGGCGCCGAATGCCTCGGCCTTGTCCAGTTCGCCGGGGACGTTGGCGTCATAGAGTATCAGTGGGTGCAGGTTGCCGTCTCCGGCGTGGAAGACGTTGGCGACGCCGAGGCCGTACCGTTCCGACAGCTCGCGCATGCCAGCGAGCACGCGCGGCAGCTCCTTCCGCGGTATGGTGCCGTCCATGCAGTAGTAATCGGGCGAGATACGCCCGACCGCGGGGAAGGCGGCCTTGCGTCCGGCCCAGAAGGTCAGGCGCTCCTGCTCCGAGGTGGAAACGCGGCAGGTGGTCGAGCCGTTCGCGTGCGCGATCGCCTCGACGCGACCAATCAGATGGTCGACCTCGACACCCGGACCGTCGAGCTCGACGATCAGCAGCGCCTCCACATCGAGCGGATAGCCGGCATGGACGAAGTCTTCCGCCGCGCGGATCGCTGGCCGGTCCATCATTTCCATGCCGCCGGGCACGATGCCGGCGCCGATGATGTCGGCAACGCACTGGCCGCCCTGCTCGCTGGTGGGGAAGCCGATCAGCAGTGCGCGCGCCGTCTCCGGCTTCTTCAGGATGCGAACTGTGACTTCGGTGACGACGCCGAGTAGTCCCTCGGAGCCGGTCATGACGCCGAGCAGGTCATAGCCTTCCGCATCGAGATGCTTGCCGCCGAGCCTCACAACGGCGCCGTCCATCAGCACCATCTCGATGCCGAGCACGTTATTGGCGGTGAGCCCGTATTTAAGGCAATGTACGCCGCCGGAATTCTCCGCGACGTTGCCGCCGATCGAACAGGCGATCTGCGAGGAGGGGTCGGGGGCGTAGTAGAAGCCCTCCTGCTCGACCGCGTGCGTGATGCCGAGATTGGTGACGCCCGGCTGGGCGACGACGACGCGATTGGAGTAGTCGATCTCGAGTATACGGTTGAACCGGCTCATGACTAGTAGCACGGCGTCTTCGAGCGGCAGCGCGCCGCCCGACAACGACGTGCCCGAGCCGCGCGGCACGACGCGGATGTTGCGCTCGTTGCAGTACTTCAGGATGCGCGAAACCTGGCCGACGGTCTCGGGCAGCACGACGACGAGCGGCAGCTGGCGGTAGGCGGTCAAGCCGTCCGTTTCGAAAGCGCGCATACCGTTGACCGTGTCGACCACGCCTTCGCCGGGGACGATTATCCTCATGTCGGCGACGATCTCGGCGCGCCGCGACAGGGTCCCGGCGTCAGGCTTCGGCATGGCAAGGCCGGACATCGGCGTCTCCTCACTGGTCAAGAACCTTTACCAGTTCGGCCGGCTCTTGGCAAATCGCCTTTCGGCGATCGCGTCAGTGTCTTGCGTCGTCGGAATGCGCGCGGCGTATGCGACGGACGAAGAGCCAGATGGCCAGCACCACAACCGGCACGGAAATCGCCGTGACGAGTTCGGGTTTCACCGTGAGGCCTGCGATTGTGACGCCTTTGGCCAGATAGCCGACCAGGCCAACGACATAGTACGACACGGCCGCCACTGACAGACCTTCGACGGTCTGCTGCAAGCGCAACTGAAGCCGGGCGCGGTTGTTCATCGAGGCAAGCAGGTCGCGGTTCTGCTTCTCCACCTCGACGTCGATCCAGGTGCGCAGCAGCTGCGTTGCACGCGTAAGCTTGCGCGACAGGTTCGCCTGGCGTTCTTCGACCGATCGGCAGGTGCGCATTGCCGGCGCGACGCGGCGCTGCAGGAAAGCCGCCCAGGTATCGTAGCCCGGGACGGCCTCCTCGGCGAGCACCGCCAGCCGCTCCTCGACAATGTCGTCATAGGCCCGGCTTGCACCGAACCGGTAGAGGCTTGCAGCGGCATCGGCCTCGAGTTCGGCCGCGAGCCCGGTGAGTTCGTCGAGCAGCTTCTGGCTATTGCGGCTCTCTTCGTTGCGCATCTCGCTGGTCAACTGTGCCAGACGGTCTTCGATACGGCGTAGGCGCGGCGAAAGCGACTGCGCCAGCGGCAGGCCGAGCATGGCGAGAGTCCGGTATGTCTCGATCTCGAGCAAGCGCTGCGCGAGAGCGCCGCGCCGCGACGCCGACAGCCCGCGATCGAGCACCAGGACGCGCGTCAGCCCGTCGCCGTCCTGACGGAAGTCGGTGACGATCGCCGCCGCGCCATTCTCGACCATCGAGTAGCAGAGGCTATCCACGTCGAAGCGGGCAATCAGCCGTTCGCTTTCGGCGGTCCAGTCGCGGAATTCCATGCGAACCCCGGAAATCACCGTGCCCGGCGCGCTGAAACTTGCACCGAACGGCGTCTCGTCAGCGGCGCGGCTGCCGGCGCGATCGAGCGGTCCCTCCCAGAGATAGGTCGAGAATTCGTTGTGCCGTTCCCAGCGCAGCGTGCCCTTTCCCCATTTCATCATATGATGGCGCGCCGACCGGTCGGGTGCGGCGACACCCTGGCGGCGTGACAGATCGGCGAGGGCTGCCTGGTCGACCGCCGAACCACCCTCGGTCATGAAGGAAAGTTGCACGAGCACGCGCGGCGCCTCGAACGCCGGGTGTGGCCTGGCGTGAACCTCGCCGATTGCGCCGGGCCTCGCAGGATGCGCAGGCATGCCCATGACCGTGCCGGTCAGCGAGGAGATGGGATCTGGGTTCGATTTGTTCACGGGCTTTTTCCTTTGGCCCCTCCGAGGCACCGTTACTACCCCAGGGGAGGCGAACGCGCCATGCGATGATGTCGCCTTCCGCCTGCGTATTGGCGACGTTCTTTCAGCGCTGCGCGCCGTCGCCGGCTCCGCCGCGCAAATCGAGGAAGGCGCCCGCTAAATCTACCGCTCCGGATAAATAAATTGACCAGTTAGGCATGGTGCCGGTAGAGTCGGTCGAAACACGGGCAGTCGCGACCTTGAGCGAAGTTTTTTCCAGGATAGAGCATTCCCGTACCGCCGACGAGGTCGTGCAGCAGATCGAGGGACTGATACTCGAAGGCGTGCTGCGCGTCGGCGACCGGCTGCCCGGCGAGCGCGAACTGGCGCAGGACTTCGACGTCTCTCGGCCCATCCTGCGTAATGCACTGAAGAACCTGGAGGGACGCGGCCTCCTGGTCACAAGGCCGGGCGGAGGCACCCACGTCGCCGATGTCATCGGCCAGGTCTTCGCGCCGCCGGTGATGGATCTGATCGCCGCGCACCCGAAGGCGGCCGCCGACTATCTCGAATACCGGCGCGAGGTCGAGGGCATCGCCGCCGAATATGCGGCCCGCCGCGCGACCAGGGACGACCTCGCCCTGCTCGACCGCATTATGGCGAGAATGGAAGCGTCCCATGAGAGCGCCAATCCTCAAGAGGAAGCGGCGATCGACGTCGAATTCCATGCGACGATCGGCGAATGCGCCCACAACATCATCCTGCTCCATACGCTGCGTTCCTGCTACAGGCTTCTCTCGGACGGCGTCTTCCGCCACCGCCTGCTCGCCTTCGAACTCCCCGGCGTGCGCGAGGAATTGCTTTCCCAGCATCGTGCCATCCATGCCGCGGTCGCCGACCGCGACGCGGCCCGCGCCCGGCAGGCGGCCATGGACCACATCACCTATGTCGAGCGCTCCATGCATGAGGCCGAGCGCACAGGCGACTGGCAGCGCGTCTCGCGGCTGCGCCTGATCCAGAGGATCGACGGCGCGCGCCGCGGTGCGGATCGGCAACAGCGGCAGCAATGAGCAGGCAAAGATGACCGGCATGAACGAGACGTCAGACTATCGGCCACGCGTCGGCCTGTTCGTGACCTGTCTGGTCGACCTGTTCAGACCGACCATCGGCTTTGCCGCGGTGAAACTGATCGAGGGTTCCGGCTGTACGGTCGAGGTGCCGATGACGCAGACCTGCTGCGGCCAGCCTGCCTACAATTCAGGCGACCGCACCGACGCCCGCGCCATCGCCGAAGTGACGATTGAAGCCTTCGAGGGCTTCGACTACGTGGTCGCGCCGTCGGGCTCCTGCGCCGGCATGCTGAAGAAGCACTATCCCGGTCTGTTCAAGGGCGATGCGGCCTGGGAGGCGCGTGCTGTGGCCTTTTCGGCGAAGGTCTTCGAATTGTCGAGTTTCCTCGTCGATGTACGCGGCGTGACAAGGGTCGATGTGAAGAGAAAGACCAAGGTTACCTATCACGATTCCTGCTCGGGCCTGCGTGAACTCGGCATTCGCGAACAGCCGCGCGCGCTGTTGTCGTCGATCAAGGGGCTGAAGCTGGTCGAGATGAAGGACCCGGACGTCTGTTGCGGATTCGGCGGCACGTTCTGCGTGAAGTACTCCGACATCTCCAATGCGATCGTCGAAAAGAAGACGGCCAGCATCGATGCGGCCGGCGCCGAAATCCTGCTCGCCGGTGATCTAGGCTGCCTCATGAACATGGCAGGCAAGCTCAAGCGCGAAGGTTCGGCCGTCGAGGCACGTCACGTGGCGGAGCTTCTGGCCGGCATGGACGATACGCCGCCGATCGGAGGGTGGAAATGATCGACCACCGGCCCGCGGCGTCCGGGCGTTCTTCATCCGAGGGGAGCCCGCGCTGATGGACATCACCTCACCTGCCTTCAAGGCGAATGCACGCGTGGCGCTTGCCGACGGCCAGTTGCAGAAAGCACTCGGCAACGTTCGCGCCGGCTTTATCGACAAGCGCAGGAAGGCGGTCGACGCCTTGCCCGAGTTCGAGCAGCTGCGTGATCGCGCTCGCGACATCAAGAACCATGTGCTCGAGCACCTTGACCTCTATCTCGAGGCCTACGAGGCGAAGGTCCAGGCGTCCGGCGGCAAGGTCCACTGGGCAGAGACCGCCGCGCAGGCCCGCGACATCATCCTCGACATCTGCCGTAAGGCCGATGCGCGCACGGTGACCAAGGGCAAGTCGATGATCACCGAGGAAATCGGTTTGAACGATTTCCTCCAGGAGAACGGCATCAGACCGGTCGAGACCGACCTCGGCGAATACATCATCCAGTTGCGTGGCGAGCATCCGAGCCACATCATCGCGCCGGCGGTGCATCTCAACAAGGAACAGGTCGAGGCCGACTTTCGCCGTGTCCACGACCACCTTCCGGACCACCGTGACCTGTCGGAGCCGGAGGCGCTGCTCGGCGAGGCGCGACGCGTGCTGCGCTCCCAGTATTTCGAGGCCGATGTCGGCATCACCGGCGCCAACTTCCTGGTCGCGGAGACCGGCACCTCGATCATCGTCACCAACGAGGGCAATGGCGACCTGACCCAGGTCTTGCCTCGCGTTCACGTCGTCGTTGCCTCGATCGAGAAGATCGTGCCGACGCTGGAGGACGTGTCGCAGATCCTGCGCGTGCTCGCCCGCTCGGCGACGGGGCAGGAGATGAGCGTCTATACGACGCTGTCGACCGGCCCGCGACGCAAGGGCGACGTCGACGGTCCGGAAGAGTATCACGTCGTCCTGCTCGACAACGGCCGCTCGGCCATGCTGGGGACGGAGTTCCAGGACATGCTGCGCTGCATCCGCTGCGGTGCCTGTATGAATCATTGTCCGGTCTATCACGCGGTCGGTGGCCACGCCTACGGTTGGGTCTACCCCGGACCGATGGGTGCCGTGCTTACGCCATCGCTGATCGGTGTCGACAGGGGCGGGCACCTGCCCAACGCATCGACCTTCTGCGGGCGCTGCGAGAGCGTGTGCCCGATGCGCATCCCCTTGCCGAAGATGATGCGCCACTGGCGCGAGCGTGAGTTCGAGCGCGGCCTCAATCCTGCCACCCAACGTTTCGGCCTCGGATTGTGGGCGTTCTTTGCCAGGCGGCCGCGGCTCTACCGGCTGGCTACGGCTCTGGCTATTCCGGTCCTTTCGCTGATGGGCGGACGCAAGCGGCGCATTGCCTGGCTTCCCTTCGCCGGCGGCTGGACAAGGCATCGCGAACTGCCGGCGCCGGAAAGCCGCACCTTCATGCAACAGTGGCGCGACCGGGAGGCGGTGGCCAGGCAGGCGGCCCGATGAATACGCGCGATACGATCCTCGGCAAGGTGCGGTCCTCGCTCCATATCGATCCGTCCGACGCTGCTCGGCGCAAGGCGGTCGAGGAGCGCCTGAAGAAAGCGGCGCCGGGCATCGTGCCGGCGCGCGGGCAATTGCCGCCCGCCCAGCGCGTTGCGCTGTTCGCCGAAATGGCCGGCAAGCTGTCGGCGAGCGTCGACCATGTCAGGAAAGCCACCGACGTGCCTAAGGCGGTCACGGAATATCTTCGCGGGCGCAACCTGCCTTGCGCCGTGCGCATGGGCTCCGATCCTAGGCTCGCTGCCATGCCGTGGGGAAGGCAGCGCGCGCTGGAGTTGCGCTTCGGCCCCTCCGACGGCTACGACGAGGCCGGGGTTAGCCACGCCGTGGCGGCGATCGCGGAGACCGGCACATTGGTGCTGACCTCGGGCCCCGAGAATCCGACAACGATCAACTTCCTGCCCGAACATCACATCGTCGTTGTCGACGCCGCCGACATCGAGGGCGACCTTGAAACGGTACTGGCGCGGATCCGCAGTGCCTACGGCAAGGGCAGGATGCCGCGCACGGTGAACCTGATCTCGGGCCCGTCGCGCTCCGGCGACATCGAGCAGAAGATCATCCTCGGTGCCCATGGACCGCGGGCGCTGCACATTATCGTGGTGGGCGGCTAGACTTGGCCGAGACGGGTATCGACCTCACGGCGGCAAGGGCGCCCGACGGCATGCGCCTCTATGCCATCGGCGACGTGCACGGCCGTCGGGATCTGCTCGACGCGATGCACGAGCGGATCGAAAGCGAAATCGCCCGCGACCGGCCGGACGATTATCGCATCCTGCATCTTGGCGACTATGTCGACCGCGGTGCCGACTCGGCGGGCGTGATCGATCGTCTGATTGCCGCACAGGCGGCCGATCCGCGCATTCTGGCGCTCGGTGGCAATCACGATGTCGGCTTCCTCGATTTCCTCGGCGTTCCCGATCCCGCCGGGTTGTTCGCCCGCTTCGGCGGGGTCGAGACGGCGCTTTCCTACGGTGTACGTCTCGATCCGCACGATAGCAGGGCGTTCGCTGCGCAGGCCGCCGAACTTCGCGCTGCCGTGCCTGCCGCTCACAAGACTTTCCTGCGCGGACTGCCCTTTTCTCTGGCGTTCGGCGATTTCTTCTTCTGTCACGCCGGCATCCGGCCCGGCGTACCACTCGACAAGCAGGAGCCGCGCGACCTGATCTGGATACGCGACGCCTTCCTCAGCTATTCGGGCCTGCACCCGAAGGTGGTCGTACACGGTCATACACCGGCACCCCGGCCGCAGATCCTTGCCAACCGGGTCAATGTCGACACCGGAGCCTACCTGTCGAACCGGCTTACAGCGCTCGTAGTCGACGGCGCCTCGAAGCGGACGATCGAAATCGAGCTTTAACGTGCGGAGGCGGTGATGCCGTATCCGTCGACTGCCTGGTGGCCGGCTGCGGCGTCGGCGGCGTATATCCCGAACCCGCCGACAGCGAGGGCGGAAAGCATGAGGAAGGAGAGGAGGGCAGCGCGCACGGCGGTCATCTCTAGGTCGACGTCCTCTGCATTCGATACGAACGAGGTTACGATTTCGTTGCGAAAACCGTCGGCACGTCCATTGGTTCCGGAAGTGTCTCTATGATTTTCGTTTCAGCTTCATGTCGCCAGCGAGCGACGTTTGGTTACGTCAACCGTAACCCGTCATCGAGAGCGCGCCCTTTTAGCCGGACGGTAACGACAATGCCACGACGAAGAGGGTCCGGATGCAGCGGAACTTTCGATCGTGGCGGAAATGCAACGCGGCCTCGCCGCTATGCCGTCTTCTGCGCTACCAAGCCGAGTTCGTCGGACATCGCCTGCCTCATCAGGAACTTCTGCGGCTTGCCGGTTACCGTCATCGGCAGGTCGGACTTGAAGCGCACATAGCGCGGCACCTTGTAGTGGGCGATCTGCCCGGCGCAAAACGCCTTCACCTCGTCTTCGGTCAGCGTCTCGCCCGGCGCGACGACGATCCAGGCGCACAGCTCCTCGCCGTACTTTGCGTCCGGCACGCCGAACACCTGCACCTCGCGGATCTTCGGATGGCGGTAGAGGAATTCCTCGACTTCGCGCGGGTAGACGTTCTCGCCGCCGCGGATGACCATGTCCTTCACCCGTCCGACGATGTTGCAGTAGCCTTCGGCGTCTATTGTCGCGAGGTCGCCGGTATGCATCCAACCGTCGGCATCGATCGATTCGGCCGTGCGCTCGGCGTCGTTCCAGTAGCCCTTCATCACCGAATAGCCGCGCGTGCACAGTTCACCGCGCTCGCCGACCGGCACCGTGCGCCCGTCGGCGTCGATGACCTTCACCTCGACATGCGGGTGGATGCGGCCCACCGTCGAGACGCGTTTCTCCAAAGGGTCGTCGACATGGCTCTGGAAAGAGACCGGGCTGGTCTCGGTCATGCCGTAGGCGATGGTCACCTGGTCCATGTGCATCAGCGACACGACCTTCTTCATCACCTCGATCGGGCAGGGCGCGCCGGCCATGATGCCGGTGCGCAGCGAGCCGAGGTCGAAGGAAGCGAAGTCCGGATGGTCGAGCATGGCGACGAACATGGTCGGCACGCCGTAAAGGCCGGTGCAGCGTTCTGCCTGGACGGCACGCAGCGTCGCGCCGGCGTCGAAGCCTTCTCCGGGGAAGACCATCGCCGCGCCCTTGGTGACACAGCCGAGCGTGCCCATCACCATGCCGAAGCAGTGATAGAGCGGTACGGGGATGCACAGGCGATCGGCGGCGGCAAAGCGGATCGTCGCGGTGACGAAGTTGGCATTGTTGAGGATGTTCACATGGGTCAGCGTGGCGCCCTTCGGCGCGCCCGTGGTGCCGCTGGTGAACTGGATGTTTACGGCGTCGTCGGGGTCCAGCGAGGCCGTGATAGGGTCGAGCCGGGCGCGCTCGGCAGGTCCGCCCATAGCCATCACCTCTTCGAAGTTGAACATGCCGGGCGAGGTTTCCGTGCCCATGCGGATCACGGTCCTGAGATGCGGCAAACGCGCCGCCTTCAGCCCGCCGGGCGCGCTGTGGGCCAGTTCGGGCGCCAGCGCGGTGATCATGCCCAGATAGTCGGACGTCTTGAAGCGCACGGCCGTGACCAGAGCCACGCAGCCGACCTTGTTCAGCGCGTATTCGAGCTCCGACAGCCGATAGGCCGGATTGATGTTGACCAGGATCAGCCCGATCCGCGCCGTGGCGAACTGGGTGACCAGCCATTCCCAGCGGTTGGGCGACCAGATGCCGATACGGTCGCCCTTGGCGAGCCCGAGCTTGAGCAGCCCTGCGGCGAGAGCGTCGACCGCTTCGGCGAACTCGTCCCAGGTGAAACGACGGTCTTGCTCGACGAACACGGCGGCGTCGCGCGGCCCGTTGGCAGCCACCGTCCCGGCGAGCATTGCCGGTATGGTTGTGTGCAGGAGTGGCTGCGAGCGGTCGCCGGACACGTGCGACAGCCCGTCGAGCGGGGCGACGAAGGTCTTTCCCATGCGCAGGCCGTGACCGCGCTGGTTCTTCACGTTGTCGAGCGATTCAAGTGCCATGCCGTTCCTCCCCGGATTGGCAGGGACACTAGCAAGCCGACAGCGGCGAAGGAATGTCCTGCGTGCGCTCAGCCGGCCGCGCGGGCGACGCGGCGGGAGATCGCCTCGATCAGCGCCGCATCCGGCGCCGGCCGATCCCTGATCGAGGAGACCAGGCAGGCCTCCGACTTGAGGATGACCCCGTCGGCGAGGACCTTGAGGTGGTTGGCGCGCAGCGTCGAGCCGGTCGTGGTGATGTCGACGACGATATCGGCCGAACCCGCCGCCGGCGCGCCTTCGGTGGCACCGAGGCTTTCGACGATGCGGTAGACCTGGATGCCGTGCATCTGCGAGAAGAATTGCTGGGTCAGCCGCCAGTATTTCGTCGCGATCCTGAGCCGCCGCCCGTGGCGCTGGCGGAAGTCGGCGGCGACGTCGTCGAGGTCGGCCATCGTGTCGACGTCGAGCCACGCCTCGGGCACGGCGACGACGACGTCGGCATGGCCGAATCCCAGCCGCGCCTCGATCTTCAGCCTGGCGTCCCAATGCGGCACCGTCTCGCGCACCAGATCCTCGCCGGTGACGCCGAGATCGATCTTTCCCTGGCCGAGCTCGCCGGCAATCTCCGATGCCGACAGGAGGGCGACGTCCACCTCGGCCCCATCGACGGAAATGCGGGCCCGGTATTTGCGCTCGTCATCGGGCAGCGTCACGGAGATCCCGGCCTTGGCCAGCACATCCAGCGCCTGTTCCTTCAACCGCCCCTTCGACGGCAGGGCCAGCGTCAGGCTCATGGGCGGGCCTCCCTCAGCGCCTCGACTCGGTCGAGCCAGACCGAGAAGCCGACGCCCGGAATCGGCTTCTTCGCGCCGAGGAGGGTAAGCAGGCGGTCATAACGGCCGCCGCCGGCGAGCGGCCGAGTCGCCTCGGCCGCACCGATCTCGAAGACGAGACCGGTGTAATAGTCGAGCGGCCGGCCGAAGGCGGCGTCGTAGTGGATCGTTTCGCCGTCGAGTCCTGCCGCAGCTATCGCCGCGGCCCGACCGGCGAAGGCGGCGAGCGCATTGCCGAGGGAAAGGCCGGCGGAGCGGGCGAAGGCCTCCAGCGTCGTCGTCGCATGCGACAGTGGCACGCGGATGGCGAGGAACGCCTTCAGCGCGTCGAACGCCTCGCGCGACAGGCGCACGCTCCTCAATTCGGCCTTTTCGAGAAGCCGCCGGGCAATCTCGGCCGGGGTGCGGCCGGCGGCCGCCGACAGGCCGGCGGCTTCCATGCGCGCGGAAATGTGCGTGGCGAGCGCGTCGCTGTCGCCCGCCGCCACCAGCGCAGCGATCTCGGTCGGCAACGCGTTGGCCCGCGGCGGATTGGCGAGGTCGGCGAGGGCGGCCTCGAGCAGATCGGTCGAGCCGAAGGCCCGCGCCAGTCGCATGCGCCAGCCGCGCGGCAGGCCGAGCGCGGCGAGCACTGCCTCGAACACACCCTGGTCGCCGAGCACGACGGAAAGCGACCGGCCGGGTAGGGCGAGGGTCAGCAGTGCATGGGCGTCGGCCACCGAGCGCGCGTCGGCGCGCGCGGTGTCGGGGTCGCCAAGGTCCTCGATGCCGGCCTGGAAGAACTCGTTGCCGCCCTCGCGGCGCTGGCGGAACACTTCGCCGAGATAGGAGTAGCGGCGCGGCGTTCCCGCCTGGCGGGCGATGTGGTCAAGGCAGACCGGGATGGTGAATTCGGGCCTGAGACAGAGCGTCTCGCCGGTCTCGCTCTCCGTCAGGAAGATGCGCCGGCGCAGATCCTCGCCGGCCATGTCGAGGAACGGGTCGGCCGGTTGCAGGACAGCGACCTCGGCCGGCGTGCAGCCACGGTCGGCGAAGAGGTCGAGCAGGGAGGAAGAGAGGGTTTTCATCGGAGCCCCGGCTCCGCCTTGCGGGGATGGCGGCCAGCCGCAGGGCGGGCGAGTGGCGGCGTTCGCGACATGATCGATGCGGACAGGTGCCCGCACCATTCGCGGGCGACCCCACCCGGCCGCTCCGTGGCCACCCCTTCCGCCAGGGGAAGGGAAAGTGCGGCACGTTTCATCCCCGCTCCGCCCTCTGCGCCGCGATGATGCCCCGCACCGTCTCCACGAGTTCGGCCTCGGCGACCTCCACCTGCGCCGGGCGGCCTTCGCGCCAGGCGACGTTGTCGGTGATCTTTTCGGCGAGCTTCGCGCCCTCGACGAGGTCCTTGATCTGGACTACGCCCCTGGCGCGCTCGTCGCCGCCCTGGATGACAACGCAGGGCGCACTTCTGCGGTCGGCATATTTCATCTGCGCCTTCATGCCGGCGCCACCCAGATACATCTCCGCCCTGATGCCGGCGCGGCGCAGATCGGCGACCATCCTCTGGTAGCGCCCGAGGCTGTCGGTGTCGCGGTCCATGGCGAGCACGACGACCGGGCCGATCACGTCGGACATGTCCAGCTTGCCGAGATTCTTCAGCGCCGCGGTGAGGCGCGACACGCCGATGGAAAAGCCCGTCGCCGGCACCGGCTCGCCGCGGAAGCGCGACACGAGCCCGTCATAGCGCCCGCCGCCGCCGACCGAGCCGAAGCGCACGATCTGGCCTTCGTCATTGGGGATTTCGGCCAGCAACTCGGCCTCGTAGACCGGGCCGGTGTAGTATTCGAGGCCCCGGACGACGGAAGGGTCGATGCGGATGCGGTCTTCCCCGTAGCCGGCTCCCGAGACGATGGCGCGAATCTGGTCGAGCTCGGCGACGCCTTCGCGGAAAGCTGCGTTCTGGATTCCGAGCGTGCCGAGATACCGAACGATGCTGGCATTGTCCGTTGCCGGATCGCCTGCCACCGGAGCGCCGGCAGTTCTCTCGTTGGGGGCAGTGACGACAAAGAACGAAACCACGATCGCCGCCTGACGATCATCCAGTCCTGCACCCCTGGTGAAATCCCCTTCGCCTTCCTTCCCGCCGTCCCAGCGGCCGGCACCAAGCAGCAGGCGCACGCCTTCGACGCCGAACTTGTCGAGCTTGTCGATGGCGCGTAGCACGATCAACCGGCGGCCGGCATTCTCCTCGCCGCCGAGCCCGATCGCTTCCAGCACGCCGTCGAGTACCTTGCGGTTGTTGATGCGGATCACGTACTGGCCACGCGGGATGCCCAGCGCCTCCAGCGTGTCGGCCATCATCATCGCCATCTCGGCATCCGCCGCCACGCCCGGCGTGCCCACCGTGTCGGCATCGAACTGCATGAACTGGCGGAAGCGCCCCGGCCCCGGCTTCTCGTTGCGGAACACCCAGCCCTGGCGGTAGCTGCGATAGGGTTTTGGCAGCTTCTCGTAGTTCTCCGCGACGAAGCGCGCCATCGGCGCGGTCAGGTCGTAGCGCAGCGACAGCCATTGCTCGTCGTCGTCCTGGAAGGAGAACACGCCCTCGTTCGGCCGGTCCTGGTCGGGCAGGAATTTTCCCAGCGCGTCGGTGTATTCGATCATCGGCTGGTCGACGGGCTCGAAGCCGTAGAGCTCGTAGACCGCGCGGATCTTCGCCGTCATCTTTTCCACGGCGCGGATGTCCTCGGCCGAACGGTCGACGAAACCGCGCGGCAGCCGCGCTTTCATTTTCTCCGACTTGTCCGCCATTCCCGTCGTCCGCCCGTGCACATCGTCGCGCCGTGTCGCGCGGTGCGCGACGGCGCCGGTGTCCTAACCGATGCGTGATGGAGCGGCAAGGGCGCTGCATGGCGCAAGCTCGCAGACGAAAAAGGCGGCATCGCTGCCGCCCTTTGCCGTTTCGTCCAGGGTGCGCTCAGAGCGCGTCCTTGATCTTCTGCTTCAGGTCGCCGTAGCCCTTCTGCACCTTGCCCTCGAGCTTCTCGGCCTTGCCTTCGGCCTCGGTGCGCGGATTGTCGGTCACGCTGCCGGCGGCTTCCTTGACGGCGCCCTTGACCTGCTTGGCCGCGCCCTTCACCTGGTCCTTGTTCATGTGGGTCTCCTGTTCTTCAAACACAGGGAACCAACGGCCGGGCGCGACTTGGGTTCCCCCCTTCACACCGGCCAGGAATATTGCAGCGTCTGCCAGCCGGCGATGAGCACGATCAGCGTGCCGACCAGCCTGAGCAGCAGGGTTTCGTGCAGCGCCTTGACCATCCAGCCCGCCAGCGGCGCTGCGAACAGGCCGCCCGCGATCAGACCGGCGACGGCTGCGAGGTTGTCGGCGATCTCGCCGGCTTCTTCCCAATGCCCGCTGAGCACGGCGAACAGGAAGGTCAGCGAGACCGACAACGTGATCAGGAACTCGCTGGCATTGACCGTGCCGATGACGTAGCGCGGCGCGCCGCCGGCGCCGAGCAGGCCCGTCGTGACGATCGGACCCCAGCCGCCCCCGCCTGCTGCGTCGAGAAAACCGCCGGCGGCCCCCAGCGGTGCGACGACCCGGCCGGAGACGGGCCGTGTCGGCAGCTTGCGGAACGAGCGGACGATCAGCCAGAGGCCGACGGCCGCCAGATAGGCGGTCACGTAGGGCTTGACCGTCGCCGCGTCGACCGACGTAAGCACGTAGGCACCGAGGCAGCCGCCGAGGATGCCGAACGGCGCGAGCCGGCGGAACAGGCGCCAGTCGATGTTGCGGTGGTAGAGATGAGCGGAGCCGGAAGCGGCGGTCGTGAACAGCTCCGCAGCGTGGACGGCGGCGGAGGCGTGAGCCGGCGACACGCCGAAGGCGAGGAGCGTCGTCGACGAAATGACGCCGTAGGCCATGCCGAGCGCGCCGTCGACGGCCTGCGCAAGAAAGCCGACGGCTGCGAAGAGCAAGAATTCCTCCATCCGGGGTCCCCTGCGTTTTCGCGCAAGGTACGGGCGTGCTCGAGGTCGACCAAGGAACGACCTTCCGCACCGCATCGCGAGACGGGGAACAGGTTTCCAAATTGTCCGCCATGTTGGGATCGGGTCGTCGCCGGCCGGCGACATCGACGCCGTCGATATGGATAGTACCTGGGGGCTCGCCCGGACACGGGCTGACATGGCGAGCCGCAGCATGATGTTCGCACGGGCACGGCGCGCGGTCTTCGTCGGCGCCCGTGGCACTGGCAGCTTCCTGCCAGGCGTCGCCAAAGTGGCCGCGTGGACGCGTAGGACCGCTTCCGGCCTCGTCCGATCGATCATCCGGCGCGATGCCGACGTCGACGACCATATGCGTTTTCCGTCGCGTGAGACTGCCGCTTCGGAGCAGCCTACGTCATCGAAATGCCGGAGGCTGTCCGGACGGTCCCCCGGGCCGCGCCAAGCGACCTGGATTTGACGCCCCTCACGCCGAGCGGCGGATCGGCTTGAGCTTGTCCGCGCCGATCGCGACAAGGAAATCGGCGATTTCGGCGGCGATCTCTTGCCAGCCAGCTTCTTCGAGAAGCCAGTGAGCATGTCCTTCGACAATCTTGGCGCGGACGCCAAGCTTCTCTGCGGTCCAGCTGACGATCGCCGGGGCAACGATGCGATCCTCGCGTCCGCCTATGACGATTGACGGGCAATGGATTTTCGAGAAGTCGACCTTGAAGGTGCCGAAAATCATCTCGCGGTACACCTTTCCGGATTCATGCACGAGGGTTGCGTGGAGCGCGGGACACGCTTCGGCCGGCATACGGTTCAGGGCAATTGTCGCACAGCCCTTCGCGGAGGGGAGGATGGGACGGCCTGCGATGATGTTCGGCATCATCGGCAGGTAGGCCGGCAAGGCCACGGGCTGGGCAGGTAGCGCCTTGGCGGGCGCTGGTGCGAGCAGCACGAGCGCACGCGCCTTGCCGAGTTCGGCGAGCTTCTGCGCGATCAGGCCGCCAAGGCTGTGGCCGACGATGATCGGTGTTTGACCAAGCGAATCGGCGACTTTCAATGTGTCTTCGACGTAGTCGGCAATGCTCAGGCCGTTGGCGCGGTCAGGACCAACGCCCGCTCGACCGCGTCGCGACGCGGCGACGCAGTACCAGCCGCGCGCGCCAAAATACTCGATCCATGGTGCGAAACTGACGTGGTCCACAAACGCGCCGTGAACGAAGAGCACCGGTGGACGCTCCGACGGCGATCCGGCTTGAATGGCTGGAAATCCGGCGATGGTGAATTGCGAAGCGGTCGAGATGGCCATGACGATCCTCCTTTTCAAGCGAATGGCCGACCCGGAGCTTGCGTTTGACAAGCGCCTTGCCTAAATTGTCAAGCACATTGCATAGTTTGTCAAGAAGCTTGCCTAAATGAATGATGACGTCGCTTTCCGGGCCAGGCGGGAGAAGATCCTGCTGCGCCAGATCGTGAGAATGTTCCGGCTGATGAACGACGAGACCGTGGCGCGGATGCAGGCCCGCGGCGTGGTCGGCATGCAGCCGTCATATCCCCGTCTGTTGGGGAACCTTGATACCGAGGGGACACGGATTTCGGCGCTTTCGAAGAAAATGGGTGTGACCCGCCAGGCAGTCGCCCAACTTGCCCGCGAGATCGAGGCGGCCGGCTTCATCGAGCGTCTGCCCGATCCGGACGACGGCCGCGGCGTCATCATCGCCTTTACTCCTAAAGGCCGGAGCACCCTTGCCCTCGCGGTCGAGGTGATGGACGGTATCGAGCGCGACTATGCCTCGGTAATTGGCGACGAGGAGATGGAACGCCTCAAGTCGTCGTTGAAAGCGATCCTGGATCACTTCGACCCGCTGGGCGCGTTCGGAATCGACTGACGGGTCACGCGATCAACGAATGAAAAGGGCGGCCCTTGCGGACCGCCCCTCGCATTCCCGAACGTGCAGGCCGGGGATCAGAAGTCCATGCCGCCCATGCCGCCCATGCCGCCGCCGGGCATCGCCGGAGCAGCCGTCTCCTTCTTCGGAGCCTCGGCGATCATCGCCTCGGTGGTGACGAGCAGGCCGGCGACCGAAGCCGCGTCCTGCAGCGCGGTGCGCACGACCTTGACGGGATCGACGATGCCCATCGCGATCATGTCGCCGTACTCGCCCGACTGGGCATTGTAGCCGTAGGTAGCGGACTTGTTCTCGAGGATCTTGCCCGCGACGATCGAAGCCTCGGCGCCGGCGTTCGCGGCGATCTGGCGGCACGGAGCCTGCAGCGCCTTGCGCACGATGTTGATGCCGGCGTCCTGGTCGGGATTGGCGCCCTTGACCTTCATGATCGAGGACGAACGCAACAGGGCGACGCCGCCGCCCGGGACGATGCCTTCCTCGACGGCCGCGCGGGTCGCGTTGAGGGCGTCGTCGACGCGGTCCTTCTTCTCCTTGACCTCGACCTCGGTCGCGCCGCCGACGCGGATCACCGCGACGCCGCCGGCGAGCTTGGCCAGACGCTCCTGCAGCTTCTCGCGGTCATAGTCGGAGGTGGTCTCCTCGATCTGCTGCTTGATCTGGGCGACACGGCCCGAGATCTCGGCCTTCTTGCCGGCGCCGTCGACGATCGTGGTGTTCTCCTTCGAGATCGACACCTTCTTGGCGCGGCCGAGCATGTTCAGGCCGACGTTCTCGAGCTTGATGCCGAGGTCTTCCGAGATCACCTGGCCGCCGGTCAGGATGGCGATGTCCTCGAGCATGGCCTTGCGGCGGTCGCCGAAGCCCGGCGCCTTGACGGCGGCGATCTTGAGGCCGCCGCGCAGCTTGTTGACGACGAGCGTGGCGAGCGCCTCGCCCTCGACATCCTCGGAGATGATCAGCAGCGGCTTGGACGTCTGCACGACGGCCTCGAGGACCGGCAGCATGGCCTGCAGGTTCGACAGCTTCTTCTCGTGGAGCAGGATGTAGGCGTCCTCCAGCTCGGCGACCATCTTGTCCGGGTTTGTGACGAAGTAGGGCGACAGATAGCCGCGGTCGAACTGCATGCCTTCGACGACTTCCAGCTCGGTCTCTGCGGTCTTGGCCTCCTCGACGGTGATCACGCCCTCGTTGCCGACCTTCTGCATCGCTTCCGCGATCATCTTGCCGATCGAGTCCTCGCCGTTCGCCGAAATCGTGCCGACCTGGGCGACTTCCTCGGAGGTCTTGATCTTCTTCGCCTTCTTGACGAGGTCGGCGACGACCTCGGAAACGGCGAGATCGATGCCGCGCTTCAGGTCCATCGGGTTCATGCCGGCGGCAACCGCCTTGGCGCCCTCCTGGACGATCGCCTGGGCGAGGACCGTGGCCGTGGTCGTGCCGTCGCCGGCGATGTCGTTGGTCTTCGAGGCCACTTCGCGCACCATCTGGGCGCCCATGTTCTCGAACTTGTCCTCCAGCTCGATCTCCTTGGCGACGGTGACGCCGTCCTTGGTGATGCGCGGCGCGCCGAACGACTTGTCGATGACGACGTTGCGACCCTTGGGGCCGAGCGTGACCTTCACCGCGTCGGCGAGGATGTTGACGCCGCGCAGCATGCGCTCGCGGGC
>DUSC01000268.1 GCA_012842935.1 Hyphomicrobiales bacterium | reverse complement strand
TCCCCGCCCCGCCGCTTCCCCGGCGATCGGCAGGAGGGGCTTCGCCCTCCCTCCGGGCCTCACTCGATCTCCAGTTGGCGCAGCAGGTCGAGCACTTCCACCGAAGCCTCCTCGACCTCGCCCAAGCAGGCAAGGGCGCCCTTGATGTCGCCGCTGTTGTAGCACTCGACGGCCCGGATACCCTTCTCGTGCACTCGGCGGTGCGGCGCCTCGAGGGCGACGAACGCATGCCTGCCGGTGACGGTCGGATCGTCGACGCGATCGTACCATCTGCCGAGGCGGCACTGGTGGTGATTGCTGAGTTCGGCTGCGCGCAGTCCCTCGCGGCCGATAATCATGTTGGCCAGCCTCCGCTTCCAGATGACGTGATCGGACTGGGCGAGCTTGACGTACTTGTTCGGCACTTCGACCTCGGCGAGGTCGTTCGTCTGCGCAAGAAGCGATTTCTGCGCGCGGTCCATGGTCGCAAGGATGCCTTCGAGCGCGACGGTCGACTTGCCGCCGTGGGCCGCGATCCGTCCGATGCCGGCGGCGACGCTGCCGGCAGCCTCGTTCTGCTGTTCGAGCGCCGCGCGGATCGCCTCGCCGTTGCGCACGACGCGATCGATACTGCCCTCGATCGCCGTCATCGCCTGTTCGAGGTCCCTGATTGCCGCACTACCCGACTCGACCGATGCCGCATTCGCACGCATGGCGTCCATCATGTTGCCCATTCCCTCGGAGAGGCTCGACACGATGCCCGTGATCTCGACGGTTGCCGACGCCGTCCGTTCGGAGAGCGCTTTCACCTCTGCGGCCACGACGGCGAAACCCTTGCCGGCATCGCCGGCGCGGGCGGCTACGACCGCCGCGTTGATCGCCAGAAGGTTGGTCTGGGTGGCGATCTTCTTGATCGTGTCGGCGATCGTCGCGATGTTGCCGGCGAGCGCCTGGACCTCCTCCAGACGCGTCTGAGTCTGTCCGACGGTGGCCGACACGCGGTTCATCTCGGCCGTCATGGTATTGAGCGCCACCCGGCCTTGGAGGACGCTTTCGCCCGCCGCGCGGGCGCTCGAGGCGATTTCGTGGCCGCCGCGGCCCATCTCGGTCACGTTGGCGGCCATTTCCTCCGCCGCGGCCGCGATCGACTGCGAATAGTCTTCGACGCGGCGAAGGCCATAGAGAAGGTTGGCGCCCTGGACCGAGGTCTCGTTGACCGCGATCGACGTCTCGACGACACGATCGAGGCTTGCTTCGGCCTGCGTGCGCAGGCGGGCGAACAGCAGATTCACCGCCTGTGCGACCGGATTTCCTGCGCCCTCCACCGGGCTGTAATCGCCCCGTGTCGCCCGCTCGAGCGCGCTGATGATCATTGCGTCGGCAGAATAGCCGGCGGTCTCGGTAGCGATGCTGGTTGACGTCATTTTTCAGGACGATGCGATGCGAACTTACGGAAGCGAACATAGCAGGAGGTCATTAACGATAAGTTTTTCCGCAGCGCCCACGCGCGCCTGGCGCCTTGCGGCGCGGTCGCCGATGCAAGTCGACGCGAGTCGCCCCTCCTGCCGCCGTGCTTGGCGCACACAGGCGAGGAAAATTCGCTTCTCGCACGTGGATGACCGGGGGGATGTGTGCTAGAGCGCGCGCCACCCGCGATTTCAGCATGTCGAGGAACAAGACCATGGCGACAACGCAGGCCGCGACGGCCCAGTACGAGTTCTTCTTCAACGGCGCCCTCGAACAGGCCGACCCGGAGATCTTCGGTGCCATCCGCAACGAACTGGGCCGCCAGCGTCACGAGATCGAATTGATCGCCTCGGAGAACATCGTCTCCCGCGCCGTCCTCGAGGCGCAGGGCTCGATCATGACCAACAAGTATGCCGAGGGTTATCCGGGCAAGCGCTACTACGGCGGCTGCCAATTCGTCGACGTCGCCGAGGAACTCGCCATAGAGCGCGCCAAGAAGCTGTTTACCTGCAACTTCGCCAATGTGCAGCCGAATTCCGGGAGCCAGATGAACCAGGCGGTATTCCTCGCGCTGCTCCAGCCTGGCGATACCTTCATGGGCCTCGACCTCAACTCGGGCGGCCACCTGACCCACGGCTCGCCGGTGAACATGTCCGGCAAGTGGTTCAACGTCGTTTCCTACGGCGTTCGCAGGGACGACCACCTCCTCGACATGGACGAGATCGAGCGGCTCGCGCATCAGCACAAGCCGAAGCTGATACTCGCCGGCGGCACCGCCTATTCGCGCATCTGGGACTGGAAGCGTTTCCGCGAGATCGCCGACTCGATCGGCGCCTGGCTGATGGTCGACATGGCCCACATCGCCGGCCTCGTCGCCGGCGGCGTGCATCCATCGCCGATCCCGCACGCCCACGTGGTGACCACGACGACGCACAAGAGCCTTCGCGGCCCGCGCGGCGGCATGATCCTCACCAACGACGAGGACATCGCCAAGAAGATGAACTCGGCCGTGTTCCCGGGCCTTCAGGGCGGGCCGTTGATGCACGTGATCGCCGCCAAGGCGGTCGCCTTCGGCGAGGCGCTGAAGCCCGAATTCCGGACCTATGCGGCGAACGTGGCGGCCAACGCCAAGGCGCTCGCCGCCTCGCTCAAGGAGACCGGCCTCGACATCGTCTCCGGCGGCACGGACAACCACCTCATGCTGGTCGACCTCAGGCCGAAGAACGCCACCGGCAAGCGCGCCGAGGCTGCGCTCGGCCGGGCCAACATTACCTGCAACAAGAACGGCATCCCCTTCGACCCGGAAAAGCCCTTCGTCACCTCGGGCATCCGCCTCGGCACGCCGGCCGGCACCACACGCGGCTTCGGCGAGGCGGAGTTCCGCGAGATTGGCCAACTCATCGCCGAGGTGCTGGACGGGCTGAAGGCGGCAAACTCTGACGAGGGCAATGCTGCCGTCGAAGCTGCGGTGAAGCGGAAGGTCGTAGCTCTGACCGACCGCTTCCCGATGTATGCCTACATGGGTTGAGCCTGCGCCGTCCTCGCCGGCATCGTCGCGCTTGACTGCTTCGCCGATGCCGCGCACCTTCTGGCCTCGAGCCATAGCTGGCTCGGAACTGACTGCCGAACTCGTCGCACTCGTGGAGCGGACCGAGCCGGACCCCGGCCCGGAGCCCGGAACCACGGAGTACACCGACGCCGAATTCGAGAGCATGGCCGAGGCGGTCGTGGCCCGGCATAATCCCTCCGAACTCTGGATTTTTGCCTACGGATCGCTGATCTGGAATCCCGAATTCGAGGTCGGCGAACAGCGACGCGCGGTGGCGCGGGGCTGGCATCTCTCCCTTGTCTCAGGCTGACCCGCTGGCGCGGAACGCGTGACTTTCCGGCACTGAGGCTGGCGCTCGACCGTGGCGGCTCATGCGTCGGGATCGCCTATCGTGTGGCGACGGACAACATCCAAGAGCAGGTCGTGCGGCTGCTGAAGCGCGAGATCGACGCAAACCCGCCGACCAACGTCCCACGCTGGCTCGACGTCGTGGCGGAAGGAGAAACGGTGAAGGCGCTCGCATTCGTTGCGACGCGCGAGGGCAGGGCCTATGCCGGCCGACGACCGTTGCCCGAGGTCGCGGAGGTCCTCGCGCGCGCAGCAGGTCATTGGGGCTCGTCCGCGCAGTACGCTTTTCGCACCATCCGCAAGCTGGAAGAGCACGGCATTCGCGATCGCAACCTGTGGAAGATTCAAGCCCTCATCGCCGCGGATATCCGTCGGCGCTTTCCCGCCTGAATCCCCGGATCATCGCGCCTGCCGGCCGGGATCGCGGGGCCGGGCACAAGCCGCTTGCTTTGCACCGCACGCAAAAGCGACTAAGCCTTCCGCACGACGAGAATCGCAACCGCAAGGACCGCCATGCGCTGCCCCTACTGCCAGTCCGAGGACACCCAGGTGAAGGATTCGCGGCCGGTCGAGGACGGATCGGCGATCCGCCGCCGGCGCGTCTGCCCTGATTGCGGCGGCCGCTTCACGACGTTCGAGCGGGTGCAGTTGCGCGACCTCGTCGTTGTCAAGCGCTCGGGCCGGAAAGTGCCCTTCGATCGTGACAAGCTCCTGCGCTCGGTCGAGATCGCCGTGCGCAAACGCAATGTCGAGCCCGAGCGCATCGACCGCGCCGTCACCGGTATTGTGCGCCAGCTCGAGAGTTCCGGCGAGACCGAGATTCCGTCCGCCGAGATAGGCCGGCTGGTCATGGAGGCGCTTAAGTCGCTCGACGACGTCGCCTATGTCCGCTTCGCCTCGGTCTATCGCAACTTCCGTGAAGCCAAGGATTTCCACGATGTCCTGGGCGAGCTGAAGGGCGAGGGGGACGCTGTGGGGGAATGATGCGTTCGCCGGCCGAGCAGGACGCAGTTGATCGCCGCTTCATGGCGGCGGCGATTCGGCTGGCACGCTCGCATCAGGGTCTGACCTCGACGAATCCCTCTGTCGGAACGCTGATCGTCCGCGACGACGGCGAGGGCCCGGTCATCGTCGGCCGCGGCGTCACCGCGCGCGGCGGCCGGCCGCATGCCGAGACCGAGGCGCTCGCCGAAGCGGGCGAGCGGGCGAGGGGAGCGACCGCCTACGTGACGCTGGAACCCTGCGCCCACCACGGTCGTACGCCGCCCTGCGCCGAAGCGCTTGTCGCGGCCGGCATCGCGCGCGTCGTTGGGGCCGCCAACGATCCCGATCCGCGGGTCGCCGGCAAGGGTTACGCGATCCTGCGCGACGCGGGTATTTCCGTCGACGAGCGCGTGCTCGCCGACGAGGCCGCCGACGATCTCGCCGGTTACCTGATCCGCTCGGTCAGGAAGCGGCCTGAAGTGATTCTGAAGCTTGCGCTTTCGGCCGACGGCATGATCGGTCGCCGCGGCGAGGGCCAGGTGCCGATCACCGGTCCGGTCGCACGCGCCGAAGCGCACATGATGCGTGCCGCCTGCGACGCCATCCTGGTCGGTATCGGGACTGCTCTCGCGGACGACCCGCAACTGACGGTGAGGCTGCCCGGCCTGGAGGCGCGGTCGCCGGTGCGGATCGTCATCGACAGGCTGGCAAGGCTGCCGTCGGGGTCGAGGCTCGCGGAAACGGCGCACCAGGTTCCGGTGATGCTCGCCGCCTCGGCGGACGCCGATCGCGACAGGCGTGCCGTCCTCGAGGCTCTGGGCGTGCGCTTCCTCGCCACCGAGACCTACGACCACCGCATCGCGCTGCCCGAGTTGCTCGAGGATCTGGCCGCCCAGGGCCTGTCGACGCTGATGGTCGAGGGCGGTGCCGAGACGGCGCGTATCTTCCTGGACGAAGGGCTCGTCGACCGCATTGCGCTGTTCTTGGGCCCGGCGCGGATCGGTGCAGGTGGTATCGCCGCACCGATCTCGCCGGAACGCATCCCGGCCGGTTTCGATCTCGTGCGCGAGGCGCGATTCGGCGAAGACACCTATGCAGAATGGCTGAGGAGAGCCTGATGTTCACCGGGATCGTCACCGACGTCGGCACCGTCGCTGTGGTCACCCCGCTCGCCGAGGGCGTCAGGCTGCGCATCGATACCGCCTACGATCCCGCCGGGATCGCCGTCGGCGCCTCGATCGCCTGCGCCGGCGTCTGCCTCACCGTGACCGGCCTGCCCGAGACCGGCTCCAATCGCCGCTGGTTCGAAGTGGAGGCCTGGGAGGAGGCCCTGCGGCTGACGACCGCGGCGTCGTGGGTTCCGGGCACACGGATCAACCTCGAGCGCGCGCTGAAGATCGGCGACGAACTCGGCGGCCACATCGTTTCCGGCCATGTCGACGGAACCGCGACAATCCTCGTCCGCGAAGCGGAAGGCGATGCCGTCCGCTTCACGCTGGAGGCGCCGCGTGAACTGGCGCGTTTCATTGCGCCCAAGGGCTCGGTCGCTCTCGACGGAACCTCGCTCACGGTCAACCGGGTCCAGGGCACGCGCTTCGACGTGCTGCTGATCCATCACTCGCTTCAGGTGACGACCTGGGGTGAGCGCCGGGCGGGCGACAGGGTCAACCTGGAGATCGACACGATGGCGCGTTATGCGGCGCGTCTCGCCGAGGCGGCGCGTGAAGGGCTCTGAGCCGCCTGCCGACGAATTCATGGCGCAGGCGTCCGATCCGGCAGCAGTGCAACCCTCCGTGCGAGCCGGGAGCGCAGTCGCTCCGTCGTGTACCATGGCGCAATGGCGTCGCTCCGGCAGAGATCGGGATTGCGGGCGACGAAATCCTCGGCGTTCGCGTGCTGTGTCCTGTCCATCCGCTCGGCAATCAGGCTCATGAACGCCCACGTGATCGTTGCATTGGCCTTTTCCGGAACCCCTGCGCGCTCGGCCAACGCCCGGATGCCGGCATGGACCCGCTGCACGGCTTCCGCGAAATCGCCGCTGGCCAGCGCTTCGTAGGCGACGCCGACGTGGTCGCGATGCGCGAAGTCGGCCGCGTCGAGTTCATTGCGGACCAGTCTTTCCAGCTTGGAACGATATGAATCAGGCACCGGTGCCTCCGTCCGCTTCGCTGAGCCGGTGACTGTCCTCGGCGCTGAGATCGAGGTCGTAGACCACCTTCAGCTGCCGGATCTTCTCCATCGTCGCGGTCGAGAATGGCGGCCGGCCTTCGAAACTGTGCAGGGCTATACTTTCGAGAAGTTCGGCGACCGAAATGTCGAGATGCTCGGCGAGGCCTTTCAGGACCTTCAGCAAGCGCTTCTCGATCCGCACGCCGGTTTGCACGCGTTCGATCTGTTTCATGTAGGTAACATAGAAAAATTCTATCTTGGTATCAAGGTGTTCAGATCACGATTTGTCCGCGACGGTTCGCCGGCGGAGATGGCTTGCGGTCGCGGGCGGTTCGGCATAAGTCACCGGCGACCCGGAGCGCATCATGGCATCGACCCATCAGCACGGCTCGGCCTTCCTCAAGCCGGAAGGCAAGCCCCACATCCTCATCGTCGAGGCGCGGTTCTACGACGACCTCGCCGACGCCCTTCTCGAAGGCGCGACGGCCGCGCTCGACGAAGCGGGAGCAACCTATGACGTGGTCACGGTTCCCGGCGCACTGGAGATCCCGGCCGTCATTGCGTTCGCGCTCGACGGCGCGGAGGAAGGCGGCACCGACTACGACGGCTTCGTCGCGCTGGGCACCGTAATCCGCGGCGAGACCTACCATTTCGAGATCGTCGCAAACGAATCCAGCCGCAAGCTGATGGACCTCGCCGTCGCGGAATCGCTCGCGGTAGGAAACGGCATCCTCACCACCGAGAACACCGAACAGGCTTGGGCGCGCGCACGGAAGTCGGAGGGCGACAAGGGCGGTTTCGCCGCCCGCGCCGCGCTCACCATGATCGCGCACCGCCAGCGCTTCGGAGCCTGATTCATGACCGGGGGAACCGGGAAGCCGGGACAAGGCGTGCGCCAGGCCAACAAGCGGGGCGCCGCGCGCCTTGCGGCCGTGCAGGCGCTCTACCAGATGGATGTCGCCGGCAGCGGCCTGCTTGAGATAACCGCCGAATACGAGACCTTCCGCCTCGGCAAGGAGGTCGACGGCACGCTCTACCGCGAGGCCGACCCGCAGTGGTTTCGCGCCATCCTCGCCGGCGTCGTCGAGCACCAGAAGACCCTCGACCCGATCATCCGCGAGGCGCTGACGGAGGACTGGCCGCTTTCGCGCCTCGATTCGACGTTGCGCGCCATCCTGCGCGCCGGCGTCTACGAACTCATGGAGCGGCGCGACGTCCCCGTCGCCGTGATCGTTTCCGAATATGTCGACATCGCGAAGGCCTTCTACGAGGAGGACGAGCCGAAGCTCGTCAACGCGGTCCTCGACCGCGTGTCGCGCCGCGTCCGCGGCGAGGGGAGGGGCAGGGACGCGTCATGATCGACCCGGCCGCGGAGCGCGAAGCCCGGCGCACGGCGCTCATCCTTGCCACCTCGCAGGCAATCGTCGGCTCCGCCGCCCCCATCGCGATCTCCATCGGTGCGCTGGCTGGCCACTACCTCCTCGATGCCGACAAGTCGCTCGCCACAGCACCGG
The DNA here is from genome assembly GCA_012842935.1 of Hyphomicrobiales bacterium. Classification (GTDB taxonomy): domain Bacteria; phylum Pseudomonadota; class Alphaproteobacteria; order Rhizobiales; family Rhizobiaceae; genus DUSC01. The sequence continues at coordinate 8,358 of DUSC01000268.1, read as the reverse complement.
TCACGGGCTTCAACCTCGGCGTCGCTCTCGGGGCCCTGCCGGCGGCCGCGCTGATCCGCATGGTCGGCCAACGCAGCGGTTTCATGACCGGCACGGGCGCGACGGCGCTGGGCGGATTCATCGCGACCATGGCGCTGTTCTCGGGTTCGTTCTGGCTGTTCGTCGTCGGGCTGATGGTCGTGGGCCTGGGCGGCGCCTTTGTCCAGCAGTTCCGTTTCGCTGCAGCCGACAACGCACCCTCCGAGTTCAAGGCACGCGCCATCTCGTTCGTTCTGGCCGGCGGCGTCATCACGGCGATCCTCGGCCCGCAGATCGTCATCTTCACGCGCGAACTGCTCGCGCCGGTCATGTTCGCCGGCTCATTCGCCTCGATCATGGTGCTGGCGGCGGTCGGTGCCGTCATCCTTTCCTTCCTGAGGCCGCGCGCCGCGGCCGGCGGCGGTCCGATCGCCTTCGACGTCCCGCCGCGGCCGCTCGGCGAGATCATCCGCCAGCCGAGATTCGCCGTCGGCCTGCTCTGTGCCGTCGGTTCCTATGCGCTGATGAGTCTGGTGATGACCGGCGCGCCGCTCGCCATGGTCGGCTGCGGCTTCACCCCCGACGAGGCGACGCTCGGCATCTCGTGGCACGTCATGGCGATGTTTGCCCCGAGCTTCGTCACCGGCCGCATCATCCAGCGTTTCGGCGTCGAGAACGTCGTCGCGTTCGGGCTCGTCCTCTTGATCGGCTGCGCGGTCGTCGCGCTTTCGGGCATCGCGCTCTGGCAGTTCTGGACGGCGCTGATTCTGCTCGGCCTCGGCTGGAACTTCGCCTTCATCGGCGCCACGGCGATCGTCGCCAACACCTACCGGCCTTCGGAGAAGGGACGCGTGCTCGGCTTCCACGACTTCGTCCTGTTCGGCTCCGTGGCCTTCGCTTCGCTGATGTCCGGCACGGTCTACAACATCTGGGGCTGGGACATGCTCAACTGGATCGTCTTCCCGGTCGCTGCGGTCTGTCTGGCGGGTCTGGTGTTCCTGTGGACGCAGCGCCACGCCGGCGTTCGGCGTTGAGCTGGCTGTCTTGCCGGCCGGGATCGCGGCGAAAACGGGGCAAAGTCCTAACATTTTCTTGACGTTCCGCGACCCGTTCCGCATAAGCCGCTGCGAAAGAGCCGGAGACCGGGCCCGTACCCGCCGGCTCTCGTCGTAACGGTCCGGGGAGGGGTCTTCCGGACCACATCAGGGAAACCCGCAATGACCATGCTTTACGTCGTCATTCTCTGCGGCCTGCTCTCTGTCCTCTACGCCATCTGGGCGACACAGTCGGTCCTCGCGGCCGACCAGGGCAACGCACGCATGCAGGAAATCTCCGCCGCCATCCGCGAGGGCGCGCAGGCCTATCTGGCCCGGCAGTACACCACGATCGCCATCGTCGGCGCGGTCGTCTTCCTGCTCGCCTGGTGGCTGCTTTCGGGCGTCGCCGCCATCGGCTTCCTGATCGGCGCCGTGCTTTCGGGCGCCGCCGGCTTCATCGGCATGCACGTTTCGGTGCGCGCCAACGTGCGCACGGCGCAGGCTGCCTCGAACAGCCTCGCCGCCGGCCTCGACATCGCCTTCAAGTCGGGCGCCATCACCGGCATGCTGGTCGCCGGCCTCGCCCTGCTCGGCGTCGCCGTCTACTACTGGGTGCTCGTCGGCCCGGCCGGCTACGCGCCGGGCGACCGCACTGTCATCGACGCGCTCGTCGCGCTCGGCTTCGGCGCCTCGCTGATCTCCATCTTCGCCCGTCTCGGTGGCGGCATCTTCACCAAGGGGGCGGACGTCGGCGGCGACCTGGTCGGCAAGGTGGAAGCGGGAATCCCGGAGGACGACCCGCGCAATCCGGCGACGATCGCCGACAACGTCGGCGACAATGTCGGTGACTGCGCCGGCATGGCGGCCGACCTTTTCGAGACATACGCGGTGACGGTGGTCGCCACGATGGTGCTCGGCGCCATCTTCTTCGGCGGCACGGAGGCGCTGTCGAGCGTCATGATTTATCCGCTCGCCGTCTGCGCCGCCTGCATCATCACCTCGATCATCGGCACCTTCTTCGTCAAGCTCGGCACCAATGGCTCGATCATGGGCGCCCTCTACAAGGGCCTGATCGTCACCGGCCTCCTGTCGATTGTCGGCCTCGGCGCCGCGACGTCGATGACCATCGGCTGGGGCGAGGTCGGCACGGCCAATGGCATCGTCGTCACGGGAACGAACCTGTTCATCTGCGGTCTGATCGGCCTCGTGGTGACGGGTCTCATCGTCGTCATCACCGAGTACTATACCGGCACCAACAAGCGCCCGGTCAACTCGATCGCCCAGGCCTCCGTCACCGGTCACGGCACCAATGTCATACAGGGTCTCGCCGTGTCGCTGGAATCGACGGCGCTGCCGGCGATCGTCATCGTCGGCGGCATCATCGCCACGTTCCAGCTCGCCGGACTCTACGGCACGGCGATCGCCGTCACCACCATGCTCGGCCTCGCCGGCATGATCGTGGCCCTCGATGCCTTCGGCCCGGTCACCGACAACGCCGGCGGCATCGCCGAGATGTCGGGCCTGCCCAAGGAGGTCCGTCAGTCGACGGATGCGCTGGATGCGGTCGGCAACACGACCAAGGCCGTCACCAAGGGCTATGCGATCGGCTCGGCTGGTCTCGGCGCGCTGGTGCTTTTCGCCGCCTACTCCTACGACCTGCAGTACTTCGCGGCCAACGCCACGCAGTTCCCGTACTTCGCCGATCTCGGCACGGTGTCGTTCGATCTGTCGAACCCCTATGTCGTCGCCGGCCTCATCTTCGGCGGTCTTATCCCGTACCTGTTCGGCGGCATCGCGATGACCGCCGTCGGTCGTGCGGCGGGCTCGATCGTGGAGGAGGTACGCAAGCAGTTCCGCGAGAATTCCGGCATCATGGCGGGAACGGCGAAGCCGAACTACGCCCGCGCGGTGGACATCCTCACCAAGGCGGCGATCAAGGAGATGATCGTCCCGTCGCTGCTGCCGGTGCTCGCTCCGATCGTCGTCTACTTCGGCGTTCTGCTGATCTCCGGCTCCAAGGCCTCGGCCTTTGCCGCGCTTGGCGCGTCCTTGCTCGGCGTCATCGTCAACGGACTGTTCGTCGCCATCTCGATGACCTCGGGCGGCGGTGCCTGGGACAACGCCAAGAAGTCGTTTGAGGACGGCTTCACCGACAAGGACGGCGTCAAGCACATGAAGGGCTCCGATGCCCACAAGGCGTCGGTGACCGGCGACACGGTCGGCGATCCCTACAAGGACACCGCCGGTCCGGCCGTCAACCCGGCCATCAAGATCACCAACATCGTGGCCCTTCTCCTGCTCGCCGTGCTGGCGCACGCAGCCTGAGCGAAAGCCGCCGAAGTCGGGCGCCCGCGGGAGCGATCCCGCGGGCTTTCTCGTTCCGGGGAGGATGTCCGCGCGTCCTGCAGTCGGCCCCGCCGCGATCGAATGCCGGCGGCGACGGCCCCGGCAAAGGGCGACCGCTTCGGCTCGCTCAGCCGCCGAGCGCCTTCTTCGCCTGAGCGCTGCCGCCGCCGCCGAGTCCGGAGAGCAGCTGGCCGATGAAGGTCTGGTCCTTGCCGCCCGTCGGCGTGGTGCGCGAGATGAAGTCGAACACCTTGCCGTCCTGCAGGCCGTAGTGGGCGATGTTGTTGACGCGCCCGTCCGCACCGAAATAGACGGCGAGCACGCGCTGGTCGACAAGGCGCGGGTTCATGAAGGCCGCGCTGCGCACCCGGGTCTGCGAGATGTAGTAGAAGACCTCGTTGTCGAAGGTCGCGGTCGTCGACGGCGATCCGAGCGTCAGAAGAACCTGCTCGCGACTCGAGCCGATCGGGACGAGATCGATCTGCTGCTGGTCGATGACGTAGCCCTGGGTGAGCGTCTCGCGCGGATTGAGAGCCTCGGACGTCGAGCAGGCCGAAAGCGCAGCCGCGGCGGCAAGCGATACGGCAATCATGGATCGGCGCGACGATCCGGTCTTGTAATCCTGCGACGGCGACGACAAATCCATGAAATCCTCTTGAATGCTCCGGCTTGCACCGGGCGGCAAAAGCGGTAAACCAGCTTTCACGCCGATGCAACACGACCACGGCGCGAAACCCTTTCCGGGAGACGGCATGGCATGTTCAGACGTCTGTTTGGCCGGTCCCGCCTCTCCAGCGGCGATGTTGTCGACCGCATCTACGGTCAAATCGTGGCGGCGGCGCGGCAACCGGCACTCTATTCGCGCTGGTCGGTGCCCGACACGCCGCTGGGCCGCTTCGAGATGATCGGCCTGCATCTGTTCCTTGTGCTGTACAGGGCGAAAGGGGCGGACGGGCTTCTGAAGGAAGTCTGCCAGGAACTGACCGACGAATTCTTCCGCGAAGTCGAGCATTCCATCAGGGAACTCGGCATCGGAGATCTCGGCGTGCCGAAGCGCATGAAGATGTTCTCGCGCATGTTCTACGGCCGCACGCTCGCTTATGATGAGGCGCTCGACCGCCGTGATCAGGCCGCGCTTGAAGCGGCGATCGCACGGAACGTGCGGCCCAACGAGCCGGCCTGGGAGGGGGCAGGGGCACTCGCCGCCTACGTCCGCGCGGCGGCCGATGCCCTGGCTGCCATGCCCGTCGCGCGGATTCTCGACACCGGCGTCATCTTTCCCCGCGCCGACCAGATGTGAAGCGCGGAGGTTGGATTGGATCCCCAGGCAAAGAGCCCGGTTTCTTTCCTCGCCCATGTCGCGCGGCTGCCACGCAAGGGCATGCCGGTGACCATCGAGGCTGATCCGCGCCAGCGTGCCGCGCTTGCTCGCGAACACGGTCTCGCCGAGGTCAAGGCGTGGCGTGCCGAACTTCTCGTCGAGCCTTGGAAACGAGGCGGGGTCAAGGTCTCTGGCCGGGTGACGGCCGATATCGTCCAGGAATGCGTGATCACCCTCGATCCGCTCCAGAGCCGCATCGACGAGGCTGTCGAGGGTCTGTTCCTCCCAGAGGACTCGAAACTCGACCGGCTCGGCTTCCAGGGTCCCGGCGAGATAATGGTCGCAGCGGAAGGGCCGGACAGCCCCGAGATTTTTTCCGGCGACTCGATCGACGTCGGTGCGCTTGCGGAGGAGTTCTTCGCACTCGCCATCGATCCCTATCCGCGCAAGAAAGGCGCGCAAATCACCCCCGCCGGGCCAGCGGAAGACGAAACGGAAGCGGATGGCCCTCTGCAGCGGAAGCTGAAGGCTTTGCGTGACAAACTCTGAATCGCTGGCTGCAAGATGATTTGCCGGTTGTGTCGGGTCGCAAAACCGCTATTTTCGCCCGACTTTCCGCAGCCGCGGGGGCACGGGCCAACGAGAGACACGAAACCACGTGATACGCATCTCCATTGACGCCATGGGCGGGGATCACGGCCCCGAGGTGGTGATTCCTGCGCTGGTCGGTGTCGCCGAGCGGCGTCAGGATGTGCGCTTCCTGATCTACGGCATTGACGAGCAGGTGCGTCCGGTCATGGACCGCCATCCCAGGCTTGCGGCCGTCAGCGAGTTCTTTCCATGCGAGATCGCCGTGCGCATGGATGACAAGCCAAGCCAGGCGTTGCGCCACGGCCGCTGGAAGTCGTCGATGTGGAGGGCGATCGAGGCCGTCAAGAACGGCGATGCCGACGTCTGCGTCTCGGCGGGCAACACCGGCGCCCTGATGGCGATGTCGAAGTTCTGCCTGAGAACCATGGCCACCATCGAAAGGCCGGCGATCGCCGCGATCTGGCCGACGATCAGGGGCGAGAGCATCGTTCTCGATGTCGGCGCCACGATCGGGGACGATGCCCACCAGCTCGTCGACTTCGCCATCCTCGGTGCGGCCATGGCGCGGGCCCTGCACGAAACCGAACGCCCGACGGTCGGCCTGCTGAATGTCGGCGTCGAGGAGATCAAGGGTCAGGAAGAGGTCAAGGAGGCCGGCCGGATCCTGCGCGAGGTCGAGCCCATGTCGATGGAGTATCGCGGCTTCGTCGAGGGCGACGATATCGGCAAGGGCACGGTCGATGTCGTGGTCACGGAAGGGTTCGCCGGCAACATCGCTCTCAAGACCGCCGAGGGCACCGCCCGGCAGATCGGCGAATACCTGCGTGCCGCGCTGAGCCGGACCATGATGGCGCGCATCGGCTATGTCTTTGCCAAGAGCGCCTTCACTCGGCTGCGCGAGAAGATGGACCCGCGCAGGGCGAACGGGGGGGTGTTCCTCGGCCTCAACGGCATCGTCGTGAAAAGCCACGGAGGCACCGACGCGGAAGGCTTCATGGCCGCAATCGAACTCGGCTACGACATGGTGCGCAACCGGCTGCTCGACAAGATCCGGTCCGACCTGGACATGTTCCACTCGCGCGCGCCGCGCCCCGGCCGTATCGTGCCCGACGCCGGCGACGCGGCGTCCGCGGCGTCTTGAACCAGGAACGAGAATGATACGATCAGCAGTGTGCGGCGTCGGGTCGGCCCTGCCGCGCCGCGTCATGAAGAATACCGACTTCGAGGGGGTCGTCGACACCACCGACGAATGGATCGTCCAGCGTACCGGTATCCGTGAGCGCCACATCGCCTCCGACGACGAGACAACTGCCTCGCTCGGCGAAGCGGCTGCGCGGGCGGCGCTTGTCGATGCCGGTCTGACAGTGGACGACATCGATCTCATCATCCTGGCGACGTCGACCCCCGACAACACCTTCCCGGCGACGGCCGTCGACATACAGCGGCGTCTGGGCATGCGCCACGGGTTCGCGTTCGACATGCAGGCGGTGTGCAGCGGCTTCGTCTACGCCATCACCACGGCGGACATGTATCTGCGCGGCGGCGCGGCAAGGCGCGTTCTCGTGATCGGCGCCGAGACGTTCTCCCGCATCCTCGACTGGACGGACCGCTCGACCTGTGTGCTCTTCGGCGACGGCGCCGGCGCGCTCGTCCTCGAGGCGGTCGAAGGTGACGGCACGCTCGCCGACCGCGGCATCCTCGCCGCCAGCCTGCGCTCCGACGGCACGCACAAGGACAAGCTCTATGTCGACGGTGGTCCGTCGACGACCGGCACCGTCGGTCACCTGCGAATGGAGGGACGCGAAGTCTTCAAGCACGCCGTGGGCATGATTACGGATGTCATCGAGGCAACCTACGCGCAGGCCGGCGTCGGATCCGCCGACCTCGACTGGTTCGTTCCGCACCAGGCCAACAAACGCATCATCGACGCTTCGGCGAAGAAACTCGGCATCGCCGAGGAGAAGGTCGTGGTGACCGTCGACAGGCACGGCAATACGTCGGCGGCCTCCGTGCCGCTCGCCCTTTCGACGGCCGTCGCCGATGGGCGCATTCGCCGCGGCGACCTCGTATTGCTCGAAGCCATGGGGGGCGGCTTCACCTGGGGTGCGGTCCTGCTGCGCTGGTGAGGCGAATGGTGCCGCCTCCGGTTAAGTCCTTGACCGGGCGGGCCACATTCCCCTAACGTCTCCGCCGTTTGGATCGTAGTGTTTTATTAGAGGATGGTTGGACGGTCGCCATGGGGGCTAAGACACTGACTCGCGCCGACCTTGCCGAAGCCGTCTATCGGAAGGTCGGATTGTCCAGGACCGAATCGGCCGAACTCGTGGAGACTGTGCTCGACGAGATCTGCGAGGCGATCGTCCGCGGTGAGACCGTCAAGTTGTCTTCCTTCGCCACCTTTCACGTCCGCTCGAAGAACGAACGGATCGGACGCAATCCAAAGACGGGCGAGGAAGTGCCGATCCTGCCGCGCCGGGTGATGACGTTCAAGGCCTCCAACGTGTTGAAGAACCGCATTCTCCGCGCGCACCAGGCCAGCCGCGCCAAGGGCGACAAGTAGGCCGTCGCCGGCGATGGTTTGACCTTCGCTGCGGGCTTGAATAGCCCGCGCCAACCGGCTGGAATGGGCGGCGAATCGTCTTTCTGGGACCGCAGATGGAAAAGAGCCCCGACGCCTTCCGGACAATCAGCGAGGTCGCCGAAGACCTGAACCTTCCGCAACACGTGCTGCGTTTTTGGGAGACCCGTTTCGCCCAGATCAAGCCGATGAAGCGCGGCGGCGGCCGGCGTTACTACCGTCCGCAGGACGTCGAGCTGATCAAGGGCATACGCCATATGCTCTACGATCAGGGATACACGATCAAGGGCGTGCAGAAGCTCCTGCGCGAGCATGGTGTTCAGTTCGCCGTCGCTGTCGGCAACGGCGACCTTGCGGCGATCGAGGCCATCGCCCAGCGAAAGCAGGTGGAAGCGGCCGCGCCGCTGACGGCTGCCGCACAGCCGCCGCGCCATCACGAGGACGAGATGCTCGTCGGCGAGCCGAAG
>DUSC01000267.1 GCA_012842935.1 Hyphomicrobiales bacterium | reverse complement strand
GGCGATGCCGTTCTCGAGCGCCAGCCGCGCCGCGAGCAAGGTCCCGGCCGCGGCGAGTTGCGCACGGCGCGAGACGCGCTCGTCGACGGCGAAGCCGATCTCGCGTTCGATCTCTTTCGGCACCGAGCAGGACAGCACCTGGCCGACATAGGCGGGGTCGTGGGCGAGGTCGAGCCAGCGCGCCGGCGCCGGCGCGGTCGTCCTGAGGTTGGCGGCCGTGGCGAGACCGGTCCCGGCGAGCCTGTCCATCAGCGCCCGGTACTTGCCCATCGGGAAGCGGTGCGTGACCGGAAATCCGGCGTCGTAGTCGGGATGGTGGACGATCGGCAGGCGCATGCCGCCCCATAGCACGGCCGGGCGTCAGGAGCGTAGGCGCATGTCGCCTGACCGGCTTGCCCGGCGGCGAAGGCGGCCCTATTCAGCGTCGACCGGGGCGGCCGCCCTGCGTGGTTTCGGGAGCGCCCGGTGGATCGGCACAGTCCCCCCGTCGAACGGCATTTCGTGGTGTCGCACCGGCTGGTCCTCGGCATCGCCGTGCCGATGATGGTCGCCTATCTGACGACGCCGCTGATCGGCGTGGTCGACACGGCGGTCGTCGGCCAGTTCGGCGACCCGGCCTTGATCGGCGGCCTCGCCGCCGGCGCCATCGTCTTCGATCTGGTCTTCGCCACCTTCAATTTTCTACGCTCTGGCACGACCGGCCTCGTCGCGCAGGCCATGGGCAGGGGCGACGCACTGGAGGAACAGGCCGTGTTCTGGCGGGCGCTGGCGCTTGCGGTCAGCTCCGGCATCGTGCTTGCGCTGCTCGCGCCCGCATTCATCATGGCCGGTATCTGGTTCCTCGACGCCGAGCCGCGTGTCAACGAGGCGATGGCGACCTATATCGGCATCCGCATCCTCGCCGCGCCCTTCGCGCTCGCCAACTACGCCATCCTCGGCTTCGTGCTCGGCCGCGGCGAGGCCGGCCTTGGCCTTGCGCTTCAGGTCGTGCTCAACGGAACCAACGTCGCCCTGTCGATCCTTTTCGGCCTGGAGTTCGGCTGGAAGATCGCCGGCGTCGCCTGGGGAACGGTGTGTGGCGAGGTCGTCGCCTCCATGATCGGGATCGCCATCCTCTATCCGCGCTTCCGGAAGGATCCGCGTCCGAGCCTGCGGCGCATCGGCGCGGTCGATGCGATCGCTCGCATGCTCGTGCTCAACCGCGACATCATGATCCGCTCCTTCGCGCTGCTCGCCGCCTTCGCGCTCTTCGCACGCCAGGGCGCGCAGTTCGGCACGACGACGCTCGCCGCCAATGCGGTCCTGATGAACTTCTTCCTCGTCGGCGGATATTTCCTCGACGGTTTCGCGACGGCAGCCGAACAACTCGCCGGCCGCGCCATCGGCGCCCGCGACCGCACCGCCTTCTCGCGCGCGGTCTTCCTCTCGGCCGGCTGGGGTTTCGGCGTCGCCGTCGTGACGACGCTCCTGTTCCTGTTCCTCGGCGATCGTTTCATTGCGGTCGTCACGACGGCGGCGGACGTCAGGACGAAGGCCCAGACCTACCTGCCCTGGGCGGCCTTCACGGCAGTGAGCGGCGTTCTCGCATTCGCCATGGACGGCGTCTTCATCGGCGCGACCTGGTCGCGCGACATGCGCAACATGATGCTCGCCTCCTTCGCCGTCTTCTGGGCCGCGCTCGTCGTCCTGAGCGCGCAGTTCGGCAACCATGGCCTGTGGGCGGCGCTGCACGTCTTCCTGCTGGTCCGCGGCTTCAGCCTGCTGTCGATCGTGCCGGCGCGGACCCGGAGCACGTTCAGGCTGACCGGTTAGTCGCCCGCCAGCCGCCTGTCGGCCCAGCGGTCGACCGCGCTGTCGCGGATTTCCGCGATCGAGCGAAGTCCTTCCCGCTCGGCGAAGTCGGCCATGCCGCGGACGATGCGGCCGGGCAGTCCGGGCCCGGCATAGATCAAGCCGGTGTAGAGCTGGACGAGATCGGCGCCGGCGCGGATCTTCTCGAGCGCCTTCTCGGCGCTGTCGATGCCGCCTGCGCCGATCAAGGCCCGCTTCGGCCCGACGAGGTTCCGCATCCTGGCGAGCACCGTGGTCGACAGGTCGAACAAAGGCCGGCCGGAAAGCCCGCCGGTCTCGGCCGCATGCGCGCGGTTCTTCAGCGCCGGGCGGGTGACCGTCGTGTTGGAGACGATCACGCCGTCGACGCCGTTCGCTTCGACTTCCGCCGCGATGTCCTCGAGGTCCGCCTGATGCAGGTCGGGAGCGATCTTGAGGAAGACGGGCACCGGCCGTCCCGTTCCCGGCGCGGTGTGGCGCGCGGCAATGACCCGCGAAAGGAGTTCGGCGAGCGCTCCCTTGGCCTGCATGTCGCGCAGGCCCGGCGTGTTCGGCGACGAGATGTTGACGGTCAGGTAACTCGCCAGCGCGGCGAACCGGCGCACGCCTGCCTCATAGTCGGCGATCCGGTCGGCGCTGTCCTTGTTGGCGCCGATGTTGACGCCGACGATGCCGCCGCGACCGGCCCGCGCGCTGATCCGGGCGACGGCCCGTTCGTGCCCCTCATTGTTGAAGCCGAGCCGGTTTATGACGGCCTCGTCCTCGATGAGCCGGAAGATGCGCGGCTTCGGATTGCCCGGCTGCGGTCGCGGCGTCACGGTACCGACCTCGGCGAAGCCGAAGCCGAGCGCGAGCAGCGCGTCCGGCACCTCGGCGTTCTTGTCGTAGCCGGCCGCCATGCCGAGCGGATTGGGGAACTCCAGGCCGCACACCGATGTCTTCAGGCGAGGCGACTGCGGGAAGCGGCACCGCCCGGCGAGGCCCGTCGCCAGCGCGGCGATGGAAAGCCTGTGGGCCGTCTCCGGATCGAGGCTGAACAGCGCGCGCTGGCCGAGCCGCTCGACGAGCCTGTTCATCGGCCGAGTACCGGGAAGGCGTGTACGCCCGCCGCGTCGAGCGGCAGCGGCTTCGCCCAGACGACCGCCGAGAGCGGCATCGGCGCGTAGAGATGGGGGAACAGCGCCCCGCCGCGGGAAACCTCGTACTTCAGCGCCGAACCCAGCCGATCGGCGTCGACGGCGATCAGGACGAGATCGCTTTGTCCGGCGAAGTGTCTCGCCGCCGTCTCGACCACCTGGTCGGCGGTCGAGAAATGGATGAATCCGTCGGCCAGGTCGATCGGCGCGCCGGCGAACACGCCCGCGGCCTCGGCCTGCCGCCAAAGCTCTTTCGGGCAGATCTTGTAGATGATGCGATGCATGCGCGCCCTATAGTCGGATTGCGCTCCCGGGAAAAGGCGAACGCACCCGTCGCATCGCATTTTGGTCGCATTGGAGGCGCATGCCGGTCTTGGTCCGATCGACTGGAGGGCGCGATGAGACGGCTGATCCTGCTTGCCACGCTAGCCTTTGCCGCCGCACCTGCTGCGGCCGAGGACGAAGGGCGCTTCCGGCTGGAAAAGACCCCCGACGGCTATGTGCGCATGGACACGAAGACGGGCGAGATGTCGCTGTGCGAGATGCGCGGCGGACAGCTGGTCTGCAAGCTGGCGGCCGACGAGAGATCCGCTCTCCAGGACGAGATCGACCGCCTCACGGCGCGGCTCGCCGGCATCGAGGATCGTCTGGCGAAGATCGAGAACAGCCCGATCCTGAAGCCCCGGAACCTGCTGCCCTCCGAGGAGGAATTCCAGCATTCGCTCGGGCTGATGGAACAGTTCTTCCGCAAGTTCCTCGGCATCGTCAAGGAGATGGACGAGGAACTCGGCGGCGGCGATTCCGGAGAGACCGAGACGCCGCCGCAGAAGACCTGACGCGTCCGAGTCCGTTCAGCCCGCCGGTTGCATCGACGGATGGGGGCCGGCCTCCGGGTCGTAAGCCTCGAAGCCGAACGCACCGAACACGAGCGAGATGGCGAACAGCGCGCAGGCGACCAGCAGCGAGAATTGCGCGTAGCGCCCGTACACCTCGCGCATGATCGTGCCGAAGACGAAGCGCGCGTGCTGGTCGAGCGGTCGCGACGTCTCGTCGAGGTAGAGCCACACTTCCGTCGACTTGGGATTGCGGCGCATGGCGGTCAGCGCCTTCCACATCAGCACGGTGGCCATCAGCAGCGTCGCGACGGCGCCGGATCGGAATGCGGAGACCGGATTGAAGGAGAAGCCGATCATGATGCAGCCGATTGCCAGCGTGCCGAACATCACGGCCCGACCGACGCACATCAGGGCGATTTCGCGAATCTTCTCCATGACCGTCTCCGCGAGCATGTGGAACAACTCTGCCGGCGACGAACGGTCGACCGCAAGTAACATTGCCGGTATTGGGTGATGCAACCGATGCCGGGCGGGTTTGGTTCCGCAGAAATGGGTGCGCGACGGCGTGTGGACCGCTTTGCGTCTTGAATTGACGGGTCTTCGCCGCATAATCCGACAGCCCCGTGCGGCATGAGACGGGGCGCGACGGGAGGAGTGAGTGGCAGGAGGCTACAGGTTCGTCATCGCCGACGATCACCCCCTGTTTCGGGGAGCGTTGAAGCAGGCCCTGGCCGTCCTTGGCGAGAACACCGAGATCGTCGAGGCCGGCAGCTTCGAGACCACGAAAGCGGCCGTGGCCGGCATGGAGGACATCGACCTCGTCCTGCTCGACCTGTCCATGCCCGGCGCAAGCGGCCTGTCCGGCCTCGTGTCGCTGCGCGGCCTCAGTCCCGACGTTCCCCTGGTCGTCGTCTCGGCTCACGACGATCCCGAGACGATCCGCCGTGCGCTCGAACTCGGCGCGTCGGGGTTCATCTCGAAATCGGCGAGCATGGAGGAGATCCGTGCCTCTGTGCAGGTGGTCCTCCGCGGCGGCATCGCCGCGCCGTCCGGGGTCGAGCTCGGTGTCGAGCGCGATCCGGAAGTGTCCGACCTGATACGGCGCCTGCAGACGCTCACCCCGCAGCAGACCCGGGTGCTCAGCATGCTCGCGGAAGGTCTGCTCAACAAGCAGATCGCCTACGAACTCGGCGTTTCGGAAGCGACCATCAAGGCGCATGTCTCGGCGGTGCTGCAGAAGCTCGGTGTCGACAGCAGGACGCAGGCGGTCATCCTGCTCGCCAAGATCGGGACCGATCCGCTGCAGGCCGCCACCTGACGGATCGGGGTCCGACCCGCGGTGTCGGGAGAATCGCGTCACTCCGCGGCGACCGGCGTCATCCGATGCAGGCGGGTGATCAGCGAGCGCAGGACCGCCGGCTTCACCGGTTTGTTGATCACCTGGACGTCCATACGCTCCGCGGCGCTGCGGACCTCGTTCGAACGGTCGGCCGTTATCAGGACTGCGGGCAAGGTGTCGCCGAACCGTTCTCTCAGCGTGGCGATCACGTCGAGGCCGTTCTCGCCGTCGAGATGATAGTCGGCGAGGACGACATCGGGCTGCGGTATCGCCTGGGCACGGATTGCCGCGGACCCGGCCAGCGTGGTGACGCGGCATCCCCACCCTTCGAGGAGGAGCCTCATGCCGTCGAGGATACGCGGTTCGTTGTCCACGCAGAAGACGCTGAGGCCGGCGAGGGAAGCCGAGACCGGCACGATGCCGTGAGCGGGCGCCGGGGCCGGCTGCTCCCGCGCTTCGGTCACCGGCAGGATCACCGAGAAGCGCGTCCCCTTGCCGCGGCCCGAATCGATCTGGATCTCGAGGCGCAGAACCCTGGCGATGCGGTCGACGATCGACAGGCCGAGGCCGAGGCTCTGGGCTTCGCGGGCGCCCTCTTCGAGGCGGGTGAACTCGCGGAAGACCGTATTCAGCTTGTCGGCGGGAATGCCGATGCCGGTGTCGAAGACCTGGATCTCGGCCAGTTCGCCGCGCCGACGGACGCCGACGAGAACGCGTCCGCTGCGCGTGTACTTGATCGCGTTCGACAGCAGGTTCTGGATGAGGCGGCGCAACAGGTTGCGATCGGTACGCACCCAGAGCGACGAGGGAACGATCACCAGGTCCAGTTTCTTCGCCGCGGCCATTGGCAGGAAATCGGTTCCGATCTGGCGCAACAGTCCGTCCAGGCGGAAGACCGATTCGCTCGGTTTCATCGCGCCGGTATCGAGTCGTGAGATGTCGAGCACGGCACCCAGGATCGCTTCGACCGAATCGAGCGAGGATTCGATGTTCGTCGCCGCGTCCGCGATCGGGCCGTCGCCGGCCTTCTCGATCAGCGACGAGCAGTATAGCCGCGCGGCATTGAGCGGCTGCAGGATGTCGTGACCGGCCGCGGCGAGGAAACGGGTCTTTCCGAGATTGGCCTCCTCGGCGAGCATCTGCGCCTGCGCGAGCTCCTCGTTGACGCGGGTCAGCTCGGCCGTACGGCTGCGCACGCGCTGTTCCAGCGTCTCGTTCGCCCGCTTCAGCGCCAGATCCGCCTGCACGCGCGCCGTGATGTCCGTGTAGGTCGCAACGATGCCGCCGTCGGGCATCGGGTTCGAGCGGATCTCGATGATCCGGCCGCTGGTCTTCAACTCGATCTGCCACGGACTGCCGAAGGCCGTCAGCCGGTCCAGGGTCGGCACCTCGGACTCCGGCGCGACGTCGCCGCGGTTGCTCAGGAATTGCAGGATACGACTGACCGACACGCCGACCTGGCCGAGCTCGTCGGGCAACTCGAACAGGTTCCGGTACTGGCGGTTCCAGCATGTCAGCCGGAAATCCCGGTCGAAGACCGTGATGCCCTGCTCCATCTGGTCGAGGGCGATCTGCAGGAGGTCGCGATTGTGCTGGAGCGCTTCCGTCGCATCGTCCAGCAGGCGCAAGGCGTCGCGCGAGGCGCTGTCGTTGCGCTTGAACAGCAACGACAGGATCAGCCGGGCGGATGAGGAGCCGACGGCGCTGGCGAGGAGCTGTTCGGAGAACCGGATCACCGACATGCTCGCCGCCTCGCTGCCCGTCAGCCGGCGCCCCTCGGCCGCCTCGAAAGTCTGGAAGGAGCGCTCGGTCCGCTCGACCCCGAGATAGCGCGCGATCGTCTCGCGCAGTTCGTCGACGGTGATCGCGGTGCGGAAGCGCCGCAGGCTCGGCATCGGGTTGGCGTCGCGCGGAGCGAAGATCGCCGCCTGGATCCGCTCGAGCGGAACCGAGCCGCGGGACAGCGAGCCCAGCACGAAGAAGAGCGCGTTGATCGAGAGGCTCCACATGACGCCGTGGTTCAGCGGTTCGGCTACGGTGCCGAACAGCGCCTGCGGGCGAAGGACATCCAGCCCGAAGAGGCCGTGCACGACGATGGACGTGTCCGGATCGGCGAGCGAAGGCAGGAGCAGCGTGTAGCCCCACACGGCGAAGCCCGCTGTCATGCCGAGCGCGGCGCCGCGTGCGTTGGCGCCCTTCCAGATCAGCCCGCCGAAGAAGGCCGGTGCGAACTGTGCGATCGCGGCGAAGGACATCAGGCCGATCGCGGCAAGCCGGGCGTTGTCCGTGCTCTCGCGGTAATAGAGGAACGCCGCGAACAGGATGATGAAGATGGCAGCCCGGCGGATGTTGAGGATGAGCGAAGACCAGTCCTCGTTCTCGCTTTGACGGTTGTACAGGAGACGGCGGACGAAGATCGGGATGACGAGATCGTTGGAGATCATGATCGACAGCGCGACGCTTTCCACGATCACCATGGCGGTTGCTGCCGACAGCCCGCCGATGAAGGCGACGATGGCCATGAAGTCGTGTCCGCCGAACAGCGGTACCGACAGGACGTAGAGATCCGAACTCGTGCGGTCGCCGACGAGGATCGTGCCGGCGAAGGCGATCGGGATGACGAAGAGGTTGATGGCGACGAGGTAGAGCGGAAACACCCACGTCGCGGTGCGCAGTTCCTCTTCGCCCCGGTTCTCGACGATGGTCACGTAGAACTGGCGCGGCAGCATGATGATCGCGCAGGCGCTCAGGGCGGTTAGCACGATCCAGGTACCGAGCGAGGTTCCGCTGCCGAAAGCCTGGTCGAAGGCGCCTTCGGCACGGCTCGCCGCAATCAGTTCGGCCGGGCTGCCGAAGATGAAGAAGGTGACGAGGATGCCGATGCCGAGAAAGGCCGCGAGCTTCACGACGGATTCGGCCGCCACGGCGAGCACCAGGCCCTGCTGGTGTTCGGTGGCGTCGGCATGGCGGGTCCCGAACAGGACCGCGAACAGCGCCAGCAGCATGGCCACGATCAGCGAGATGTCGCTGACGAACGGATCGAACGAGGGAGGGGCACCGTTGTAGTGCTCGACCATCAGGCTGACCGAGCCGGAGATGGCCTTCAGTTGCAGGGCGATGTAGGGGACGACGCCGACCGTCGCGATCAGCGTGGCGATGGAGGCCACGGCGAAGCTCTTGCCGTAGCGGGCGCCGAGGAAGTCGGCGATGGAGGTGATCTTCTCCGAATGCGCCAGCCGGACGATCCGGCGCAGCAGCGGGTAGCCGAAGACGAAGATCAGCATCGGCCCGAGATAGATCGTGAGGAATTCCGGTCCGCGCTCCGCGGCGAGGCCGACGGATCCGAAGAAGGTCCACGAGGTACAGTAAATCGCCAGGCTGAGCGCATAGGTGAACGGCCGCGACCTCGCGGCGCGTTCGGTCGAGCCGCGCCGGTCGCCGACGCTGGCGATCGCGAAGAGCAGCGTCAGATATGCCAGCGCGATGATGACGACGACCCAGCCCTGCACGCCGTCCGGCACCTCCCTTTGTCGTCGCGACGTTCGCCCAAGGCAAGCACAGCCCGCTTCACCTGTCCATCATACCCTCGAATGGTACGGCGCCACAGCGATGCGGCTGCCCGCGGCGGCCGAAAATCCCGACTGTCGGTTCGACGAAGCTTTGCTATGCTGGCTGCCGTTGGCGCGCACGGCGTTGCGCGTCCGCATAGCGCATCACAGGAGGCGAGCGTGCTGAAGGAATTCCAGGAATTCATCTCCAAGGGGAACGTGATGGATCTTGCCGTCGGCGTCATCATCGGCGGTGCGTTCGGCCTGATCGTCAACTCGCTGGTCGGCGACATCATCATGCCGCTCGTCGGCGCGATCTTCGGTGGTTTCGACTTCTCCAACTACTTCATCCCGCTGTCTTCGTCGGTTACCGCCGAATCGCTCGAAGAGGCGAGAAAGCAGGGGGCCGTCTTCGCCTACGGCAATTTCATCACCGTGGTCATCAACTTCCTGATCCTCGCCTGGATCATCTTCCTGATGGTGAAGGCGGTGAACAACCTGCGCCGCCGTCTCGCCAAGGAACAGGCGGCCGCGCCCGCCGCCCCGCCGGCCGATATCCAGCTCCTCACCGAGATCCGCGACCTCCTCGCCAGGCGCTGAGGTTCGGCGGGACGCTGGGCCAATGGAATCCCGGAGCCATCCGTGGCGCCGGGATGGCAGCAGCCGGCGAAAGGTTCTACGACGGCTCGCGGCAGGAGCGGACGGGCCGTTCCTTTCGTCGGGCACGAAAATCATGGCATTGATCGATCACCTGCGCCGCGAGGCGCGCCTGGCGCCCGAGAGCGGCATCGTCGCGGTGATGAACCACGGCCGCGGCCGCGAGGGCATGATCCCGTTGTGGGCAGGGGAGGGCGACCTGCCGTCGCCGGACTTCATCACCGCCGCCGCGATCTCCGCGCTGCGGGCCGGCGAGACCTTCTACACATGGCAGCGTGGCATCCCCGAACTGCGCGAGGCGCTGGCGCGTTATCATGTCCGCCATTTCGGTGGATCTTTCGCCGCCGAGGAGTTCATGGTCGTCGGATCGGGAATGCAGGCGATCCAGCTGGCGTTGCAGGCGACCGCGGGCGCCGGCGACGAGCCTGCCGATGTCGAGCGACCAGCCG
>DUSC01000266.1 GCA_012842935.1 Hyphomicrobiales bacterium | reverse complement strand
CCGCCGCGGCGAGCCCGAGCAGCGCCGAGCGCGTCGGCATGTCGCCGGTCTTCCGGATCGTGTTGCCGGGCGCGTCGGCGAAACTCGCAAGCGGCGCCCGCAGCACGATGACGAGCCACCGCGCCATCAGAGTCCCCCCGAAGCGAACGCGGCCACCTGGTCGATCGTGGCTCCGGTCTCACTGCCGACGTGGAGGCGGATCTCGCCGTCCGCCTCGATGCCGTAACTCCTGGCGAAGCCGCGGCGCTCCGCCTCGAGCCGGCCGACGGCCTCGCCGACGAGATCGGGACCCCTGACCGGGATCGTGAAGGCGCCGGCCAGGTTGACCGGCTGCGCGTCGCCTCTTTCGGCAAGGACGTACTTCGCCCGGGCATGGTTGGCGAAGGAATTGATCTTGCCCGACGGCACCGCCGTCGACGCCGCGCG
The DNA here is from genome assembly GCA_012842935.1 of Hyphomicrobiales bacterium. Taxonomy (GTDB): domain Bacteria; phylum Pseudomonadota; class Alphaproteobacteria; order Rhizobiales; family Rhizobiaceae; genus DUSC01. The sequence goes on along the minus strand of DUSC01000266.1, from coordinate 6,630 downwards.
CACCAGCGCCTCCAGTCCGCGCGCCGCGAGCTGGCGGTCGCCCGCGAGGTTCTCGACCAGCAGCGGCCGGTTGACGCAGATGTAGAGATAGTAGAGCCCGGCGCCGAAGCCCGCCTCGCCGACGAAACCGGCGCCGGCATCCTCGGCCTTCTCCTTCAGGTCGTCGACGGCGGTGTAGAAATCGTCCTCGACGACGACGCGATTGACGGTGAAGGCATGCGCCACCTGCACCGCGGCGTCGCGGTTGAGGTCGGCATTGTCGGCCAGCATGCGGCCGAACATGGCGATGTCGACGGCACCGTCCGCCTGCCGCATGACCAGCCTGGCGAGATCCTTCTCCTTCGGCAATTCCTCGCCGGCCAGCACGCGCTCGGCCAGATCGAGCGCGGCCGCCCGCTCGTCGGGCGAGACGAAGGCGAGCTGCGCCGTGCGCGCGAGTTCGGGCTTCTTCTTGTCGTCGAGCTTGCCGAAGACGGGGACGATCTGCCGGGCGATCTCGCTCGCCCTGGCCGGTTCCACCCCTTTCGCGGTCAGATGATCGATGATCTGCTCGCCCATGCGCTGGGTGCGCTGGCCGGTGTGGCCTTCGAGCGCGGAACGGAACGCATCGTGCGTGCGGATCGCCCGCTTGAGCGCCTGGCTGGAGATGCGCTGGCGCAGTTCGCCGCCGATGTGCGCCGTCTTCGGCCGGCCGAGATCGTCGCGGTTGGGATTCGAGATCGGATATTCGGTCAGAAGGTGGAGTTGCAGGAAGCGGCTCATCGCGAAGTCTCCTCGGTCTCGGGATTTGCGGTGTCGGTGGCGGCAGGTCGGGCTGCGGCGAGGTGGGGTCGGCCGAAATAGTCGAACGTCCACGCGATGCGCGTGGCATCGCCCCAGTTCATCAGGTCCCGGGCGAATGCGGTCACGTTGAAGTCGACGCCGGACGCGACTTTCATGGCGCGACGCAACGACGTCATCGCCTCATCGCCGACGCCGCGGTCGAGCGCCGCCATGAGCGCCTGGAAGCGCAGGGTCGACAGCGGACGGTCCTCCGCCTTCGGCGCGCCGCCGAGCACCTGCATGAATCGGCGGGCGGCGGAGGCCCCGTCCCTGCGCTCCGCCAGCAGTGCGGCGATCAGGGCCAGGCGGCGGTAGCGCCAGTCGGCGAAACCGGAGAAATCGAAGCCATCCGCCTTCATGCGCAACAGAAGCATGTGGAACGCCGGCTCGAGCATCACGGCGTCGGGCGAACCGGCGCGGCGCAGCGCCGCGCGGGCGCCGGGATCGCCGGGCCGCTTCGTCTCGGGATCGGGGTAGAGAAGCCGCCAGGCGGCGATGAGCGGCGGAATTGCCGAGGTCGCGCGGTCTTCCGTGGGAACGGGAGTGGCCATGGTTCAGGCTCCTTCCGGCGTTTGGATTTCGTCATCGGCAGCCTTTCGGCCGGGCGGCGGCAGTACGATGCCGAGTTCCCTTGCGATCTTCGACCGGTCGGTCAGGGCGCCGAAGAGCTGTCCGTAGGCGCGGGTGATCCGGTCGGCGTCCTTGACGTCGGCGCCGGGAAGCAGGTCCGTCGCGTGTTCGTCGAAAATGGCGAGCGCGGCGCGCCGGACCGTCCTCAGCCAGTCCTGCGCGAGCGCGCCCCCTTGTCCATCGCGGACGCCGTTCTCGGCGATGGCCTGCAGCGCGCCGTGGAATGCATCCTCGGTGCGCTCGTAGAAGGCGTCGGTCGCCTCCTCAAAGGCACCGGAATCGGTTGTCTTGGCCTGGCCGCCGAACAGGGCCTCGTTCAAGGCGGAGCGCAGCAGGCGCATCGCCGCCTCGGCGGCATCGGCGAACATCCGGGCGGTCCCCGCGATCGCGGTCGCCCGGCCCTCGTCGCCGTCTTCCGGGAGATGCAGAGGCTGGATCGATTCGAGGAAGCGCTCGGCTTCCATGTTGTTCATTGCCCAACCCGCGGCGAGAAGGCGCACGCGGAGCCTGTCGCGGCGGACCTCGCCGCCGCGCGGCAGGAGCGCTCTCACCACGGCCGCGGGCTCGGCCTGGTCGGCCCGCTCGTCGCGTCCGACGGAAACGGCCACCCAGTCGCGATAGCCGAAGCGGCCGGCTTTGGGTTTGACCGTATACGGCGCATCGTCCTTGCTGCGCCGGTAGGGCGTCAGCGGATGCCTCCATGCCGAATAGCTCATGCCCCACGGCTTCTGGACGAAACCCGTGACCAGCGGTCCTTCCTGGCCGGTCAGTGGGCAGCGACCCTCGCCGCCGGCGACCAGACGGATTCGGCGCGGCATGCCGAAAAAGGCCTGCACGGGATGGACCGCCGGGTCGGTCTCCGCCACCTCGCGCGGCGGCTTGCCGTCGGACGTGACCGTCGGCCGCAGCCAGGGCAGCGCCCGACCGATCTCTTCGTCTTCGAGCCAGCCCTCCGTGCCGCCGAAGAGGGGAACCAGATTGAGAAGGAGGAGCCGCTTCAGCGAAGCAGGACCGTCGCCGCTCGCCGGCAGCACCAGCGTCGTCATCGGGCCGCCGCCGCGCATCGAGGTGCGGTTGCCGGCACCGCCCGACGGCGCGAACTGCTGCAGCGCATAGAGCGCCATCGCCGCCGCCGGCAGCCCGAGCGCGGGAAAGCGGTCGCGGTGCGTCATCAGGTCGGCGTTCTTCTTCTGGCCGTTGACGCCGGGCGTGTCGATGAACAGGGCCTCGACGGCGTTCGCCTCGCCGGCGAACGGTTCGAGATCCTGGCAGAAACGCGGTCCCCTGCCGTCGGCGTCGCCGAACAGGTTGAAGTAAGGTGCGAGCATGCGGATGCGCGCGTCGACATCGACGCCGTCGTCACCCCGCCAGATTGCGCGCCATTCCCGCTCGTCGGCCGGACGATGGACCAGGGAGAGGATGCCGACAGCCAGTTCGGCGCTGGCGACGTTCAGGTCGCCGCGCGGCCAGTCGAAGGCGACGGGACGATCGCCGGCTTCGTCGAGGAGTTCGGCGAATGCGGCCCAGCGCCGGGCTCCGGAGACGGTGACCACCGGAAAGACCGGATCGGTCAGCATGTTGAGATTGGGGACGGCCACGCAATCCTCCCGCGAATCGACCGTACGATGCACAGGATCGGATCAGTTCGCCCAGCCAGCGAAAAGATATTTCTGTCCGGAACGCGAGAATAGAGCTCTACATCTTCTTCGACCTGTGTATAGCGGGCATAATCATCGTCCGCATCGCCCTTGGGTTCGTCTACGAAATCCGACGAAGGCCCGATGTTTCGTTGTAAAGGTATCGTCCGGCATCATCCGACACGAGGCGACCGTCCGGATCGACTTCGTAGAGAGGAATCCTCTGCTCCCATTCCGTCCAGCGCGATCGCGCTGCCTCGACGATCGCGTCGTCGGCCGGTTGTGGAAGCGCTCCGTTCCTGCCGCCCCGGAACCAGCCGTCGCGGACGGCGATCTCGCTCAACACCCAGTTCAGGCCGTCAGCGGCGCCCGGGCGACGGCGAAGCGGAACCAGGGTACCGCCCTCGCGGCGGCCGAGCCTGATCGTCAGCGACTTCTTGCCCAAACGGGTGCCGATGTCTTCGTCCGCGGACGGGGCCGTGAGTTCGATATAGCCGTTCGCCGGGGTGATGGTGTTGTGCCGGCCCTGCCCGCGTTCGGCATAACCCTTTCCGACCGAGCTGGCGTGCTCGGCACGCAATTCGATCGGCAGGTCGTCGTCCCGCGTGTCGTATGCCGTCTCGATCAGCCGACGCAGGTCGGCCGGCGTGTCGAGCCGCCCCTTCGCCAGCAGATCGCGCGCCGTGCGCCACATGACGCCGGGCATGTCGTAGACGAAAGAAGCCGGGCCGAGCGTCGCCTCCAGCCATTTCGGCCCGCCGGCCGAAGCGGGATCGGGTGTGAGCAGGTGGAGGACGGGTTCCGCCAGCGGGCGGTGCGGGCGCCGGTGCCGCCACAGCCGGCCGGCGCGCTGGACGACCAGGTCGGCCGGTGCGAGATCGGAGATCATCAGGTCGAAGTCGACGTCGAGCGACTGCTCGATCACCTGGGTGGCCACGAGGATCCGGCCGGCTCGATCCTCGGCGCTGCTCTCGCGGCCGAACCACGCTAGGACCCGCTCCTCGATGCCGAGGCGGTCCTCGACGGTGAAGCGGGCATGGAACAGGTGGGCGCGCGACGGGTCGTGTCCGGCGGCGAGAAGCGCCTCGAAGGTCTCGATCGCCGGATCGACGGCATTGCAGACGATCGCGACCGCCGCTCCGCGCCCCGCCCCGTCGAGCGCGAGGCGAACCACGTCGGCGCGTGTCTCGGTGCGCGAGATACCGACGCTCCTGGAGAGCGCCGGGTCGCCATCGACGGCGATCTCCTCCGCGCCCCCGCCCGGGCTCCAGCGGGTGAAGAGCGGGTAGTGTCCGGATCGAACCTGCTCTCGCAGCGCGCCGGTGTGCCGCGGGTGGACGCCTCGTCCCAGCGCGAACGCCTCGACCAGGCCGGCTCGAGCTGTCCGCGCCAGCGTCGCCGACAGCACGATCATCGAGCCGCCGAGCCGGGCATGCATTTCCGCCAGCGTCTTCAGTTCCTCGCCCATGTAGGCGTCACAAGCATGTGCCTCATCCACGACGAGGATCCGCCCTGCCAGAGCATACTGGCGCATGGTCAGATGCTTCTTCGGCAGGATCGACAGGAAGGCCTGGTCGATCGTGCCGGCGCCCGCCGAGGCGAAGAAGGCCTTCTTGCCGCTGTCGGCGATCCAGGCGTTGAACCAGGTCCTCACCTCGGATTGCTCCCCCGCGTCCTCCCGCGTTGCCGCAACGAGGTTGTCCAACTGCCTCGCAATACCTGCCTTGCCATGTGCCAGCACCAGCGACGCGTTCCCGTCGAACAGGCCGCCGAGCGCCGCTTCCAGCCGCCCGTGCATGGCATTGGCCGTCGCCATGGTCGGGAGCGCCACGAACACGCCTTCGCCGAGTCCCGCCGCCATCATGCGGCCTGCGAGCAGAAACGCGGCCTCCGTCTTTCCAGAGCCTGTGCCGTCCTCGATCACCATGATCTGCGGCTCATTGCGGATCGTCACGGCACCCGCCAGCGCCTGCATGGGCCGCGGGCGCCCCGCATGTGCCGACAACCCTTGCAGCGAGGGCGTGACGATTGCGCGAGCGGGCAGGAGCCCCTTGCTTCCGAGCGCCAAATCGGCGCGACGAAGCGCGAGCGGCCAGTAGTCGGATAGCGGAACGGCGGGATCCTCGAACTCGAAGAAGGCGTCATCCGAGCCGACCCAGTCGGCCAGCGTGACGAGGCCGTTTAGCGCGAACGAAAAGGCTTCCGGCTCGTCTACCTCGCCCGGATCGCGGAGATCGACAAACAGCGAGACCAGTTCCGTTGACAGGGCGGCCGCCGCTGCGACGCACTCGGGGCCGATCTCGGGGTGTTTTCCTGCCCTCCGGGACTCGGCATTGACGTATTCGCAACGCGGAGCCATCCCGTGGTGCCCCGCAACTGCGGCGATCAGCATCGGCGCAAGGCCGTTTTCGCCAAATACGGGCATGAGACTGGCTTTCACTTCTCTTGCGTTCAGCAGGACAGCCGTCGCTTCCCAGTGTCTCAGCGTCTGCGGCAGCGCGTCGGGACAGGCGCCCAGGACCGGATTCGGCCAGCGCGCCGGGCAGAGGAACTGGAAGCTTTTCGACAATTTGCCGAGGTCGTGCAGGGCGGCGGCGAGCGCGCAGAAATGGGCGTGCACGGATGGCGGATATCCGGTCAGCCTCGCCTCCCGGGCCAGCCGGGCGGGATTGAGCTCGAGGAAGCGCAGGGCGCATGCCGCCACGTCCGCCAGATGATGCGCGACCGGCTTGTACGGCCAGCCGCGCCCGGATCGTGTCGTCTTGGCCCAAAATGCGTCGTGCACGCTGGCAAAGCCCGATGACATGCTTTGACCTCAAGCATATACCAATGCCGCCGCGGCTTCGACGCAAGGTCGATGGCCGATCTCCGCGGGCGCCCTATGGCGCCCTATTGCGCCGGAAGGATCGCGCCTGCCGCCGCTTTTTCCGACACGAAGCCAAGCCGGCGGAGTTCGCTCCTCGAACACGACGGGTTTCGGGCGGTCGCTGTCGCGAGCGCGCCGGGCATTGGCGAGGCATTCCATTTTCCGCATTCGGCCGGGGAACGACATCGGGCGCATGCGGTCCGGCAATCCGCGGCCGACCGGGAGGCGGGAGCGCACGCGCCGGACCCTGAGGCGGGAGTCCGTCCGGCCGCCGGGCGAGCTTCTTTCCCCCTGTTCACGGGCCGATCGCGGTCTGCCGGAGGCGGTCGACCCGTTCGACGGCGGCATCCTGGTGGCCGCATGCGGAGCGCGTGTACACGCGTCGCGAGACGATCAGCGTCCCGACCGTGCCCGCCGGTCAGAGGCGGGGAACAAGGGAAGTAATCACGGTATTCGGCCCGCAAGCTTCATGGATCCCGATCCGGGATCTGTCGACGATGAGACCTGCCGACTCGACCCCGTGCAGAAACCGTTCGGCGCGAGGCTGTCACCCATGTCTAAGGTACAAGACGTTACCCATGTCTCCGGGCTTTACCCAAAGGCAGGTGGCGGAGGGAAAGACCCACATATCCAACGTTCTCTGACATACCCTCCCCGAAATGGCGAGAATTGCTG
>DUSC01000265.1 GCA_012842935.1 Hyphomicrobiales bacterium | reverse complement strand
CGTCGCCGCGGCTCGACGGCACGCGGGTCAGCGACTTCTGCGCCCGCGACCAGTCGCTGAGATAGGAAACCGCCATCGCCGCGTCGGCCGGCGTCTCGAAACTCGCCACGCCGGCGTTCTGCAGGATGTGTCGACCGTGGCGTGCGGTCTCCTCGCCCAGCCAGCAGGTCAGCACCGGCTTGCCGTTGATCTGGCCCTTCGTGGTCAGCGCGGCGACGGCGGTCGCCGAATCGGTCGGCGAGGCGAGGCCGGTAGGACAGTTCAGCACCATGATGGCGTCCGTGCCGGGATCGGCGGCGACCGCCTCGACCGCCGCCTTGTAGCGGTCGGCGGCCGCGTCGCCGATGATGTCGACGGGATTGGCGCGTGACCAGGTCGGCGGAAGATGGTGGTCGAGCAGCGTGATGGTCTCTTCGGAAAGTTCGGCGAGCTCGCCCCGGCAGTCCATCAGCCGGTCGACCGCGAGCACCCCGGCGCCGCCACCGTTGGTGACGATGCCGACCCGCGCCCGCGCCAGCGGCTTGAAGCGCGACAGCGTCTCGGCGGCGTCGAAGAGTTCGGACAGACTCAGCACCCGCAGGATGCCGGCGCGCGACAGCGCGGCGTCGATCACCCTGTCGGCGCCCGACAGCGCGCCGGTGTGGGTCGCGGCAGCCTTCGCCGACTGCTCGTGCCGACCGGCCTTGATCGCCACGACGGGCTTGATTCGCGCTGCCGCCCGGGCCGCCGACATGAACTTGCGCGGGTTGGGAATGCTCTCGAGATACATGACGATCGCCTGCGTCTTCATGTCCCCGGCCAGCATGTCGAGAAAGTCGCCGACGTCGACGTCGGCCATGTCGCCCAGCGACACGATATGGGAGAAGCCGAGATTGTTCGCCGCCGCCCAGTCGACCAGCGCCGTCGCGATCGCCCCCGACTGGGACAGGAGCGCGATGCCGCCCGGCCGGGCGGGCATATGGGCGAAACCGGCATTCAGTTTCATCGGCGGGATCATCAGGCCGAGCGTGTTCGGGCCGATGATGCGGAAGAGAAACGGCCGTGCGGCCTCCAGCATCCTCTGCCTGAGGCCGTTCCGGATCGTCAGCCCGGCGGTGATCACCACGGCCGCGCGTGTTCCCCGCTTGCCCAGCGCCGTGATCACGCCGGGAACCGCATCCGGCGGCGTGACGATCACTGCCAGATCCGGCACGCCCGGCAGCGCCTCTGCATCCGGATAGCAGGGCAGCGCGCCGATCGACGAGTACTTCGGATTGACGGGCCAGATGTCGCCCTCGAAACCTCCGTCGACGATGTTGTCGAGCACCACCTTGCCGACCGATCCGTCGCGGATCGAGGCGCCGATGACGGCGACCGAACGCGGCCGGACGGCGAATTCGAGGTTGCGGATCGTCATGCTGGGCTCTCTCGTTTCTCGTCGTCGCTTATGCCACAGGATCGCCCTGCCTCCGTGACAGTTCAACCGACACGCGCGGCGGCACGCCGCATCCCGGCGGCGTCGCGAATACCCATATGAAAGTCGGCCGGCCCGGCCTTGATGCGGATCAATGTGGCGGCGCCGGATGCGGCATCAATGGCCGTCTGGACGAGAGTTCGCCGGTTTCGCCAGCCGCGGCCGGCATGCAGGGAGATTGCACCGATGAGCTATCACTTCACCAAGACCGTCGCACTGCCGTTCGATGACGCGATCGAGCATGTCACGAAAGCGCTGGCCGGCAAGGGCTTCGGCGTTCTGACCACGATCGACGTCCGCGAGACGATGAAGAAGAAGCTCGGCGTCGATTTCAAGCCGTACACGATTCTCGGGGCCTGCAACCCGCATTACGCCTACAAGGCACTGCAGGCGGAGGACAAGATCGGCACGATGCTGCCCTGCAACGTCATCGTCACCGAGACCGCACCGGGCCAGGTGGAGGTTTCGGCGGTCGATCCCGTGGCGTCGATGGCGGCGATCTCCAATCCGTCGCTCGGCGACGTCGCGAACACGGTGCGCAACCTCCTGAAGGATGTCGTCGAGGGTCTGTGAGATGAGCGAGACCGAGCATGTCGTCTGCCCGCATTGCGCGGGCGTCAACAGGGTACCGCTAACGGCGAAGGCGCTGGCGGCGAAGTGCGGCGTCTGCGGCGAGAGACTGTTCACCGGCCATCCGGCCGATGTCGACGGCGCCATGTTCGAGAGGCAGATCGCACGCAGCACGATCCCGGTACTCGTCGACGTGTGGGCGCCCTGGTGCGGGCCGTGCCGGGCGATGGCCCCGGCCTATGAGGCCGCGGCGAAGGAACTCGAACCGCACGTCAGGCTGATCAAGCTCAACTCCGACAACGAGCCGCAGATCGCCGGGCGCATGGGCATCCGCGGGATTCCCTCGCTTCTTCTTTTCCGCGGCGGGAGCGAGGTCGCCCGGAGCTCCGGAGCAATGTCGGCGGGACAGATTGTCGAATGGACCCGGGCGAAGGTATCGTCACGTCCATCATGACGCTGCCGCCCGGAGGGTGATCGACCAGTGATGCCTGCTCGAACGACCGTGGCCGATGCGCTCCGCGGCGCCGCGTGCCGGCTGCGGTCGCACCTCCCGTGGGCGCAAGGGGTCGACCCGTGGACACGCTGATCGCCCGGCTGGGCCTGGCGCTGGCGATCGGCCTGCTGGTCGGGCTCGAGCGCGGCTGGCGCGAACGCGACGCCCCGGCAGGAAGCCGGACAGCCGGCATTCGTACCTACGGCATCATCGGCCTGGTGGGCGGAGTCTTCGCCGCTCTGGCGCAGTCGCTCGCCAGCACCTTCGTGCTTGCCGCCGGCTTCCTCGGTTTCGCCGCGATCTTCGCCTGGTATCAGCTGCGCGAAGCGGCGCACGACGAGACCTTCAGCGTCACCGGCGTCGTCGCCGGTCTCGGTGTGTTCGCGCTGGGAGCGCTGGCGGTCTCCGGCGACTTCCGTGCCGCAGCGGCCGGCGGCGCGGCGCTCGCAGGCGTTCTCGCCAGCCGCGAGCTTCTCCACGGTCTGCTGCGGCGGCTGTCGTGGGTGGAATTGCGTTCGGCGCTCGTCCTGGCGGTCATGACGGCGATCGGCCTGCCGCTCCTGCCAGATCGCGCCCTCGATCCCTGGGGCGGCTTCAACCCCTTCGAGATATGGCTGTTCACCGTCATCGTCGCGGCGATCTCCTACCTCGGCTACATCGCGGTGCGCGTCCTCGGCCCGTCGCGCGGCCTGCTGGTCAGCGGCATCGCCGGTGCGCTGGTGTCATCGACGGCGGTGACCGTGGCCTTCGCCCGACACGCCAAGGGGGCGACGAACGCGCTGGCGCTGTCGGGTGCCGCCTCGCTGGCGGCGATGGTCTCGGTGCTGCGCGTCTGCGCCGTGGTATTGCTGCTCAAGCCGGAGGTGATCCTGACGGTCGGCGCACCCGCGATCGCCGCGGCCTGCGTCTTTGCCGCCTGCGGCCTCCTCTTCGTCTCACGCGACGAGGGCAAGGATCCCGGCGCATCCGCTGTGCGCAATCCGTTCGAACTGGCGCCGCTCGCTCTCTTCGCCGCTTCCTTCGCGGTCGTATCGACGATCAGTGCCGCGCTCGCCGTTCGTTTCGGCGGCGGCGGCGTCATCGCGACTTCGGCCATCTCGGGTACCTTCGACGTCGACGTCGCTGTGCTCAGCGCCCTGCGCGCGGCCGATGGCGCAGTCGGAGTGGCGGTGGTCGGGCAAGCGGTGCTCGCCGCGCTCGCCGCAAATGCCGTCGTCCGCCTTGCGCTGGCGGCGGCCGCGGGACCGCTTCGCTATTCGATGCCGCTTGCGGCCGCCACCGCCCTGGCTCTCGCGACCGGCGGAAGCGCTCTCTGGCTGCTGCCCGTCGCCTGAACGGATTCCGTCACGGGAGAAGCAGGAGGTAGCCGGCGGCGCCGGCGGCCGACAGCGCGACGCCGACCGCCATGCCAATGACGAAGACGCGCAGTTCCCGCGCCCGCTCGTTGCGTCCCGCCAACGGCGACGGGGCGATGATCGCGGCCCGCCCGACCTCGGCCTCCGCCGCGTCGAACTCGCCCGCGGCGCCACGCATCTGGGGCAGCTCGGCGATCCGCGCGGCGATCGCCGCCCAGTCGTCCGCCCCCGCCGCGGTCGAGGCGCCCCCGGTATCGAAAATGTGCATGCGCTCCGCGACGCGGAAGACGGCGTCGCGGAAAGCCGGATCGATCTCGAGGTCGTGCTCGGCCCGCTCGCGCTCCCTGCGGTCCATCAGACCGAGGACGTAATTCCCTGCGCGCGTCATCTGGTCGGGATCGCCCGCCACCCTATCCTCCCGCCCGCCGGTCCACCCGGCGGCTCACCAGTGCGGCGGCCTGGTCGCCTCGTGGCGCGGGCCGGCGCGTTCCTCGATGTCGGCGAACCGGTCGGTGAGCTGGTCGATCGTCTTGCGCAGGCGCTCGATCGTCTTCCACTGCTCCGCGACCTGGTCGGAAAGCTCCTCGATCGTCTTTTCCTGTTCCGCGGCGCGGATCTCCAGCGTCGTCAGTCGATCCGCAGGCCTGACCATGGGCGCCTCCCGGAGGCGACGTCTATCTTTGCCTCGCCCCTCATGGGAAATTGACAAGCAGGATCGCTTTTGTCGAGAGTGACCGTCAGGCCCGCGACGAAGGATGCGTCGGCTCCGGCACGACCCGGCGTTGGCAACCATCGGCCGGCATGATAGTCAGTTTGACCAAACGATAAAAAATGCGGGAAGGGGTATGGCGGACGCGGCGATCGAACTCATCGGCATCAACAAGAGCTTCGGCGCAGTCCACGCCAATCGCGACATTCATCTGGAGATTCCCCGCGGCACGATCCACGGAATCGTCGGCGAGAACGGGGCCGGCAAGTCCACGCTGATGTCGATCCTCTACGGCTTCTACCAAGCCGACAGCGGCGAGATCCGGGTCGGCGGCAAGCCGACGGTGATCCGCACGCCCAACGACGCCATCGCGGTGGGCATCGGCATGGTCCACCAGCACTTCATGCTGGTCGAGAACTTTTCCGTTCTGGAAAACATCATCCTCGGCGCCGAAGGCGACGCCCTGCTCGGCGGGTCGATCGCGAAGGCGCGCGCCGAACTTGCCAGGCTCGAACGCGAGTACGGGCTCGAGGTCGATCCCGACGCGATCATCGAGGAACTGCCCGTCGGCCTCCAGCAGCGTGTCGAGATCCTCAAGGCGCTCTATCGCGGCGCCGAGATCCTCATCCTCGACGAACCAACCGGCGTGCTTACCCCGGCTGAAGCCGACCATCTCTTCCGCATCCTCGGCCAGCTGAAGGAGCAGGGAAAGACCGTGGTGCTGATCACGCACAAACTTCGCGAGATCATGGCCATCACCGACAATGTCTCGGTCATGCGCCAGGGCGCGATGGTCGCGACCAGGGTGACCAGGCAGACGACGGTCGAGGAGCTGGCCGAACTGATGGTCGGCCGGCGCGTGCTCCTACACGTCGAGAAAGGCGCCGCACGCCCCGGCGAGGTCAAGCTCGCCGTCCGCGACCTGGTGGTGAAGGACGTCCGCGGCGTCGTCATGGTGGAGGGCGTGTCCTTCGACGTGCGCGCCGGCGAGATCGTCGGCATCGCCGGCGTCGCCGGCAACGGCCAGTCCGAACTGATCGAGGCGATCTGCGGCACGCGCAGGGCGGTTTCGGGAACGGTGCTGCTCGACGGCAGGCCGATCGACGTCACCGGCAATGCCGATCCCGGCGAACTGCGCGACCGCGGCCTGGCGCACGTCCCGGAGGACCGCCACCATGTCGGCCTGGTTCTCGCCTTCGAGGAGGCGGAGAACTCGATCCTCGGCTACCACGACGACCCGCGCTACCTGCGCGGACCCTTCCTCGACAACGACGCCATCATCGCCGACGCCGAGGACAAGATAAAGAAATACGACATCCGCCCCGGCAACCCGCATCTCAAGACCGCCAACTTCTCCGGCGGCAACCAGCAGAAGATCGTGCTGGCGCGCGAGATGGAGCAGGATCCCGGCGTGCTCGTCGTCGGCCAGCCGACGCGCGGCGTCGACGTCGGTGCCATCGAGTTCATCCACAAGCGCCTCATCGCCATGCGCGACCAGGGCAAGGCCGTGCTGCTCGTCTCGGTCGAGCTCGACGAGATCCGGTCGCTCGCCGACCGCATCCTCGTCATGTTCGACGGCCGCATCGTCGGCGAGCGCGGCCCCGAAGCCTCGGAAGGCGAACTCGGCCTGCTGATGGCCGGCGTCGAGCACAAGGAAGCTGCGGAATGAGCACGCCCTTCGCGAAACTTCCGGCATGGGCGGATTACGGGCTGATCCCGGTGGTCAATCTCCTCGTCGCCTTCGCTGTCGCCGGCCTCGTCGTTCTGCTCGTCGGCGAGAACCCGCTGCGCGCGGCGGCGATCCTCTTCGACGGCGCCTTCGGCTCCGGCCAGAACATCGCCTACACGCTTTTCTACGCGACCAACTTCATCTTCACCGGTCTGGCCGTCGCGGTCGCCTTCCATGCCGGCCTCTTCAACATCGGCGGCGAGGGCCAGGCCTATATCAGCGGCCTCGGCGTGGCGTTGGTGGCGCTGTCCTTCGACGCCTTCCTTCCCTGGTGGCTGACCTTCCCGCTGGCCATCCTCGGTGCGGCGGCGACCGGCGCGGCCTGGGCCTTCATCCCCGCCTACCTACAGGCCAAGCGCGGCTCGCACATCGTCATCACCACCATCATGTTCAACTTCATCGCCGCCTCGGCGATGGTCTACCTGCTCGTCGACGTGCTGAAACCCGCCGGCTCGATGGCGCCGGAGACGCGCACACTTCTCCCGGGGGCCCAGCTTCCGAAGCTCAACTGGATGCTGGAGGCGCTCGGCATGTCGGTGCGCTCGGCGCCGCTCAACATCACCTTCCTGCTGGCGCTGGCGCTGGCGTTCGTGGTCTGGGCCCTGGTCTGGCGGACGCGGCTCGGCTACGAAATACGTACCTTCGGCTTCAGCCCCAAGGCAGCGCGCTACGCCGGCATCGGCGAAACGCGCATCATCATCGTGACCATGATGATTTCCGGCGCCCTCGCCGGCATGATGGCGCTCAACCCGATCATGGGCGACCAGCATCGGATGGCGCTCGACTTCGTCGCCGGCGCCGGCTTCGTCGGCATCGCCGTCGCCCTCATGGGGCGCTCCCACCCCGCCGGTATCGTCCCTGCAGCGATTCTTTTCGGAATGCTCTACCAGGGCGGCGCGGAACTCGCCTTCGAGATGCCCAACATCAGCCGCGACATGATCGTCATCATCCAGGGCCTGGTCATCCTCTTCGCCGGGGCGCTGGAGAACATGTTCCGCCCGACCATCCAGACGATCTTCGCCTCGCTCAGTCCGCGCTCTGTCGGGTTGCCGGCCGCCAGGGGGGAGGGCGCCTGACATGGATGTTCTCGTTCAGCTCCTCGACGCCACCATCCGCGTCTCCGTCCCGCTGCTGCTCGCCTGCCTGGCGGGCCTCTATTCGGAGCGCTCCGGCGTCTTCGACATCGGTCTGGAGGGCAAGATGCTCGCCGGCGCCTTCATCGGCGCCTCCGCCGCGGCGGTCAGCGGCTCGGCCTGGATCGGCCTGCTCGCCGCGGTCGGCATCTCGGTGTTCTTCGCCCTCGTCCACGGTTTCGCCTCGATCACCCACCGCGGCAACCAGATCGTGTCCGGCGTGGCGATCAACTTCATCGCCGCCGGGTCGACCATCATCCTGGGCCAGGCCTGGTTCCGCCAGGGGGGGCGTACGCCGGCGCTGTCCGGCGACGCCCGTTTCCAGGCGATCACGCTGCCCGGCGCCGATGCGGTGAAGGACGTGCCCGTGCTCGGGCTGCTATACTCCGAACTGATCTCCGGCCACTCGATCCTCGTCTACGTCGCCTTCCTGATGGTGCCGTTCACCTGGTGGGTGCTTTTCCGCACCCGCTTCGGCCTGAGGCTGCGTGCAGTCGGCGAGAACCCCGCGGCCGTCGACACGGCGGGCATTTCGGTGACCTGGCTGCGCTATCGCGCGGTCATCTGCACCGGCGTCCTCACCGGCCTCGCCGGCGCCTATCTTTCGGTCGCCCAGAACGCCGGCTTCGTCAAGGACATGACCGCCGGCAAGGGCTTCATCGCGCTGGCGGCGCTGATCTTCGCCAAGTGGAAGCCGGTTCCGGCGATGTTCGCCTGCCTGCTGTTCGGTTTCCTCGACGCCGCCTCGATCCGTTTCCAGGGCATGCCCTGGCCGGTCATCGGCAAGGTGCCGGTCCAGCTCATAAACGCGCTGCCTTTCGTGCTCACCGTCATCCTGCTTGCCGGCTTCATCGGCAAGGCGATCCCGCCGCGCGCCGGGGGCGTGCCCTATGTCAAGGAGCGCTGAGCCGATGGCGCACGATTTGTACCTCGCCGCCCGCAACGCGATGGCCAAGGCCCATGCGCCCTATTCGAAGTTCCCGGTGGGTGCGGCGCTGCGCACGGAGGACGGCCGCGTCTTCGCCGGCGCCAACATCGAGGTCGCTTCCTATCCGGAAGGCTGGTGCGCCGAAACGACGGCACTCGGCCACTATGTCATGGGAGGCGGTGGCCGCATAGTCGAGATCGCGGTGACGGCCGAGCGCATGGCCCGCATCACGCCCTGCGGCGGCTGTCGCCAGCGCCTTGCCGAATTCGCCGGGCCGGAGGCGAAGCTCTATCTCTGCGACGAGACCGGCGTGGTCGAGACGGTGACGCTGGGCGAGATGCTTCCCTACGGCTTCACGGGGGAGATCCTGAAATGACGGATGCTGTCGGCCGCCTGGTCGAACGCCTGCACGGCCTCGCGCCGACCACGGCGCTGGTGCTCGGCTCGGGGCTCGGCGGCCTCGTCGACGAGGTCGAGAATGCCGTGCGTATTCCCTACGGCGACCTGCCCGGCTTCCCGCGCAGCGGCGTCACCGGCCATGCCGGCGAGGTCGTCGCCGGCACCTTCGCGGGCGCCCCTGTCCTGATGCTCGCGGGGCGCGCGCACTACTACGAGCACGGCGATGCCGCCGCGATGCGGCCCGCCCTGGAAGTGCTTGCGGGCATCGGCATCACCAGGCTCATACTGACGAACGCCGCCGGATCGCTCGACACCGACATGCCGCCCGGTTCGATCATGCTGATCACCGACCACATCAACTTCTCCGGCTCCAATCCGCTGTTCGGCGAACCTACCGACCGCCGCTTTGTCGGGCTGACCGGTGCCTACGACAAGGATCTGCGCGCCGCGTTCGAGAACGCAGCAGCGGCGACCGGCACGAAACTGCACCAGGGCGTCTACATGTGGTTCTCCGGTCCGTCGTTCGAGACGCCGGCCGAGATCCGCATGGCGCGGATCATGGGTGCCGATGCCGTCGGCATGTCGACCGTGCCGGAAGTCATCCTCGCGCGCTTCCTGGGCCTGCGGGTCGCCGCCTGCTCGGTGATCACCAACCTTGCGGCCGGCATGACCGGCGGAGAACTTTCGCACCAGGAAACCAAGGACATGGCGCCGCTCGGCGGCGCAAGGCTGGCGACGGTGTTGCGGCGTATGTTCGCCGACGGCCTGGCGGACGCATAGTCCGCCCGGGCGGTGCATTGGTTCCGTCGTGCGGAGCCGGGAGGCTTTTGATGTTGCCCCAGGAGATCATCCGCAGAAAACGCGACGGCGGCAGGCTGTCGGCCGGCGAGATCCGCTTCTTCGTCGACGGGCTGACACGTGGCACAGTGACGGAAGGCCAGGTCGCCGCCCTTGCCATGGCGGTGTTCTTCAACGGCATGAGCCGCGACGAAGCGGTGGCCCTGACGCTCGCGATGCGCGATTCCGGCGAGGTGCTCGACTGGTCCGATCTGCCGGGTCCCGTGACGGACAAGCACTCGACCGGCGGCGTCGGCGACAACGTGTCGCTGATGCTGGCACCCATCGTCGCAGCCTGTGGCGCCTACGTGCCGATGATCTCGGGTCGCGGCCTCGGCCACACCGGCGGCACGCTGGACAAGATGGATTCGATTCCCGGCTACACGAGCCAGCCGGACAATGCGTTGTTCCGCCGGGTGGTGCGCGGGGTCGGCTGCGCCATCATCGGCCAGACGGCCGACCTGGCGCCTGCCGACAAGCGCTTCTACGCGATCCGCGACGTGACCGCGACCGTGGAATCGGTGCCGCTGATCACCGCTTCGATCCTGTCGAAGAAGCTGGCCGCCGGGCTCCAGTCGCTTGTGCTCGACGTCAAGCTCGGCAACGGCGCCTTCATGGCGAAGTCGCGCGACGCGGCGGCGCTGGCGACCAGCCTCGTGGAGGTCGCCAACGGTGCCGGCCTGGCGACCACTGCGCTGATAACCGGCATGAACGAGCCACTCGCCTCTGCCGCGGGCAACGCGGTCGAGGTCGCCAACGCCGTCGATTTCCTCACCGGCCGCTCGCGCGACCGCCGGCTCCTGGACGTGACGCTGGCGCTCGCCGCCGAGATGCTGCAGGCGACGGGCATCGCGGGAACCAACCGCGAGGGGCTTGAACGCGCCGGGGCGGTCCTCGACGGGGGCAGGGCCGCGGAGGTGTTCGGCAGGATGGTTGCGGGGCTCGGCGGTCCGGTGGATTTCGTCGAGCGCAGCGCGCGTTACCTGAAGGCGGCACCGATCGAGCGGCCCGTGGCGGCGCCGGTGGACGGCTACGTGACCGGAATCGACACCCGCGGCATCGGCGTCGCGGTGGTGGCGCTGGGCGGCGGACGCACGCGCCCGGAGGACGCGATCGACCATTCCGTCGGCATCACGCGCCTGTTGCCGGTCGGCGCAGAGGTCCGCGCCGGCGAGCCGCTGGCGCTCGTCCATGGACGCGACGAAGCGAGCGCAGCCGAGGCGGTCGCCGCCGTCGCCAATTGCTACATGATCGGGGTGTCGCGTCCCCTGGCGCAGAAGGCGATCATTCGCCGCGTCGTGCCGCGCGGCTGAACGGCCGGCTACTGGACAAGCAGCAGGGCGCCGTTCTCGACGCTGAACTTGCCGAGGCGCCTGAGGAAACTCATCCCGATCAGGGTGCCGCTGAGCGCCTCGTCCTCGAGCACGACTGCCGGGACCTTGTCGAGGGCGATACGTCCGATCTGCAGCGTGTCGATGGTCACCGAGGCGGCTCTGACCTCGCCGTTCGCGGTGGCGACGCGGTGGCGGAAGTCCGATGGTTGCAGTTTCACCCCGATCCGCCGCGCCGTCGATTCGTTGAGCGCGACCAGCGTCGCACCGGTGTCGACCATTGCCGTCACGAGCCTTCCGTTCAGCTTGAAGTCGGCAGCGAAGTGGCCGCGGTGGTCCGCGGGGATCAGGACCTTGCGGCCGAGCAGGGCCGGTGCTTCGGCTCCGGTGAGCCGCAAGTCCGGTATCGCCGATACTTCCTGCGGATCGGGAGTCTGCTCGGAAAAGGCGCTCTTTAACCAGGCGCCGAACATGTCGGGATTGGCCTGGTAGATGATCGGCACCGAGGCCGACACTCCGGCGGAAACGCCTATGATGATCAGCTTGCGCAGCATGGATCACGCCCTTCTGGATTGGCGCGATCCTACGAAGGCAGCGTATTCATGCCCTTAACGGATCGCCGCGCGCGGCGCCCATCCGTCGGCTTCGTTAACGGAGCGTGAATTCGCAAATCCGGCTCTACTTCGTCCCGTACATGCGGTCGCCGGCGTCGCCGAGGCCCGGCACGATGTAGCCCTTCTCGTTGAGGTGGTCGTCGATCGCCGCCGTGAATACCGGCACGTCGGGATGCGCCCTGGTGAAGCGCTCGATGCCTTCGGGCGCGGCCAGCAGACAGAGATAGCGCAGATTGGTGGCGCCGCGTCCCTTCAACTTGTCGACCGCCGCGATCGCCGAATTCGCCGTCGCCAGCATCGGGTCGACGACGATGACGAGGCGGTCTGCGAGGTCGCTCGGCGCCTTGAAGAAATATTCGACCGCCTGCAGCGTGTCGTGGTCGCGATAGAGACCGATATGGGCGACGCGCGCCGCCGGCACCAGATCGAGCAGGCCTTCGAGCAGGCCGTTGCCCGCGCGCAGCACCGAGGCGAAGACCAGCTTCTTTCCCTCGAGTGTCGGCGCCTCCATCTTCTGCAGCGGCGTCTCGATGGTGGTCGTCGTCAGTTCGAGATCGCGGGTCACCTCGTAGCCGAGTAGCAGCGATATCTCGCGCAGCAGCCGGCGGAAGCCCGCCGTCGACGTTTCCTTGTTGCGCATGATCGTCAGCTTGTGCTGCACGAGCGGGTGGTTGACGACGGTGACGCCCATGTCCTTACTCCGGGATATCTGCTGGCGGGCCGATACTATCGGCCCGATGCGCACGGCGAAACGTCCGCGCGCCGGCCGACCACAGCTTTGTCGTGCCTTCAGCGCACCCGCGCCGGTTCGGCCAGACGGCCGAGGAGGGCAGCTCTCGTCTTCCTGTCGACGAAGGCTGCCTCGATCGCCGTCCGCGTTATCGCCGTGAGGGCCTTGTCGTCGAGGCCGAAATGCTCGCGCGCCACGTCGTACTCGCGCTTCAGGCTCGTCCAGAAATAGGGCGGGTCGTCGGAGTTCAGCGTCACCTTGCAGCCGGCATCGCGCAGCCTTGAGAAGGGGTGGTTGGCGAAACTGTCGAACACCTTCAGTTCGATGTTCGATACCGGGCAGCATTCGAGTACGATGCCGGTTTCGGCGATCCGCTTGACGAGGTTCGGGTTCTCGATGGCGCGCACGCCATGGCCGATCCGCGCCGGGCGGATGAAATCGATGGCCGCGGCGACACTCTCCCACCCGGCGAGTTCGCCGGCATGCACGGTGATGCCGAGGCCGGCTTCGCGGGCGATCTCGAAGGCGCGCACGTAGTCCTCGATATCGCCGAAACGTTCCTCGCCCGCCATGCCGAACCCGGTCACCAGCGGATGGCCGCAGCGCGCCGCGAAACGCGCCGCCTGTTCGACCGATTCGACGCCGAAATGCCGCACGCCGGTGACGATCATTCGGCTCTCGATGCCGGTCTTGGCCCTGGCGCGGACCATGCCCTCGCCGAGCGCGTTCGTATAGGCGGCCGGCGAGAGGCCGGCCCGGCGGGCATGGTCCGGAGAGATGAAGAATTCGGAATAGATCGCGCCGTCGCGTGCCAGGCTGGTCAGGTACTGGTCGGCCAGCAAGGCGTAGTCCTCCTCGCTGCGGAACAGGTCGGCGGAGAAGTCGTATGCGGCGAGAAAACTGGTGAAGTCGTGCCAGACGAAGGAGCCGTTGCGGATGAACGGCGTCGGATCGGCGCCGTACTTGCGGGCTTGACGGATGACGAGTTCGGGCGAAGCCGCACCTTCGATGTGGCAGTGCAATTCCGCCTTCAATACCATGCGTGAAGTCCCCGAAATGCCGCACGAAACGCGCCGGTTCGCCGCGTCCGAAACAATAGCGCCCGCCGGAGTGATCGGCTATGGTCCCCGCGAATTCGCATGGTACACAAAAATGTCAGAACAACGGACGACTGCCGCCGGCGGAATGGAAACGTCCTATGGTTTCCGCCAGGTCGGCCAGGATGAGAAGCAGGGTCTCGTCAACGAGGTCTTCCACCGAGTCGCAAACCGTTATGACCTGATGAACGACCTGATGTCGGGCGGCCTGCACCGGCTGTGGAAGGACGCCATGGTCGCCTGGCTCAACCCGCCGAAGAAGCCGGGCTGGTCGGTGCTGGACGTCGCCGGCGGCACCGGGGACATCGCCTTCCGCATTGTCGAAGCCTCGCAGGGCAACGCCCACGCCACCGTGCTCGACATCAACGGTTCGATGCTCGCGGTCGGCCGCGAGCGCGCCGTGAAGCGCAGCCTCGACGCCAGTGTCGACTTCGTCGAGGCCAACGCCGAGGCGCTGCCCTTTGCCGACGAAACGTTCGACGCCTACACGATCGCCTTCGGCATCCGCAACGTTCCGCACATCGATTTCGCCCTGCGCGAGGCCGTTCGCGTGCTCAAACCTGGCGGGCGTTTCCTCTGCCTCGAATTCTCCGAGGTCGAGGTGCCGATCCTCGACAAGATCTACGAGGCCTGGTCGTTCAACGCCATCCCGCGCATCGGCGAGATCGTCACCGGCGACGGCGAGCCCTACGCCTACCTGGTCGAGTCGATCCGCAAGTTCCCCAACCAGGAGAACTTCGCCGCCATGATCCGCGCCGCGGGCTTCGACCGCGTCACATACCGCAACTATTCCGGCGGCATCGCGGCGCTGCATTCCGGCTGGAAGCTTTGACGGACGGCCGCCGATGAGCACGGCAGGCGCCTATCTCCGGCTAGCCCGGGCCGGCTGGGTCCTCGTTCGCGAGGGCGTCGTCGCAGCCTTGCCCGGGGACCAGCTGTCCGGCCTCGCGGGCTTCGGCTGGCGCGCTGCGCGTGCGCTCACGCGCCGCGGGGCACGCAACCGCCAGCGCACCGACCGGCTGGCCGACGCGGTCGCGCGTCTCGGCCCGTCCTACGTCAAGCTCGGCCAGTTTCTCGCCACCCGTCCCGACGTCGTCGGCAACGAGATAGCGCTCGACCTCTCGTGGCTGCAGGACAAGATGGAGACCTTTCCGCGCGCCGCCGCCGCGGCCGCGATCGAGGGATCTCTCGGGCGCCGGCTCGACGATCTCTACCTATCGTTCGGCGAGCCGGTCGCGGCCGCGTCGATCGCGCAGGTGCATTCCGCCGAGGTCCTTCGCGACGGCGCGCCGGTGAAGGTCGCCGTCAAGGTCATCCGGCCGGGCGTGCGCCGCCGTTTCAACGACGACCTCGAGAGCTACTTCCTCGCCGCGCGCCTTCAGGAGCGCTTCATTCCGGCGAGCCGGCGGTTGAGGCCCGTCGAGGTCACCGAGACGCTGGCCCAGACGACGAAGATCGAGATGGACCTGCGCCTCGAGGCGGCGGCACTGTCGGAACTCGGCGAGAACACCCGAGGAGATCCCGGCTTCCGCGTACCCGCCGTCGACTGGGAGCGCACCGGCCGCGACGTCCTCACCATGGAGTGGATTGACGGCATCAAGCTCAGCGACGTCGAAGGCCTGCGCGCCGCCGGACACGATCTCAAGGCTCTGGCGGCCACGCTCGTCCAATCCTTCCTGCGACACACGCTGCGCGACGGCTTCTTCCATGCAGACATGCATCCCGGCAATCTCTTCGTCGACGCCGCCGGTTCGATCGTGGCGGTCGACCTCGGCATCGCCGGGCGTCTCGGCAGAAAGGAGCGCCGCTTCCTCGCCGAGATCCTCTACGGGTTCATTGCCCGCGACTATCGGCGCGTGGCGGAAGTCCATTTCGAGGCGGGTTACGTGCCGGCGAGACACGACGTCGCCGCCTTCGCCCAGGCGATCCGCGCGATCGGCGAGCCGATCCACGGACAGCCGGCCGAGACCATCTCGATGGCGCGCCTGCTGACGCTCCTGTTCGAGGTGACCGAACTCTTCGACATGGCGACGCGGCCGGAACTCGTCCTCCTGCAGAAGACGATGGTGGTCGTCGAAGGTGTGGCCCGAACGCTGGACCCGGCCTTCAACATGTGGCGTACCGCCGAGCCGGTTGTCGGGAAGTGGATTGCCGACAATCTCGGGCCGCGCGGCATCCTCTCCGACGCGCGCGAAGGTGCCGGTGCGCTGTTTTCGCTCGCCCGGCAGGCGCCCGAATTCGTCGCCCGCACGGAGCGCCTGTCGCGCGAGATCGACGCCATGGCCGAGCACGGCCTGCGCTTCGACGCCGCCACCGCCGAGGCCATCGGCCGCGCCGAGGCGCGACACGGCCGCTGGGGCCGCGTCGCACTCTGGGTGATCGCGCTCGCGCTGGTCTGGATCGCCTGGAAGCTGGGATAATCGGTCGAGGAATTGACTGCACTGACAGCAATGCTTACATTGCTAGCACCGGGAGGAGGCGCCAATGGGCACCCTGACCATCAGAAACCTGACCGAGGACACCAAGCAGGCGCTGCGCTTGCGGGGCGCCGTTCGCGGCGCGTCGATGGAAGACGAGGCACGCTCCATCTTGCGCGCGGTCGTCCAGTCCGGTCTGTCGGTGGATGAGCTCGTGAGGCCGGACTCCGGGCAGAACGCGTGGGACAGCATCCAGGCCCTGAGGGAGCGCCACGGGACCTTCGAATTCGCTGTTCCCGAGCGTACCGGCGTTGCCGGCACCCGCGTGGTCTTCGAGGACACGTGACGACCGTGTTTGTGATCGACACGAACGTCGTATCGGAGATGATGCGACCTCAGCCCGATGGCGCTGTCCGCCGCTGGCTGGAGCAGACGCGGCGCGACGCGCTGTTCGTTCCCGCCGTGGTCGTGGCCGAACTTCTCGCCGGTGTGGAATTGCTGCCGCCTGGCCGCAAACGTGACGGCCTTGGCGAATTCATCTCCGGATTCGTGGCGGGAACGCCCCGCGAAAACCTTCTTCCCTTCGGGTTACGCGAAGTGCCGCACTATGCGGCTATCGTCGCCGGGCGCCGGCGACAGGGCAAGGAAATCGCTCCTCTGCATGCCCAGATCGCCTCGATTGCGGCCGCGAGCGGAATTCCGGTTGCCACCCGCAACGTCCGCGACTTCGAAGGCTGTGGCGTAGACGTCTTCAATCCGTGGGAAGGTCCCGCCGAATGACACTGTCGCAGAAGCGCATCCTCCTCGTCATCGCCGGGGGTATCGCGGCGTACAAGAGCCTCGACCTGATCCGCCGTCTGCGCGAGCGCGGCGCCCGGGTCCGCTGCGTCATGACGCGCGCCGCCCAGGAGTTCGTGACGCCACTGTCGGTGGGGGCGCTGTCGGCCGACCACGTCTTCACCGATCTGTTCGATCGCAAGGACGAGCACGACGTCGGCCATATACGCCTGTCACGCGAGGCCGACCTCGTCGTCGTCGCCCCGGCCACCGCCGACCTGATGGCAAAGCTCGCCGGCGGCCATGCCGACGACCTCGCCTCGGCCGTGCTGCTTGCTGCCGACAAGCCTGTGCTGATGGCGCCGGCGATGAATCCGCGCATGTGGGCGCATCCGGCGACGCGGCGCAATCGTGAACTTCTGGCCGCCGACGGCGTCCGCTTCGTCGGGCCGGCGAGAGGCGAGATGGCGGAATCGGGCGAGTCCGGAGAAGGCCGCATGGCCGAGCCGCTGGAGATCGTCGCGGCCGTCGAAAACCTGCTTGCGGCGG